>SLMS01000175.1 GCA_007133495.1 Candidatus Sumerlaeota bacterium | reverse complement strand
AGCGGCACCCACTTGCGAGTGTCTTCAAGGGTGGACCAGATGACGTGTTGAAGATTCGCCTTTTTGGCGGCCTGGGCGAGCACGGCCGCGTGCTGGCCTTCCTTCCCGGGGTTGAAGTGTTCCCAGAAGAAGGTCACGCAGAATGCTCCATAGGCTCCTTGAAAAGCGCGTTCTATGGTTTCGGACTTATCCACGTCCGCGGCGACGACTTCGGCCCCGAGTTTCTTGAGTTCGCGCGCCTTGTCCGACTCAGGGTTTCGCGTGAGTGCGCGGACAGCGAAGCCTCCATCCGGGTCGTTCAAGATTGCGCGGACGAGGCCTCCGCCCTGTGCGCCGGTGGCTCCTGCAACGGCGATAAGTTTCTTCTCTGTCATTTTCGCAGCTCCTTCTGGTAGCCGGGTTCACCCAACGAACAGGACTGGCATGATGAACCCGATGGATGCATCATATAGAGTACGAGCATCCTGATTGCCCGGCTGTCAAGACGAACTGTCAGACTGTGCCCGTGAATGCGTCAGCACCAGAAGTCAGCGAGGCTCCGGCTGTTGCAGAATCTCCAGCCGGACTCTGGCAAGCCCCTGGTGAAGAGGCGCAATTTTCTCGAAACTGGCCATGCTGAGGTCTATTGCCCTGCCCTTGGTGCCGGGGAATCGGTCATTGATTCGGACGTCCACAGTCCGGCCGTTCTCCACATTTGTTACTCTGAGATGCGTGCCGAACGGAAGGCTGGCATGGGCTGCCGTAAATGCATACATGTCGTACACTTCGCCACTGGCCGTCTCCCGGCCGTGAAAGTCCTGTCCATACCAGGACGCGACGCCCTCGCGGGAAAAGCCGTCCGCCTGACTGTTGCCTGTAACGTGACCGAGACAGCCCGACAAAAGTATCGCAGCTATCAGAAAAAATGCGGGAAGTGCGGCAATCCTACAGTTCATCGGCAAAGCGCTTCGAGAGGCGGGAGAAGAGCTTCACGGCAAGCAGCAGCACAATCGCTGTAAAGGCCGCCGAGACCGCCAAACTGGTCATAAGCGTATAGTCAGACACCTCGGGGGCGTGGCGGAGGTGGTTCCCGTAAAGGACACGCCTGTAAGCGACGATAATCGGAGTCATCGGATTGCACAGATACATATAATACACGAGATCGCTGGCGAGTATTGTGGTTAACTCCTGGCGCGCCATCTGGACCGGATAAATCACCGGTGTCAGATAGAACCACGCGGTCACGGTGATTTCCGTGATGGAACCAACATCCCTGTAGAAAACGTTAAGGGCCGACACCAAAAGCGATACACCGAAAAGCATGAGGGCCTGCAATAAAATAATGGAGGGAAGCAGTACAACCTCCCAGCCGGGAACAAGAAGCGGGTCCACGAAGAAGACATACCCCGCAATGAAGGCGAAAAGGATAAACATCGCCAGCACGAGGTGCACGAGATTGCTAAGTACACACGCTGCCGGAAAGGCGGCCGCGGGTACGGAGACCTTCTTGACGACATTTGAGTTTACGAGAAAAGTGCCCTGCGCATCGAAAAGAGAGCCCTGCAGAAACATCCACGGGAGCAGGCCGGTCAACAGGTGCAGCGCATAGGGGATATCCATCCCCTCGTCTATACGGACGATTCGGGAGAAGACCGCCCACATAATCAGCATCAGAAAGAGCGGCCGGCCGAAACTCCACAAAAAACCGAGCGCAGACGCCTTGTAGCGCACCTTCAGGTCGCGCTTGACGAGCGTGAACACCAGGCCGCGATGCGCGATCAGCTCACGGATCATGGCCGCCTCGTAAGCCTTGCCACGCACTCGACGTGGTAGGTTTGGGGAAAGAGGTCCACAGGAGTGAGGTGGTCTATCGTATATCCCGCCTTGAGGGCCGCTTCCAGATCGCGCGCCATTGTGGAGGGATTGCAGGAAACATAAACGAGGACCGGCGCTTGCAGGTCAAGCAGTTGCGCAAGAGCCTTCTTGTCCATACCGCCCCTCGGTGGGTCCACCACGAGCCTGTCGATACGGCCCTCAACTGCAGACAGGAGGACGGGAAGCGTTTTCTTCATGTCACCAGGGAGAAAAAGGGCATTGTCCATGCCGTTTGTTGCGGCGTTGCTCCTGGCGTCCCACACAGCCTCGCGTGAAAGCTCAATGCCGAGTACCTGCCGGGCGTTCCGTCCGCAATAGATGCCAATTGTACCAGTGCCACAGTAGGCATCGAGGACTGTCTCGCGGCCGGTGAGTTCAAGGTCTTCGCGGACAATGTCGTATAGCTTCTCCGCCCCTCTTGTGTTGGTCTGAAAGAAGGACCCGAGTGAAATATTGAACCGGAAATCGCCGAGACGCTCCTCGAAGCTGTCCTTGCCGGCAGTCTTGTATATCTCGTCGGCGCGGGCAACATCGCTTTTTCCCGCGTTGCGGCCCCATGCAATGCCGGAAAGCGCTGGTTCCGCAGCAAAGAGCGCATCCTGGAAAGCGGAAAAGTCGAGATTGTCGTCTGCTGTGAGGAGGAGAGCCAGTATTTCCTGAGTCTCAACGCAATGCCGCAGAACAAGCTGGCGCAGAGTCCCCTTGTGGACACGCGGGTCCCAGGCAGATAGACGCTGGCGATCCCCTTCCGCCACGGCGGCTCTAAGAATGCGTTCCATGGATTCGGGGGCAAGCCAGCAGTGCTCCACGTCGAGGATTTCCTGCCAGTTTGCAGGTTTGTGAAATCCTCCGGCAAGTTTTCCGTCTTCACCCCTGGAAAAAGTGAACTCCATTTTATTGCGGTACCGCCAGGTGTCGGGACTGGGAACAAGCGGGCGAATAGCGATACTTTCACAGCCGGGAAGGGAGCGCAACGCGTCGCGGATGATGCGTTGCTTCCAGGACCGCTGCACCTCTATCGGAAGGTGTTGCCAGCTGCAGCCACCACAAATGGTGAAGAGTGGGCAGAAAGGCTCGATGCGCTCAGGAGCCGGCTCTATGATTTTAACGATCTTGGCCTCGGCGTAGTTCTTCTTCACGCGTCCAACACGAACGAGGGCCTTCTCGCCCGGAGCCCCGTACCGGGTGAATAGAACAAAACCCTCATGGCGGGCTATCGCCTCGCCACCGTAGGCGAGCGACTCGAACCGGACTTCGAGAAGGTGTCCCCGGCGAGGTCTCGCGGCGGGCTCCCTTGTCTGGGGGGATTGTTTTTCTGCTGGCGGCATGGTGTCCCGTTTGGTCAACTTCACGATTATCCTGTTGCAGACTCTGCCAGTCGAATTTCGTCGCTGGGGGCCGGCTGCGCTCCGGCGATGACTTCCCGCATCGGGCGGAGTGTAACATGCCAGTCCGATTGCTCCAATGCTGCTTCCCTCGCCTTGCGGGAAAGCTCGGCGCATTCAGCCGGATTGGCCATCAGTTTGCGCAGAGTTCGGGAAAACTCGGCCGGCTTGACGAGTAAAATTGCCTCTCTCGCTTCTTCGTCCAACCCGCGGGCGCCGATGACGGTGGAGAGCACAGGAAGACCGGACGCCATATAATCGAACATCTTGAGACTCGTACCAGAACCGGTCAGCATGGGATTGAGGGCAAAGTCGCTCGTGGAGAGCAGGAAATTCTTCACTCTCTCGGAAACCATGCCCATCAGGAGAACGTTTCCGGGGACGTGCTGCCCCCAGAACCATCCGCAGACGGATCCGACCAGTAGAAACAAAACGCGGGGATGCTGGCGGGCGATGGTGTCGATGATAAGGCGCGCCGCTTCATGATTGGGCGGGTGCCCGGAGCCGAGAAAGATTGCAACATATTCGCGGGTGAGTCCCGCGCGCCGCCGCAGCCCGCGCTTTTCCTCCCGCGGCAGAACAGAAGCCCTCTCGCAATCGACGCCATTCGGGGCGACATAGGATCGATCTCTGATTTCTGGTGCCAGGCGCACAAGGTCGGCACGATTTTCCTCGCTGACGCAGAAGACCGCACGCGAACGCAGGGAGGCCCGTGCTTCCGCCTGGCGGATGCACCGGACGATGCTGTTCGCGAGCACCCCTTTTCGATAGAGTGCACTCTTTAGTTCGTATTCGGTATTGAGGGAATCAAAATAGAGATTCCGCCCCTTGGGGAGCTGGCGGGTGACGGGCTCAAGGTATGGATGGATAAGGAGAACATCCTTTGCGCCACGCAGTTCCCGGCGCAGGACACGCCGCAGTTGCGGAGTGAGCCGGCGAGTGAAGAGCATGGCCGAGGCATCGTCTGCCGTGCAGCCGCATATCTGGGCGAGGACACCATCGGCAACCCTGTGCAGCGCGGAGCGGGGAACGTTCAGCTCCTCCACGCTGGGGGAGGGTTGCTCGCGGCGCCCCTCCTTTTCCCGTGTGAGGGCCAGGATCGTCACCGCCTGCCCCTCGCCGGCCAGCTCGCGCGCCACGGCGTCTATACGCACTTGGCCGCCCTGCTGAGCGGGTGTAACGGGAAAATCGTTCAGTATGACAATCCGCTTCCGGGAGGTTTTCAGCGTGTATATTTCGGCGACGGACTCACCGATCTTTCTCCAACTGAAGCGCTCCTCGGCCAACTGGCGTCCCGCCTCGCCCAACGTCCGGGCACGGAGCGGATCGCCGAGCAGTTCCTCCAGTCCTTGCCGCAACTCGTCTGGTTGCAGGAGCAGCGCATGGCGCTCGCTTTCCAGGTCGAGCCCTCTCGCCCCGTGCAGAGTACTCAGGATCGGCAGCCCCGCAGCCAAGTAGTCCAGCATCTTCAGGTTGGTTCCGCTGCCGGACACCATCGGGTTCAGCGCCACGTCGCATCCGTGAAGGAGCGCCAGCCGCTCGCGCTCCGCGATGACGCCGAGCATGCGGACGTTCGGCGGGATGACCCTGTCCTGGAAGCCCTCGCAGACCTTCCCTGCCACAAGAAAATCGACTTCGGGAACGCCGGGGGCCAGGTTTTCGAGAATGATCTCCACCGCTTCGAGGTTCGGCGGATGGTAGCTGCCTATGAAAAAGCAGGCGGGACGGGAGGAGCGTATATCGAGCAGGGCGCGGGCGGCCTCCCGCTCTGTAAGGCTGTTGCAGGGTGTAATGTGCTCAACGTCCACCCCGTTGGGGACAATGGCAATTTTGGCTCTGTCTATACCATAGAGACGGACGAAGTCCTGCGCGTCGGCCTCGCTGCAGGCCAGAACAAGGTCGCTTTCGCGCACGAGCCGCCCTTCGAGGCGCCGCACCCAGCGGGCGGCCGTCCAGCCCTGCGGCGTCCGGCCGAACATGTCCCGTGCCATTTTTGACTCGACGTTGTACGAATTATAGACAAGGTACTGGCCCGCTTTGCGCCGGCGCGGCAGCAGCGGGAGCAGAAACGGGCTCTCGTGCGTGACAATGTCCGCCCTGGAAGTCACTTGCCGGGCGAGCTTTACCAGTTCCTTGTGATGCTTCCCCACAAGGGAGCACACCAGCCCGCTGCATTCCCGGAACCCGGCAAGGCGGTCCAGCACGACATGCGCGCGGTGATAGAGGCGTGTCTTGGGGCAACGATGCTCGCGGAAGCGCTCGTGATGGTCCACCGTCTCCGCCGGTTCGCTGGAGTGCGTTGGCGAGGCCATTTCCACCTGAAAGCCATGTTGGGCAAGGTGCATGGCAATGTGGTGCAGACGCAGTTCTCCGCCCGAGCGCGGCGGCGCGAACGCGGGAAAAAAGGAGAGCACTCCGGTTTTCTTCATTGTGCCGGTTCCGCCTCCGGGGCCGGAGAGAGCGACCCGGCCGCCTTCTGCCGCAATAGATGATCACAGAGCACCAGCGCTGCCATCGCCTCCAGCATCGGCACGGCGCGTGGGAGAACACAGGGGTCGTGGCGGCCCCGCGCGGTGAGTTCCACCTCTTCACCCTTGCTGTTGACGGTTTGCTGCGGGCGGAGCACGGTCGCGACAGGCTTGAACCCAACGCGCAGGTAGATATGTTCCCCGTTGCTGATACCGCCCTGGATGCCGCCGGAACGGTTCGTCCGCGTGCCCACCTTGCCGGGCCCCGCCATATAGAACGGGTCGTTGTGCTCCGTGCCGCGGAGGTACGTCCCGGCAAGCCCCGAGCCGACCTCGAAGGATTTGCTCGCGGGGAGGGAGATCATCGCCTTCGCCAAGTCTGCTTCAAGTTTATCGAAGACCGGCTCGCCCAGGCCCGGCGGGATGCCCCGGATGACGCAGTCCACCGTTCCACCGATCGTGTCGCCCTGCTTCTTGATTTCCGTGATCCGGTCGATCATGCGCTCTGCGGTTGGCCCGTCCGGACATCGGACGATGTTGGCGTCCACGTCCTCTGCGGTAAGCGCATCGAGGTCCGGCGGGGGAGTCTCGATATCCTGAACGCGTGACACCCAGGAGACGATCTCCGCGCCGCACTGAAGCTGCAGAATCTTGCGGGCGATCGCTCCCGCTGCCACGCGGCCAATGGTTTCCCTTGCCGAAGCGCGCCCTCCGCCCCGCCAGTTGCGGATGCCGAACTTTGCGTCGTATGTATAGTCGGCGTGGCTGGGTCGATAGACATCCTTGAAGGGCTCGTAATCGCTGGCGCGGGCGTCCTTGTTGTGGACCACGACGGCGATGGGCGTGCCGAGGGTGTGGCCTTCGAAGACGCCGGAGAGTATCTGACACCTGTCCTGCTCGGCCCGGGCGGTGGTGATGCGGGACTGACCGGGCCGCCGGCGGTCAAGGTCGCGCTGAATTTCCTCCTCCGTAATGGGGACGCGGGGCGGGCAGCCGTCCACGACCACGCCGACCGCGCCACCGTGGCTCTCCCCGAAAGTAGTAATGCGGAACAGTGTACCGAAGGAGGAGGACATTCCTGGAGGAGAGGCTCCCTTGCCGGAGGTTTGCGGGCCGACCGTAAAGCGCCGGGCGAACGCTAGGAAGCCCCCTCAAGGGCGGCAACGGAAAGCTTCCCACCGGCATGGCCGTATGACCGTGGTCGGGGGTCAGGGGCCGTGCTTCGGACGCCGCCGGGTCCCTTTGGAGGGACTCCGCTTTCCGTTGCGTGGTGCCTTGGTGCCTTTCGGGGCAGCAGATTTGGGAACAGGCTCCAGCTTGATCACCAACCGGGCGTCGAGCGCTTTGGCTATTTTCTCCAGCGTGGAGCGGCTGTGCCCCCGGTAGCTGGCGGATTCGAGCCGGCTGATCATCTGTTGGGTGGTTCCGGCGGCCCGGGCGAGTGCCGCCTGACTGAGGCCGCGCTTCTCCCGGAGCCTTGCAATCTGGAGCGCAATATCCCAGTTGCGGGAGGCCTCGTCAAAACGGCCGGCAAAGTCCGGATCCTTGAGTTTGCCTTCGAGGTAGCGGTCAAAATTCGTCCCCACAATCAACCATTCCTTTCGATCCAGTCGTGCATTCTTGCCCGGGCCACGTGCAGATCGGTCCTTGAGAGTGCCTGCCCTTTGTTCCGGACTCCATGGACCGTGACGATACGCCTGCCCCTCCTGAAGAACCAGAGTATGCGGGTATTGAGTTTCCCGACGTGCCGGAGTTCGTACAGTCCTTCATCGACGGCCTTGTTGAGTGGCTCCCGATGGTAACGGCGGTCACGAAGCTTTGCCAGTCCGGCGACTACGGCAGCATGGTCTCCCGGGTCGGTCCTTTCCAGCTCATCGAGGAACTCACGCACGGGGCAACCTCCGCCCCGTGTCTCGTACAACTCTATGGTGAACTGCATGGCGCGCAACGCCTTTTTTGGTGTATGCCGGGCTCGCTGCAGGCGCGACAGCTCGCCACGCGATCGAGCGCAATCCCGGATAGCAACAGCCTGACAGGCCGGTGACTCAGCATGGACCTGAGGGGAGACGGGGCAAGCCGGGGAACTGCCCCCCTGCCCTTCCCAATTGCCCTGCCGCCGGGGTGGTTGGCCATCCTGCGCCAAGAACCGCACCCCCGGAGCAACGCGGATCATCATGTCGAGCAACGGCACTCTGGCGGGGGAGCCCACCGCTCCTTCCGAGACCACCCGGCGGCCCCTTCGGGAGTGGGTACGCCGCCACGACGAATCGTGGCTGTTCGTGGGCGGTTACGTGACGCTGGCCGTTGTGCTTTCGATCTGGATCAGCCTGTTCTGGCTGGTGGCCGTGGTGGCGGTGCACTTTGCGTTCGAGCTGATCCGGCAGTTGCCACATTTCGCCACGCGGCGGGAGGTTCTGGGCGAAGCACTGTGGGAGGTGAAGCTCGATATTGCCCTGGTGGTCTTCGCGTTCGTGATCAGCCTCTACATGGAGCTGGTGCTGGGGATTCTCGGGCTGCGCTCGGCGGCGCAACTCGGAGCGGCCGTCCGCGGGGGCTCGCGCATTGCCGGCTGGCAGAGCGCCATCCGGGGTGCGCTGCTCTCTGTGGACGATGCCGTGCACGTCGTGCGCTCTTTTTTCATGCGGAAGGGTGGTGGGGATGCTCCATCTCCCCCTGCCGTGAAGGCGGAGAAGGGCCCGGCCGAAGTGCCGCCCCCCGGTCTGTCCATCCATGCCCGCTGGACGGCGGGGGACTGGTTTTCCCTGAGTTTGCTGGTCTCAAGCGCCCTTCTGGTCCTTCTCTCTCCCGCATTTACCGAACACACGTTGCAAACCGCGCTTGAAACCCTGGCCCTTGAGTTGCATCCTTTCCCTCAAGATTAAGCAGTTCCAGTACAATTGAAAGGGAGGGAGTTTCTTATGACTCCGGACCATGCCAGAGAAATGCTGAAAGTGGAACATCAGTTCCTCATGAGAGTCCTCAAGGACTTTCAACCCGAACACGCCGACTATTCACCGGCGGAGGGAATGATGACCGTGGCGCAGCAAATCCGCCACATCGCCGACACGCTTCACTGGTTTCGAAGAGGCGCGTTCGAGGGGAACTTCGACATGGATTTCGAGCGGCTGGAGGCCCGTATCCGCGAGCCGGTGACGTTGCAGCAGGCGATGCTGGAGCTTGAGCGCGCCTATGAGGATTACGACCAGT
>SLMS01000017.1 GCA_007133495.1 Candidatus Sumerlaeota bacterium | reverse complement strand
GAAAAGAATGACCCAAGCCGACCCTGAATAAGGATGTTAGCACACCTTTGGGGGCGGCCTAAAGGGGAAACTGCCATCCTTTTCGTTGATCCAGCCAGCCCGGAGACCAACCCTCCCCCGGTCCGCCCGGCCGAAGTGAATCGTTGCCACCCTCTGCCTGCCCGGCCTACCCCTTGGCCGTCCAAAGCGGCCCCGAACCGCCCAATCCCCGGAAGAAAGCTGTGACCCACCTGCTCGCCACCACCCAAGGGGACCCGACGTTTCTGCAGGAGTTCTACTTCTTCCTGTGCGTGGTGGTCTTCCTTTTCGGCCTGTTCCTCGGCTCCTTCTACAACGTGTGCATCTACAGGATTCCACTCGGTCTTTCCGTGAACCGGCCGCGGCGGAGCTTTTGCTTCCGCTGTGGATCGCAGATTCGGTGGTACGATAACCTCCCGATCCTGAGCTACCTGCTGCTTCGGGGGCAATGCCGGCAGTGCGGCGCCCGGTTCAGCCCTCGCTACCTCGCCGTGGAACTGCTCACCGGCATCGTCTTCCTCGCCGTTTTTGTGGGGACGAATCCGCCCGGCTCGGAGGCGTTCCAAGTTGCCACGCTCTGGTATCTGGCCTTTGCAAGCCTCCTGATCGTCGGGACCTTTACCGATATCGACCACTGGATCATCCCCGACGGGGTGACGATTTGGGGAACCTTTGCCGCCCTCGCCGCGTCCATCCCCATCGGCCTGATCGACCAGTGGCCCCTGCTGACTGAGTTCGGCCCCTTCCCCCTGCTGCGCGAGTATTGGGACGAGGACCTGTTCACCATCATGCTCGCCCTCTCGCAGGGCCCGCAAATGCTCGACCTTCCACCGGAGGCGCACCGCTGGTGGGATGCCCCGGCCAACGCGGCCATCGGCGCAGCCTTCGGGTTCAGCCTGTTGTACTCGATCGGCGTCATCGGGAAGGTACTCTTCCGCAAGGACGCGATGGGCTTCGGCGACGTGAAGCTCTTCGCGCTGATCGGAGCTGCGCTGGGGATGTTCGGGAGCCTGTTGACGCTCTTCCTCGCCTGCCTCTTGGGGGTAATCGGCGGAGGAGTGGGGATGATTCTCTCCGCGGTCCGGGAGAATCCAAGTTCCGTCTTGCAGGAGTCGCCCGCCTTGCTTGAGGAAAGCCCCGGCAGGCCACTTGAGGAGGTCCCCCCAGCGGTGCGCCGGCTGGAGGAGATCGCCCGCAGCGCCCCGCGGCCGCGTTCAGTGCATCATCTGCCGTTCGGGCCGTGGATCGCGCTCGGTGCCCTCATTGTCCTGATTCTTCACCAGCCACTGCAGCAGCTCGTGGCCCAATGGCTCTTCTAGGCGGAACGGCATGACGGTGATAGACGGCAAGACAAGACTGCTCGGGGTGCTCGGCTGGCCCGTGGACCACACGCGCTCTCCCGCCATGCACAACGCCGCGCTCCTCCGCGCCGGCATCAACGCCGTCTATCTCCCCCTGCCCGTGAAGCCGGAGGACCTGCCCGGTGCGCTCGCCGGCCTGCGCGCCATGCAGTTCATCGGTGCCAGCGTCACCATCCCCCACAAGGAGGCGGTGGCGCGCTCGGTGGACCGGCTCACAGACATCGCCTCGGCCATCGGCGCGGCCAACACCATCCGCGTGGAACCGGACGGCACCCTCATCGGTCACAACACCGATGGGGAAGGGGCCGTGCGTGCCCTGGCGGAAGACGGGACCGAGCTGCGCGGCAGCCACGCCGTGATCCTGGGAGCCGGAGGCGCGGCGCGCGGCACCGCGGCGGGATGTGCGCTGGCGGGGGCTTCGGCCATCACGATCCTGAACCGGACGCCGGCACGCGCGGAGCGGCTCGCCCAGGAGCTGTCCGCCTCATCGGCGCTCCCCTCCGGCATCCGGTGGGACGCCGGAGCGCTCGATCACCACTTGGAGTGGGACAACGTGGCCGCCCTCCTCCAGATGAGCAGTGCCGGAATGGGCGGGGACCGGACGGTGCCGATAGACCCCACGCTGCTGCCCCCCGGATGTCACGTGCTGGAGGCGGTCTATTCGCCGCTGGAAACCCCCCTGCTGGAGCAGGCACGCGCCCGCGCCCTGCGCACGACTGATGGCCTCGCCATGCTGCTGGAGCAGGGAGCCGCCGCCTTCGAGTTCTGGTTCGGGGTCACCCCAAGCCGCGAGGCCATGCGCGAGGGGCTTGCCTCTGTTCCCTCCAAGCAGTCCGATACTATCAACGATCCCCCCGGGCGGTAACGCCGCCACAAGGAGTTGTCCTGTCATGTCTCAACGCTGTGTCACCCTGGTTGGGCCGATGGGTTCGGGAAAAACCGCGGTCGGGAAGGCCCTGGCCGAGATACTTGGCTACGACTTCGTCGATACCGATGCGCTGATCTGCAAGCGCACGGGGAAGAGCATCCCCACACTGTTCGAGGAATTCGGCGAAACGGGCTTCCGGGCGCTCGAATCGGAGACAATCGGCACGCTGGCGGGGTCGCTTTCCCTGGTGATTGCGACCGGCGGCGGCGCGGTCATCGATCCGCAGAATCGGCAGCGCTTCCGTGACCTCGGCTATACAGTTTACCTCAAAGCAAGCCCGCGGGAACTCTATCAGAGGATCAAGAACGACACGAACCGCCCGCTCATCGCCAAGGCCGAAGACCCGCGCAAGGAGATCGAGCACCTCCTCCAGGGCCGCGAGCACTTCTACCGCGAGGCGGACATCGTGGTCGAAACCGAGGACCTCAGCGTGCCCGAAGTGGCCGACTTCCTGCTCGACGAACTCGCCAAGCGCACCGTCGGCGACGGTTGACCCGTCCCCGGCGCCCCGCGGCCGGGCTTGCGGGTGCCTGCCCTCCGGGCCGGAGAGCCGCACCCGCGCCATCTGCTGTCACAACGCCCGGACGGCCAAACCAACCCACGCCACTGGCCCTCGATCGATGGAAGGTCCCAAAAGCGACAACCTTCGCCTTGCCGCCATCTTTGCACTCGGCGTGAGCGTGGGCATCTGCCTGACCCTTCTTTACCTGGACCTGTCGGTCCGTCTCTTCTGACCTACTGCGGCCCTTCGGCTTCGGCGTTGTTGCCGGAGCTGGCGGGCTCGGCCGCTTCGTCCTCCTCTTCGTCTTCAAGAGCCCCCACGGTGATCGACGGAACGTCCCGCACGGACAGGTCCTGCAGGTAGCGCACGAAGTCCGAATCGCTCCGCACCATCAGGGTCGTGTTGCCCTGGAGCGTCTTGCGGTAGCTCTCCAGCGTCTGGAAGAAGGCGTAGAACTCGGGGTCCTGGCCGTAGGCGACACCGTAGATGCGCGTGGCCTCCGCATCGCCGCGGCCACGGATTTCCTCCGCCTCGCGCTGCGCACCGGAGCGGATTTCCCGAAGCTCGCGTTCGGTCTCGCCTTCGATCTCCGCGCTCTCTCCGCGGCCCTCGGAGCGGAACTGCTCGGCGATGCGCTGGCGCTCGGAGATCATCCGCTCCTCGACCTTGCGCCGCACATCGTCGATGTAGTTCAGCCGCTTGATCCGCACGTCCACCAGCTCGATGCCGAACTGGGGCAGGTTGCGCCCCGCCTCGCGGAGGATGTTCGCCACGAGTTGCTCGCGCCCCATCTGCGGCCGTGCCTCAAGGTCCACGTCGGTGCGTTCGAGCGCCGGGTCGTCCACCATCTCGACCGCGTCCACGCGCCAGTCATGGGAGCGGACGATCTCCTCCAGCTCGGTCCCCGAAACGGTGTCGCGGACGACCGAGTCGATGATGTCGTCGAGCCGCGAGAGGGCATTGCGCTCGTCGCGGATCGTGGTCAGGAACAGCAGCGGATCGGTGATGCGCCAGCGGGCCATCGTGTCCACGGAGATGAACTCGCGTCCCAGCGTAGGGATTTGGTTCGGCTCGCCGTCCCAAAGCAGGAGGCGCTTGTCGAACCGCCGCACGTCCTGAACGAAGGGGCGCTTCCAATGAAGTCCCGGTTCAGTGATGGCATCACCCCTCGGTTCGCCGAACTGGGTGATGATTGCCTGCTCGTGCGGCCGGATCACGAAGGCGGCGGAGAAGACCGTCACAAGGCCCGCCACCAGAATGACGCCCAAGACCGCAAGCTTCACGAGTGTTGTTTTCCTGATAGTCATTGGCTTCCCTCCTGACGGACGGGTGTGCCCAGGTTGAGCAAGGGGAACGGCTGTCCTTCTTGGACGACGTAAACATTGCCGATCGTGGGGAGGACGTCCGTCATGGCTTCAAGGTACAAACGCCGGCGGGTGACTTCCGGCGCCGAGACGTATTCCTCCAGAATGGCGCTGAAGCGTGCCACGTCGCCGTGGGAGCGGTTGACGCGCTCGGCGCGGTAGCCTTCCGCCTCCGAGACGACTTGGCGTGCCTCGCCTCGCGCCGCCGGGATCACCTGGTTGCGGCGCTTTTCCGCCTCGTTGATCATGCGTTCGCGCTCCTGGCGCGCCACGTTGACCTCATTGAAGGCGGGCTGTACGCGCTGGGGGGGAACGACGTCCTGCAATTCCACCGTGCTGACCCGCAGGCCGCTGTCGTACTTGTCCAGGATGCTCTGGATTTCCTCCTGCGCCTTCAGCGCGATCTCCACACGGCCGATCGTCAGCGCTTCGCTCCCGAGCCGGTTGCCGATGATCTGGCGCATGACCGCCTCGGACACGTCCCGGAGCGTCTGCGTGGGGTTCCGAATCTGGAACAGGTACCTCACCGGGTCGGAGATGCGGTATTGGACGACCCAAGTGACGTCGATCACGTTCAAGTCGCCGGTGAGCATGAGCGATTCGTGGGAGTAGTCCCCCGGCGCGTACTGCGTGGTCTGGTCGGGATCGACCCGTGCGGTGCGGAAACCGAACTCCTCCTTGAGGAGCCGTTCGGTGGCGACCTTGTGGGCCTGATCGATGCCGAAGGGAATCTTGAAGTGGAGACCAGGGTCGCTGATCCCGATGATGCTGCCGAAGCGCGTCACCACCGCACGCTCCTCCGGCTCCACGGTGTAGAAGCTCGTGAAGGCTCCCCAGACGGCCACGGCCAGCAGAGGCACCACAAGGATCACCTTTGCCATGGTCTTGAGCGCCTGCTCTATCTCCTCGGGGGAGAAGTCTCTGCGCCCCCCGCCGCCACCCGAAATGCGGGCGAACGGGGAGTCGTCGTCTTGCTTGCCCATGTGGAATACCTCCTTGGGGCCTAAGTGCAGTATCGAGGATACGAAAAGCCCCCCCGGCGTCGCAACGTGTTCCGCCGGGGGGGTGCGCAGGGGTGTCGGAAAAAGTGCGGGGCCTTACATCAGATCGAGCCGGCTGAACTCGATGTGGCGGCCCATGCGCTCGATCAGGGTGTTCATCTCGGTGCGCAGGCGAAGCGGGCCGGTGACCTTGAGGACCGCCGTCGCGCCCTCCTTGCGGATGAGCATCAGCGACCCGTAAGGCGAGTCCGGATCGCCGGAGCGGCCGCGGGTGATGTACTTGACGATCTCGCGGTCATGACGGCTGGAGTACTGGACGCTCGTGGATGCCATGATCCCGAGGTCGCGCAGGAAGCGGCGCTGTTGCGACTCCGCGTCGACCCGCAGGCTCCGTGGCGGGTTTGGATCCACCTCGATCCGGAGCCGGATCTCCGGGTGGGCATCGACCGTGTGGACGGCGTAGCCGCGCCCGCGGGTCTCGACCCGCAACCCCTCGGGAGTCGTGTAGCGCACCTCGCCAAGGTTGACGAGCTGGTAGGTGTCGTAGTCCTTGACGGTGGCTCTCGGGGGGCGCTGGCAGCCGGTTGAGGCGGCTGCGAAGACTGCCAAAAGGCAGAGGAGGAAAGTTGCCTTCCACAGGGACATGCGGAAACTCCGCCGGGATGAGTTGGAACTTACAGAAACAGTAATGCGTCGGTGGGAGAATACGTCGTGGGGGTGGCTTGGGGGTAAAGCCAAATCTCCGGGGGGATCGAAGCGGGGCGCATCTCAGCGTTGTTACCGGGCCTTCCCGCCGGGAGTGCCGCGTACTCTTGGAGTGCGCGCAGCTTGCCGCCGCCTTCACGCCGCGGGTTTGCCCGCGCGCGCTCTCCGCCTGGCCAACAGGCATGGGGCGGCAGCAAGCTCCCGCCCCGACGCCGAAGGCAAGCCTTCGCACTCCATGGGTGGCGCCATTCCGGCGAACGTTTTCGGTCCTGCCACGTGGGGAACAGTTTCAAGAAACGCTCTCGATCGGGCGCATCTCACGAGGTCGCGGGATGGCGGTTGAGGTCTGTCCGGCCCGAACGCGGCGGCCTAACGGGCCAAAAGATGACAGCCCCGGGCAACGCCAACCCGTTTCCGTGCTCGACTATCCCCGTCCCCTGGCTCGATGGCCATCGGCTTTCGTATTATCCGCAGATTCCCGCAGATACTGCTTCACTCGATCTATGGGACCGGGCATCAGCCCCGATCGGCGTGAATCGGTGAAATCGGCGGATGATTGCCTACGCCGGAACCTGCCATGTGGTCGAGCCGCAGAACGGAAAGCTCCTGCGGGCAACGCCCGGGGAACCCTTTCCCGTCGCCCAAAATTGCCCTGGCCCGGCTAGCTCGGGGTGCGAAGTCCTCTTTGTTGTCTGCCGTGGCATGTGGCCGCGTATCTGCCCGCCGACGTGGTCCAGGGAGGTCTCCGAACCCGTGTTCCGGCAACAGCCGGACTGGAGGGCCATTCTGCCGTCCAATCGCGCCGCCTCATCATCCAAGCCCTTCCGGCGGTGGATTCTGCTGCTTACCGGCACCGGACTCCTCTGCGCGGTCGTGCTTGCCCTGACCTACGGTCCCGGGGCCGCGATCATGACCGAGATGTTGAGTCAGCGCTATCTCCGCGAAATGCGGGGGGACGCCGAACGGGAGAAGGCCAAAGCGGAGCGCCAGCGGGCCGCTGCCCAGGCCGCTTCCATCATAGATGACGAGTTTGGGATCTCCCTGAATATCTGGGGGACGCCGGGCAGCGGCAGGTTCATGGTGGCCTGGGACGATCAGCAAGTCATGGTAGAATACTACGTCGGGTGGCCGAAGCAGCGGGCGGACATTACCCAGCGGCCCAGCCCGGAGGAGAGCCCTCTTTTCGCGGGGTTTCTCGACGAGCGTGAACGCATCCTTGCTTTCGTTATCGAGGATGGGGACTCCGTTCGAGCCAGCTACATGGCCTGCATGTATTTCGAATCGCACGAACGGTTCTACTCTCTTATCCTGACGATTCCCTTCATGGGTCCGGAAGATCGCCAGAAGGCGGGTGAGGTGCTGGAAAAGGTCCTGGACGCCATCGAGCCCAAGCTCGGCGGTTTCTACTTCCACGAACTCGAGTAGCCCGTCTTTCCCGTTGCCCCAAACGGCCATGATTCGCCTTTCTTTCGGCTGAATCATTCCGCCCGCTGGCCGTACCGCTCCCAATGTCCTCCTTCTCCTCAATACAACGGCAACTGAGCAGTCTGGCGGCCCGCAAGCGCCAGCGCGAGCAACTGCTCGAGGACGTGCGCTCGGGCAAGTACGACCACGTGCTCCCCGCCTCGGAGTATTACGGCGCCACAGGGGAACCGGTGGAGTCCGCCCCACCGGAGCCTGCCGAAGCCGTCGCAGCAGGGCTGGAGGAATTCCAGGAGCGCGACGGCGGGGTGCTGCACCGCCGGGTGGTGCTGGAAGCGCCCTCCGGCGGCACCGGAGTGGTCGTTGGCAAGGGGCCGGTGGCCAGCGGCCCCGCCCGGCCCTCCCCGGACCCTGAACCCGGAACCGGGAGCCCGTATCTCCCCATCCGTCCGTACCGGCTCGACGGTTGGCGGGAGTTTCCGGAGCCCGTCCTGCGCGAATTGCTCACGCCCGCAGACCGGAAGGACGCCGGCGAGATCGGGATTGAGGACGTCTGTTTTCTCGACACCGAGACGAGTGGCTTGGCGGGCGGCACCGGAACCGTGGCGTTTCTGACCGGGCTCGGCTGGTGGGAGCGGGGTCCGTCCGGCTGCTGGCAATTCGTGGTGGAGCAGTACCTCATGCGGGACTTCCCGCACGAGCCCGCGATGGTGGTGCTGCTGGAAGAGCGGCTGCGGCGTTTCCGCTGTTTCTGTACATACAACGGCCGGACGTTCGACATCCCGTTGCTGCGCACACGCGCCATCATGAACCGCTGCCGGCCGGGGCCGTACCGGTTGCCGAACATCGACTTGCTGCCATTTTGCCGGCGGTTCTGGCGCGGCGTGCTGCCGTCGGTGTCGCTCAAGCAGGTGGAACTGGACGTGCTCGGCCTCGATCGCGGCCCGGATATAGACGGGGCGCTGATCCCACGTATTTTCTTCGAACTGAGCCAGGGGGAACGCCCGCGTCTGCTCCCGGCCGTCCTGAGCCACAACGTGCAGGACATCGCGACGCTGGGCGGGCTGCTGGAGAAGGCGCTACGCATCGCGGCCGACCCGTTCGGCGGGGGAGAGCTGTCGCGCTGGGCTGAGTACGCAGCCCTGGCACGGTATTGCGAGCGCCGGCGCGATCAGCCGGCTGCGGCGCGCGCTCTCGGGCTCGCCCTGAAGGCCGCTCCGGGAAACGGGGAGGAAAAGGGCTTGTCGCTGAGACTCGCGGCGGCACGCAAACGCCTGCGCGAATGGGAGCAGGCGGTGGAGCTATGGCGCGGGCTGGCCGGTGATCGGGACTGGGCCCTGGCGGTGTGTGCCGCGACCGAACTCGCCAAGTATTACGAGCACGTGGCGAAGGACTTCGCAGCGGCGCTGCAGGTGGTGGAGGGCGTGAAGCGCCGGGGAGAACTGCTGGTGGAGCTTGGCTCGTATATCGGCACTGGCGGTGGGACGGACGGGGTGGCGGTGGAAGGCTTGCTTGCCGATCTGTCCCGGCGCGAAAATCGCCTCCGGAGGCGCCTTCGGACGAAGACGCGGAAACCGGAGCCGCGATGAAGCTCACTGAATGGTACGAAACCGCCTT
>SLMS01000167.1 GCA_007133495.1 Candidatus Sumerlaeota bacterium | reverse complement strand
CGCACGTCTCGGAGCAGCTTGACCGGCCGGAAGCGGAGGAACGGCTGCAGGAGGCCATGCGCCGCAACCCGTTCTCGGCGCGGCTGCGCGAGGCACTCGCCCTGTATTACGCGCGGCAGGATGACCATGAGCAGGCCATCGCCCTGCAGGAGGAGGCCGTGGAGCTGCACCCGCTGTCTGCTCCGCGATGGCTGCATCTTGCACGTCTATACAACGATGCGGGGGACCGGCAGGCTGCCGTGGAGGCGTTCCGCCGGACCGATGGGCTGCTGTTCCCGCGGCCGGGCGAGCGGCAGTTCCGCAGCGACGTGCGGCGGGAACTCGGCCTGCCCATCCCGCTCGAAGAAGGCCTGGAGGAGATGCCCAATGCACGCTGAGGAACTGCGCCGCTTCCTCGCGGAGAAAACCGGCCGGCCGGTGCGGCTGCGGATAAACGACAACATGCGCTCCATGATTACGGCGCGGCGGGACGGTGCCGGGCCGGGGTTGCTGCTGAGCGTCCACCGGATGTTTCTGGATGCCGATCCGGGGACGCTGGACGCCCTGGCGCGCTTCGCCACCGGCCCCACGCCGCGCGTGCGTGCCCGCATCCGCGACTACATTAACCGCAACCTGCACCGGCAGGACAGCGTTCTGTATAGACCGCCACGGCGGACGGCTGCCGGCACGCCGAACGGCCGGCACCATGAGCTTTCCGGCCGCGCGGAGAGGCTCAACAGCGAGCACTTCGGCGGCACGCTCGATTTCCGTATCGCGTGGAGCACCACGCGCCGGCGCTTTTCCGGCCAGACGGGGGCGACGCTCGGCACCTGGAACCTTCGCCAGCGCCTTGTCCGCATTCATCCCATGCTGGACCACCCGCACGTGCCGGAGCGGTTCCTGGACTTTATTGTCTATCACGAGATGGTGCACATCGCCGTGCCTTCGCAGCCGGGCGGAGGGGGCCGTATCTACCATCATACCCCGCAATTCCGGGCGCTGGAGAGGCTTTTTCCCGCGTATGACTGGGCGCGGGAGTGGGAAAAGCAGTGGATTGCGTGCCTCATTGCGGACTGGAACGGCGAGAGGGCGCTTTCCGGCGAGGCGCTCCACCGGCCCTGACGCGCGGTCAGTCAAGCTGTACATCTGTATAGACATTCCCCTTCAGCCGCAGCCAGTACTGCGACAGCGTGGCCAGTGGTGGCGCGTCCGGCAGCCCGCCAAAGAGCAGTTTTTCCCCGTCCGGGCGGATCGGGTTGTCCGGAAGCGATTTGGGTTCGAGCGCCTGCTCCTCCTGTATTTGCACCGGCGTGGTGAGCGTTCCGTCCGCACCCAGCCGGGCGGTGGTGCTGGCCTCCGGCTCCACAAAGAACAGTGCATTCTGCTGAGCATCATAGGCCACCGGCCCGGCACCCGCGAGGGGTGTGACCGGCTCAACAATCGCGCCGCCGGCCAGGAGGAGGTCCCCGTCCAGTTCAAGCACGGCGAGGAGCTTGCCGTCTATAAAGAACCGCAACGCACCGGACCGCGGATTCCAGGCAATGTGACCGGCTCCGGAGGCAAAGGCGGTCTCGCGGCGCTGGCAGCGGACCAGCTCCGCCGCGATGCGGCCATCGGCAAGTTCCAGGCTGTGCAACTCGCCCTGATAGACGGAACCATCGGGGGCCGGATAGACAACCGTCCGGCCGGGAGTCAACGCGAGCAGGCTTGCGTCCAGCGCCGCTGTATGCACGGAACGGCCCGGCAGCAGGCGGTCCAGCAGGTGCCGGCGGAGCAGTTGTGCACCCGTGTATAGCCATAACAGCCCATTCCGCGGCGAACTGGCCGGGGCCTGCGTTTCGCCGTTGTCCGGCAGCTTGGTGGCCTGTTCCGCAACCGCGATGTCCTGCGGTTCGGCGGGTGCGAGTTCCCGCCGGCCCGGGGTGTGGATGACCTCCGCCGGTGGGAGGAGCGGCGGCAGCGCGTCTTCCATACGGAGCGGCACCGGGCGGAGTGTCCACCCTTGGGGACCGTGGGCCAGCACCTGGCATGTCTCGGCGAGGAGGCGCTCCAGCAGGGTGCCGACGGTCTCGCGGCCCTGCACGACAGCAGCCACGCGAAAGCCGCGCTGCCCGGCAAGGGAGCCGGCGCTGGCAAAGCTCTCCTCGTCTATACCGGCGGACGGCACGTTGCCGAACTCCGGCGCGGTGAGCAGCTCGTGCACTGCCTCGGATGGCTTGACGATGCCGTCTTCCTTGGTGCGCCGGCCATGGACGAGGGCTTCGAAATCGGCGGAGGGACGCACCGAGGTGGCGGGGAGCGCGTCCCATTCCCAGCGGACAGCACGCAGATAGACAGCCCAGAATGGGATGTCCGGCGGATCGAGGAGTTCCACGGTGATTTCTGGGTACGGAGCGCCGAAGAACTCCTCCCAGGAATCGTATCCGGGAATGCCGTCGAGTTCCAGCGCCACTGGCGGATATTCGAGCCTCATGCCGACGGTGGCTTCGAGTGGTAGCCGGACCTCCTCCTCCGGCAGGCCGGGGTGTTCCTCCTGCCAGGTGGTCTGGAGCCATGCTTCCTTGACGTGGAGCGTGCCGCCGCCGTCCTGCAGCTCGACCGTATAGACGCTTGAGAGCGCATCCCAACCGGGGAGGGGGACGCCTTGCTGGTCCTCCAGCGGCAGGACGAGGGTGACGGCGTCCTCGGCGGCAATGGTGAACTCCTCCTCGAGCGGCGGAGCGCCGGAGAGGTCCGCCCTGAGCTTCACGGTGCAGGGCTGCTGGTCCGGGTTGTGTACGGCCGCGCGGAGGCTGGCGCCTTCGAGTTGGCCGGGGCCGGGCAGCGGGGCGCGGCGGAAGCGCAGTTCGAGGGAGGCGGCGGCGCTCGCGGCGTCAGCCGTGGCCGCGGGTACGTAGCGGCCGTTGATGGCGGCTTCGGGCATGGTCCAGGAACCGTGGGCGGTGACGTCCTCGAAGCGATGGCGAACGGGGACGGGCGCGGGTTGGTCCTTCTGGATTTCCTCCTTCACGGCGTCGCCCTCGATTCCGGCGGGGAAGACGGTGCCGATGCGGTTCAGGTGCACCTCCTTTTCCCAGGAGCCCTTCCGGATGCGGACGTATAGACGGGTGTCCCCGCCCCAGTGAGGTGTTTCGGAGAACTCCAGGCGCAGGCGGGTGCTCAGGACGCGGTCGAATCGGTGTTCCTGGGGCGGTTGGGTGGCGATGTACGACGCGCGGAGGCGTGGGAAGCCTGCGCTGAGGACGGCGCCGCGGCCGGGATCGGTGACGGCGAAGGCGTCTATCGGATCGGCGGCTGTGGTGTCTGGTTCGATCTGCCAGTCCTGCCAGCGCGTGCCGGAATCGGCGGGCTGGGCTGTGGTGGCGTGGCGGCGTTCGAGGGGTAGCTGCGCCGCGATGAGGATGGTGGCTGGCCGCCCGGCAAGGTCCTCCGTGACGGGGGCAACCTCCGGCCCTACGGGTTGGTGGGAGCCCGGGAAGCGTAGCTGGAGCACGTCCGCGGGGTGGTCTGCGGCGCACCATCGGAGGGGCCCGGTGGGCAGGAGCAGCGCCGCAGTGCCGCTTCTGTGGGCGCGCGGCTCGTAGCGGAGGAGGGGCTGGGCCTGGCTTCCGATGCGGCCGGTGGGCTTGTCGATGGTTTCGTATTCGAGTACCTCGTCGTTGATCTGGACGGTGCCAGCCGGGGGCCAGTCCTGTATATCCTGGAGGAAGGCTTCCTTGGCTTCCGTACCGAGGTCCTCCGCGAGGTTTGTGGTCTGTGGCGTGAAGAGCGGCACCGGACGCAACCAGGCGCGGCCAAACACCTGGGGGAGGAAGCCGGCGGGCACCCTTTTACCGGCCGGGACGGCTTCGCGGACGGTACGGCAGGCTGAGCGGGCGGCGTTGGGATAGCCCCCGCGGACGTATAGACGTGCATGGCCGCTCTCGAAGATGAGCCGTTCGGCGTGACCGGACCAGGAAACCTGCTCCGGATCGCCAAAGGCGAGGGTGACCTGCGGCCGTTGCGGGTTGAGGAGGAGCCAGTCCTCCAGCTTGCGCACGGCCGGGTGGGCCGGATCGAGAGGGATTTCGAGTTGAATTGTGTATAGCCGCCTGGGCAACGGCACCGCGTGCAGAGTTGACCGCATGGCAGCGGCCGGTGCGTGCAGGAGAGCGCCGCTGTCCAGTTCGTGGGAGGTTTCGCCAAGGAGGATCGTCAGGTGCCACTGCGTGAGCCGGCTTTCAGGCAGTGCGATGGTGGGGATGGGGTCCAGACCCTGGGTCATTGGGAATTCTCCATGTGGGGGTCGAGGCTGCTGGCGGGCAATACGTCCATTTCGCAGGCGAAGGTGGCGGTGGTCTCTCCGGCGGGGAATGTGGCTTCCCAGCGGAGGGGCACGGCGTCGTATAGACGGGCGTCCTCGGTGCCCCAGAGGAGTGATGGGCGGCCGCGGCGGGCGGCGAGGAAGTCGTCCCATGCGCGCGCGTCGGAGCGGCGCAGGATGGGCAGAGTGACGTGGAGGCGTTCCGTGGGCGGGCGGAGCAGACGGCGCCGGCGCTGGCCGGAGAGGGTCGGGTAGAGCGCCTCGGCGGCGGTGCGATCGGGGCTGAAACGGGCGTGGACGGGAGCTGGCGCGCGGTGGGTCATCTCCGCGGCGGCGAGGACGATGCCGGGTCCGAGGAGGCGCGGGAGGGGGCTGGCCAGGACGAGTTCGGGCGCGCTCTCGAGCGCGGCGCCGAGATAGACGTGCCCGTTGGAGTCCGTGGCGATGAGGGCACTGCCTGGCGCCGGGATGCCGTTGCTCCAGGGGATGGGGCCCAGGTTGTCCTCGCCCCCGGGCAGTTCGACGCCGCCAAGGAAGGCCACTTCGCGGAGGTCTCCGAGAAACGCGGCGTGACGGAAGGCGGGCGGATTCCAGGGCTCCTCGACGGTTTCGAGCCAATAGACGGCGCCTGCTCCGGGGCGGGCGAGGGTGCCGCCCAGCAGTCTATACGCGGTGGGAGCTTCCCCGCGGTGCAGGGAGTCGCGGAGGCTGGCCGCGGCGTGGAGGATGCCGTCCGCGCCGGAGAGCTTGCCGTCCGGGGCGGGGGTGGGCGGTGGCCAGAACTCGAGTCCCCAGCGCAGGGTTCCGGCGGAGGTGGTCTCCGGCGGGCGGATGCGGATGGACGGCGGCCGCAGGATTTCATGGGCGCGGCCGGTTTCGCCCTGGCGCAGGGCGGAGACGACTCGCCAGTCCGGATGGACGGACTCCATGTATAGACGAAGTGTCTCGAGGCGTGCGGAGAGGTCGGCGGGCATTCGGGATGTTCCTGGAGTTGGTTACAGTTTGCGGAGGTTCCTGAGGCGCTGGAGCGGGGTCCGGGGATCGGGTGCATGGCGGACGGCGGGCGCGGGGGAAGGAAAGTCCGGCAGGGGCCAGCGGCCGGTGGGGGGCGGGTCGCCGTTGGGGGTGGCGGTGCGGCGGTCGCCCCAGGGGACGGGCGGAAGGTTGAGGCGGAAGCGCACTTCGTTGATGGTGAGAACGCCGTACTGAAGATGGTATTGATAGAAGTTCGCGTCGTCGTAGCGCAGGGGCGTGTCCTCGTCGGTCGGGGCTGGCCGGCCGTACTGGCGGTAGAAGTAGGATTTGGGAAGGGTGACGCCGAGGTTGAGAAGCTCGCGGTCCACGCGGATACTGGCGCCGAGGTCCTCCGGGCTGTCTGCGTCTATACGCCACTGCGGACGTGGAGTGCCGGGAGGGAAGTTGAGTTCCATGAGCCAGGCCACGAGGGAGCCGTTGAGGACGGCTTCGAGGAGGCGCGCGTCCGATTCGATATAATCCTGGCGGACGAGCTGGTGTATGTTGCCGAGGGCGAGCGAGCCGCTGCGCCGGCCCTCGCCGGTGGTGAGGGTGGCGCCGAGGACGATCTTGGACATTTCGTCGTTACACCAGTCGAGCAGTTCGCGGTAGGTGGCGGCGCCGGAGGAGGTGCGGGCGGTTTCGAGCAGGCTGAGTTCGATGCCTTCGGGGAGGATGACGCCGCTGTCGGTCTGGAGTGTGGAGAGGACCTCGCGGAGGCGCTGGCGGTCCTCCTCCCGCGTGCCCTGGGGGTAGGTGGCGACGGCGGTGGGGGCGCCGTACTTCTCGTTATAGACGGCCCAGAACTTGAGCGCGTTCTTCTTGAACCAGTACATCCAGTAGGCGCGCTGGGCGAGGCCCCGGCCGTAGGGGTTGCGGACGTCCGCGCCGAAGCGGAGGAGGAGGAAGGTGCGCGCCGGCGGGCGGAAGGCAGCCGTGGCGGCGGCGAAGGAACGGCCGCCGTCTATACGGGGAGGGCCGGCCGGGAGGGCATGGCCGCCGGGGTTGTGGAAGGGAGGGGAGAGGAGCAGGAGTTCCTGCTCCGGGGAGAAGGCGAACCATTCCTGGGGCCGCTCGCGCCAATCGGTGACGAGGAGTTCGCCCCCGGGGCCGTAGCCCCACTGCAGTTCGATGGCGGCGAAGCCCTTCGCGATGCCGTCCAGCAGGGCGCGGAGCATTTCCTCGAAGCGGGGGATGCCGGAGAGGGCGCGGGTGAGGAAATCGGTCAGCCGCCCGGCGGTCTTGTGCGCTGGGGGCGGCGGAATGATGCGGCGGGGAAGGCCGAGGATGCCATTCAGGCGCGTCTGTACGACCGAGTATAGATGGCCGTCCTTTTCGAGCATTTCGGCGAAGAGTTCGTAAACGGACTGCTGGTGCCGGCCGCCGGCGGCCTCCGTCTGGAGGAGGGTGTGGGCGGAACGGTCTTCCCGGAGGGAGTGGGCTGCCCACCATGCCTCCGCGGGGTTGACAAGGGGTGCCTTGGGTGTTGGGGGAGGCTGCATGGGTCCGCTCCGTCTCCGGGAAGTTCCGTCTCGGGCCGCGGTGTCTGCGGCCAACGGGGGTGAGCATGGAGAAGGGCGGTTTGGATTTCCGGGCTATGCGGGCTATACGGACAAAATCGGCAGGGGCCCCTGCGGGGGGAGAGAAGGCGGGCGTTACGGCCCGGCGTTTTCCCGCCGGAGGAGGACAAGGGGGGCGATGGGGTACCGGGCCTCCTCGGTGTAGGCGGGGTGATCGGGAGCCTCGTGGATGAAGGTGAGGATGTAGTCCGGGCGGGGGGCGGTGAGGCTGTCCACCTGGTCGTCGCGGAGGAACTCGATGCCGTCCAGATCGTAAACGGCGCGGTAGTAATCGACGTCCCAGCGCACCCATTCCGTATAGACAAAGAGGATGGGCGGGCCTTCGGCGGGAGCGCGGGCCTGGAGTTTCTGGATGACTTCGCGGACGGGGCCGGAGGTGCGGAAGGGGTAGTACCATTCGAGGGTCAGTTTGGAGGATTGATAGACGGCGAAGAGGGCGAAGAGCGTCCAGCCCGCCATGCGCCAGCGCCTGCCTGCGGCGGGGACGGCCGTCTGCAGGGCGGCGGGGACGATCAGGAGCAGGAGCGGGACCGCGTAGAGGATCGTGCGGTCCACGGGCCAGGGGAACCGCAGGAGGAGGCTCTGGGCGGCGGAGACGCCGCCGGCGGCGAGGAGGGCCGCGGCGGTCCAGCGCAGGGGGAGGTTTGTGCGTTGAAGCAGACCGGCGGCCACGGCCGCGGCGAGCAGCAGCGCGGTGCCCACCTGGGCGGGCCCGCTGACAAGGAGGGCGGTCGCGGCGCGGAAGGGCCAGTCCGGCAGCGGGGTCGTGTTGATGTTCTCGTAATACAGCAGGGCGAAGTGAAGGGATTGGTACGCAAACCAGGGGGTGGGCGCTCCCATGTATAGATCGGCGCGCTGGACGAGCGGGAGGAGCGGTCCCCACGCGGCGAAGTTCAGCACAGCCGCCGGGAGGGCAAGAAGGCCGCCTGTATAGACGGCACGGCGCCACGGGCCGCGGGACAGGAGTTCGCGGCCGGCCACGATCGCGCAGAAGGGAGCGGCGAAGTTGATGAAAACCGGCACGGTGGCGGCGGAGAGGCCGAAGAGGATGGATATGCCGATGAGGAGAGGCGCATCATGCCTGAGCGGAGGTGGCGGCGCGGCGGTGTCCCTCGCCATTTTCCACAGGCCCGCGGCGAGCCCCCATGCGGCGAAGGCGAGCGCCAGGGAGTACCCGCGGCTGAGCGCTCCGTAGTCCAGCAGCACCGGCTGCGCGGCGATGAGGGCAAGGATGCCCAGGCGCAGTCCCCACCCGCGAAGCAGCAGCGCGCAGAGGAGCGGAACGGCGAGAAGAAAGGCGAGCCTGCCGGCCAGTGCGGGCAGCCGCATGGCCCATTCGTGCGGGCCGAAGACCTCAATGGAGAGCCGGCTGAGGAAGGTGTTGAGGAGGTGATTGTTGGCGTCGAAATGTGTCCAGATGCGGGCGAAATCGTGCTGGAGGTAGAGATGCCAGTTGTACGCCTCGTCGTAGCCGATGCCGGTGGAGAAGGCCTTTGCGATGGCGAGCGCTGTGCCGGCGATGACGGCTGCCGGGGCGGCCGCGCGGTACCACGCGGGAGCGCCGTGCCACTGCCCGGCGGCCCAGGCGGTGAAGGTCTCACGCGCCGGCGGGGTGGACTGGGTGGCGTTCTCGGGCACGGGGTCGGGCGGCCTCTGCGGCGGGTCGGAGTGCAGCGGGACAGACGCCCCGCCGGATGCTGTCCCGAGGGATGGCGCTCCCGGCGGACGGACGCAACCGGGTATCGGGGAAGCCGCGCCTGGGGCCGTGCAAGGACGTTTCCGTTCTCGACTATCCCCATCCCTTGGCTCGATAGCCACAGACTTTGGTGTTATCCGCAGATTCTCGCAGATTCAACTTCACTCCACCCACGGGGCCGGGCGGCAGCCCCCATCGGCGTGAATCGGTGAAATCGGCGGATGATTCCCTGTGGCCGCAGCCCGCCACGTGGTCGAGCAGCAGAAGGGAACCGCCCTGAACCGCAGCACCCTCCCGGGATCGCCAAACTCCCGTTTGGCGCTTTTCCTCCGCCAACGGCCGCAGCACAGAAAGGGCGTATCTTGGAACTATCACCCACTTGGCGGGATCGAGGGCGTTCGCCAGCAAGAGAGCGCGCGGGCAAGCCCGCGGCGCAAAGGCGGCGGCAAGCCGCACGCACTCCAAGGGTACGCGGCACTCCCGGCGG
>SLMS01000123.1 GCA_007133495.1 Candidatus Sumerlaeota bacterium | reverse complement strand
GAGCCGCCCGCGCGCTTCAGGAGAAGCCCGCGAGCCATCCGGCTCAGCGATGCGGGCAACAACACCGAACAAACTCACGATGCGTCTGATGCTTCCTCCTTGGGGTTGACAGGGCAGTCGTGTGGATGGGGTTATTTTCATACTGGCCAATTTTGACCCTGAAGGAGGTCGCTTGCAAAATGATTTCGCTGTGTACCAAGTCTTCACGAAGCCGGGAGCGCGTTCTCCCGGTTATGACGCTGCTTCTGGGCGTGCTGACGTCGATGCCGCTTTTTGCCGTGGCCGAGCCGCCGCCGGCGAGGGGGGCGCTATCTGCCGTGCCGGAGAGTCTTGGTTCCGGCAATGGACGTATTCACGTTCTCGCTGCCATTCATCCCCCGGCAGTCAGCAATGGAGAGGTGGTTTCAGTGAGCGCGGTTGTCCGTTCGGAGGAGCCGGTCGCCTCGGTGACGGCGAATCTGGGCGGGCTGGCGGTGGTGGAACTCTCGCCGGATACGGCCCCTGGCAGTGCCGGAGGAGGGACAGGTATCTGGACGGCGGAGTGGCTCGCGGAAGATGTCGGGGAGGATATCCACGCGGCGACGGTGACGGTGACCACGGAAGGTGGTGATTCGTGGACGGACCATTCCCTGACTTTTTTTTCCGGGTTGGCGGAGAAGAGTGCGGGCAGCGGTGGTCTATACGGAGAGTCTCATTTCAATATTGTGGACGTCCTGGCCCTCGGAGAGGGAATGCTGGGGAACCTTTCCGGTGTGATCGCGCCGGACGGTTCGTATGCCTATTTCGGGACGGCGAATTCTCCGGGGCGCGTGGTGAAAGTGGACCTGGAGACGTTCGAGGTGGTGGACACGCTTACACTTGATGACGGCGAGAACCAGTTGAGCAGCGCGGTGATCGCGCCGGACGGTTCTCATGCGTATTTCGGGACGTTGACCTCTCCCGGACGCGTGGTGAAGGTGGACCTGGCAAAGTTTGAACGTGTGGACGCCATCACGTTGCGAACGGGTGAGAATCGGCTGACCAGCGCAGTGATCCTGCCGAACGGGGCCAATGCGTACTTTGGCACGGATACGGAACCCGGTATCGTGGTGGCGATGGACCTGCGGACGTTCGATCGGACCGGGAGTGTGGTGCTGGATGATGGGGACGACAATCTGCTTTCCGCAATTGTCCACCCGCGGGAGCCGGTGGCGTACTTTGGCACGGGGACTTCACCGGGCAGATTGGTGGTGGTGAATGTCCGGAATCTTGTGCAGACGGATTCGATCAAGTTGAATTCGGGCGATGACAGTGTCGAGTCGGCGGTGATTTCGCCGGATGGCTCGATGGCGTACCTTGGCATGGGAGCTGGCAGTCCGCCGCGAGTGGTACGGGTGAACCTGGACACGGGGCAGCGGGAGGTCGGCCTGGCGGTGCACGTTGCGAATGCAGGTTTCGTTTCGGGTGCGATGGCGCCGGACGGGAGGCGGGCGTATTTCGGCACGTCGGCTTCGTTCGGCCGGGTGGTGAAGATCAACCTTGAGGAGTTCGGCGTGGTGGGACACGTCGAAACCGAGAGTGGACACGGGCTTTTGCGCAACGCGGTGATGGCGCCCGATGGAGATGCGCTCTATATGGGGTCGAGCCCGTCAACGGGCCGTGTGATAAAGGTAAACACAGCGCGGTTTGACTATGCGGGGTCGCGCATTTTGGCGAACGGCGAAAATTCCTTCCGGAGCGCGGTGATTTCGCCGGACGGAAAGACCGGGTACTTCGGCACGGCGACGAGTCCCGGCCGGGTGGTCCGGATGGACCTGGAGACGTTCGAGCGCACCGGGGCCATCACGCTGATGAGCGGAGAGAACAACCTTTATACGGCGGCGATCCACCCGGATGGCACCGAGGCGTACTTCGGAACAAACACCACGCCCGGGCGCATTGTGAAGGTAAGCCTGGATCCGTTCGAGCGCGCGGATGCCATCACGTTGCCGGGCGGGGAAAACCAGTTGCGGGGGGCGGTGATTTCCCCGGACGGCAGCACGCTCTTCATGGGTACGGGGGGCTCTCCCGGCGTCATCGTTCGTATAGACACAGATTCGTTCGAGCGGACCGGCGCGCTCACGCTGGCAACGGGGGAGAACTCTCCGGGCACCGGCATCATTTCCCCGGACGGCTCCACGCTGTATTACGGTACGGAGACACAGCCTGGGCGCGTGGTCCGTGTGGACGTGGATACGTTCGAGCGGACGGATGCAATCATCCTTGTGTCGGGACTGAATACCCTGCGAAACGGCCTGGTTACCCATAATGGTTCGCTGGGTTGGTTCAGCACGGCCACCTCGCCGACGAGCATCGTGCTGATAAACCTGGATACGTTCCAGTACATGAGTGCAACGTCCCTTGCAACGGGAGACAATCAGCCCTTCTGCGCGGTGCTGTCGCCGGATGGCGCGTATGCGTATTACGGGATGAACATCAATCCGGGGCGGATTGTGCGGGTGAAGCTGGCTGATGGGCATCCGCAGCGCGACGGGGAATTGATTCTGAATGAGGGGGACGCGCTTTTCCGGGCGGCGATCATGGCGCCGGATGGCTCTGCTGCGTGGTTCACGACGGCGACTTCCCCGAGCCGGGTGGTGCAGGTGGCGCTTTCGGCCGCCTCGGGGATGTGGGGCCCGATCGGGCCTGGTGACCTGAACGGCGATGGCTGCGTTGACTTTGCGGACTTTCTCCTGCTGCTGGAAAACTGGGGCGGAGAGTACGCGGGGCTGGGCGTGGACTTCAGTACCTTCCTTGCGCTGCTGGAGAACTGGGGCGCCGGCTGCGTATAGACGGCGCGGTTGCACCTGCCGCAGGGGGTGGCCGTCCGTCAGCCGTCTTCTGCGGTCACCAGCGCGAGTCAAGGTCGGCGAGGAGTTGAAGCTCCTCGATAACGACCTTCTCGCCGAAGTGTGAAAAGAGCAGCCACAGGGAGTATTTCTCGAATTCCTCCATGTTGGCGAACTCCTGGAGGCTTGTGCGGCGCCTCTGGACGATTTGCTGGACGGTGTGGCTCTGCACGGCCTTTGGGGCGCGGCGGCAAAGCAGGTCGAGGAATTCGCGCACGTCGAGGTGGAAGGCCGCGTCGGCGCCGGGAAGCACGGAGTTGGAATCGAAGCTGGAGCCCATGAAGCGGTATTCGCGGATGGGTGAGGAGCCGTGGACGGTGACGATGGGCTCATTCCTGATGCTACCGCAATTGATCAGCCGGATGGCGCTCCAGCGGAGCTTCTTGTCGAAGCTTGTGGTGAGCAGGTGGATGCCCTTGTCGTGGAGTTCGCCGCGGAGGATTTCGTAGTGCTCGTAGGGGCGGAGGTGGCGCGGGACGCAGACGAATTGCAGGCGCTGGCCGCTGTTGCGGACGAGGGGGATCAGGGCGCTGGCCTGGGTGAAGGTGAGTTCGTCGAGGACGAGGCCCTTCTGGCGCAGGAGGAGTTTCTTCGCCTCTGCCTCGCCAACGCCAAGGAAGCCTGCGGCGACCTGGGCCACGGCGGCAAGGCGGATGCGGACGCCGGTGGGGAGAATGAGGGCAAATTGCCCGTCGCGCAGGCGGTCGGCGCGGGCCTGGGGGGTCTCGAAGCCTGAGGATGAGGAGTCGGCGTGGTTTTGGAGCTTGCTGGTGTCCGCCGGGAACTGCACGTCTGTCTCTGCGGATGGGGCGAGCCCGGCGGTGCTGGCTTCACTCCCGTCAACGGCGCTCAGGTTGGCGAGCATCTCCTGCGCCTCGCGAACGCCTTCGCCCCTCGGGTTTGTGTCAACATAGCGCCTGAGGTAGCCGGAGGACTCATCGTAGCGGCCGAGGCGGAAGGCGGTGCGCCCGGCGCCGCGCAGGGCGGAATCGTACATTTTGTTCCTGGGCTGATGCTCGATGACCCGCTTGTAAGCTTCGTGGGCGGGGAGGAGGTGGCCATTGTGTTCGAGGAGGCGGCCGACCTCGTACTGGATGGGCTCCTTGAGCAGGAAGTCCGGCTCCTGGTGGAGCAGGCCGGAGTAGAGTTCAGCAACGGTTTCGTGATCGCGGACGAACAGTGCCTGCTGGAGTTCTGTGACCCTGGAGACAAGGCCGGTGGGAACGTTCTGGTCCGAGTCCATGATGGGGGCATCCTCTTATCATTTCCCGGCAGGGGAATGAGGGGGGAAGTGGACCGCACATGTCAAGCTGTGGCGGTCGATTTTTGCGGTGGGGATGAAAAACTGGCTTCACCCTTGCGGGATGGGGTTGGGACCGGGGTGTTTCCTCCGGCCGCGTCCCTTTGGTGGCAGGGGGATGCCATCACTCCGCAGGCCTCCCTCCGCCTGCGATCCTCTGAAGGTTGTCAGTATGCATCAAGAAGCGCCCAAACGCGGTTTCAATCCCCTTACAAGCATTGCCCGCTGGTTCGATTCCTCCATCCCCGCTGAGACGAGAGGTATTCCGGGTCACGCGAAGCGTGTGGACTGGTTCCGTTCGCTGCCCTTTTTTGCGATGCATGTTGTCTGTCTTGGCGTGATCTGGGTGGGGTGGAGCTGGGTGGCGGTGGCCGTGGCAGCGGGGCTGTACTTCATCCGGATGTTCGCCATCACGGGGTTCTACCACCGGTACTTCTCGCACCGGACGTTCAAGACGAACCGGTTCTGGCAATTCGTTTTTGCTGCTCTGGGCAGTTCCGCCGTGCAGCGTGGGCCGCTGTGGTGGGCTGCGCACCACCGCCACCATCACCGTCACTCGGACAAGGAGGACGACGCGCACTCTCCCCACACGCACGGCCTGCTTTGGAGTCACATGCTTTGGTTCACTTCGGCTGAGAACCACGGCACGAAGCTCAAGGAAGTGAGGGACCTTGCGAAATACCCGGAGCTGCGCTTTCTGAACCGTTTTGACGTGGCCATGCCGGTGGCGCTCGCGGTGGCAGTGTTCTCCCTCGGCGTGGGGCTGAACGCACTGTGGCCGCAGCTCGGTACGAGCGGCATGCAGATGCTTGTGTGGGGGTTCTTCATCTCCACGGTGGTGCTCTTTCACGGCACCTGCACGATCAACTCACTCTCCCACATGATGGGCCGCGCTCGTTACAAGACCGGCGATCACAGCCGGAACAGCCTCATCCTCTCACTCGTGACGTTGGGCGAGGGGTGGCACAACAACCACCATCACTACCCGGCGACGGTGCGGCAGGGTTTCTTCTGGTGGGAGATAGACATCACGTATTACATGCTCAGGGTGATGTCGTGGACCGGTATTGTCTGGGACCTGAAGGAGCTGCCCGAGCATGTCCGGGCGAATCCCAAGGCACTGGCGGGCGGGTCATGACAGCTCCCCCGGCCGTTGAGGCTTTCAAACGCATCTTCAATGAGCTGGATTCGGACCACCTGCACCTCGTGGAGGAGCTGTATGCCGGCGACATCGAGTTTCGCGATCCGATCCATACGGTGGACGGGGTGAAGAACCTGCGGGCCTACTTCGCGAATTTATATGACGGGGTGAAGAGCTGCCAATTCACCTTCGAATCCGAGCTGGTGGGCGAGGGCGAAGCTATGCTCTCCTGGACCATGCACCTGGAGCACGGGCGGTTCCGGCGGGGCGAAACGGTACATGTCCCGGGGATGTCCCATATTCGTTTCGGCGACGGGAAGGTCACCTATCACCGCGATTATTTCGACATGGGCCGGCTGATCTACGAGCGGGTGCCGCTGCTTGGCGCCGTCGTCCGGAAAATCAAGAGCCGGCTTTAGGCCGCACCCCAACCGGGACGTTCCGATGACACTCAGGAGCTGTCTATACGAAGGCACGGTCCGCCACCGGAGGTTCTCCCCGGTGGAGAATGCCTTCTCGTACCGGTTGTTCATGTGCTACCTTGATCTTGCGGAGTTGCCCGGGCTTTTCCGGGGGCGGTGGCTCTGGTCGGCGGGGGGGCCAGCCCTTGCCTGGCTGCGGCGGAAGGACCACCTCGGGGATCCGGCCCGTCCGCTCGAGGAGGAAGTCCGCGCCCTTGTCGCCGACAAAACCGGCAGGCGCCCCACCGGGCCGATTCGACTCATCACGCACCTGCGCTACTTCGGGTACTGCTTCAACCCCGTCAGCTTCTACTATTGCTTCGACGAGGCGGATGAGCGGGTCGAAACGATCGTGGCGGAGGTCAGTAATACACCCTGGGGCGAGCGGCATTGTTACGTCCTCGGCGAGGAGATGAACGAGGCGCGCGGTGCAGGACGGATGCGTTACCGTCTCCGAAAGGACTTCCACGTCTCGCCCTTCATGGACATGGACGTGGACTACGACTGGCGGTTCACGACGCCGGGCGATCTGCTGACCGTTCACATGGAAAACCTGAAGCAGGGGCGCGTGTTCTTCGATGCGACGATGACTCTGCGGCGCGTGGAGATAACCGGCCCGGCCCTTGCCTCTGCGTTGGTCCGGTTCCCGTTTATGACCGGGAAAGTCATCTCACTTATTCACTGGCAGGCGCTCAAACTATGGCTGAAACGATGTCCCTTTCACCCGCATCCTCGTCATCTCTCTCCGGACGGCGCTCCTCCGCGCTGAGCCATACACCGCGCATCCTCCTGAACGCGCTGGCGGTGAACGTGGGCTGGTTTGCGTGCGTGCTTGGTGCGGCGGGCGGCGTGCCGTGGGTTGGCCCGGCCGTGGTGGGCGGGCTCGTTGCGATGCACGGCCTGATCAACCGCCCCGCTGTTGGGGAATGGAAGCTCCTTGGTGGCGTGGCGCTTCTCGGGTTTGGGGTGGATTCGGCGCTCGGGGCAGCCGGACTCTTCCAGTACTCGAGCGGGCTTGCCGGTACGGGCTGGCTGGCGCCGGTGTGGCTCGTCGCGCTCTGGATGAACCTCGGCACGGCGGTGAATCACTGCCTTGGCTGGCTCGCCGGCAGGCCGTGGCTGACAGCCATTCTCGGTGGACTGGGCGGCGCGGCGGCGTATGCGGGAGGAGCGCGGCTCGGAGCCCTGGAGTTTGGCTATTCACTCCCGGTGGTCCTGGTGGTGCTGGCGGTGGCGTGGGCCGTCGTCTTCCCGGCCATATACCGGCTGAACGCCCGTCTGCACGGCTGACGGCAATCGCCGCGGCAGGTACTGTTTCCCTCGCCACGTGAACAGTGAGCATGCTTTGCTGCCCTTACTCCTCAGGAGGGTGCGTGCATGGGCAGGATCGGGATCGTGATCAGCGGAGGGCAGACGGGAGTGGACCGGGCAGCGCTGGACGCGGCGATGGAGCTGGGGCTTCCAGCAGGCGGCTGGTGCCCGAAAGGCCGGCTGGCGGAGGACGGGGTTATTCCGGCGCGCTACCCGCTGCGGGAGACGGACTCGGAGGACTACGATCTGCGCACCCGGTGGAACATCCGCGATTCGCACGGGACGTTGATCCTCTGCCGGGGCGAGCCGGTCGGGGGGACGCTGTTCACGGCGGAGCTGGCCAAGACGCTCGAACGCCCGGCGGTGATTCTCAATCCGGAGAACGAGCGCGAGGCGGACCGCTTTGCCGCCTGGTTCTCCACGCTTCCCCGCGAGCCGGTGCTCAACGTTGCCGGCCCGCGCGAGAGCACCGAGCCGGGCATCGGCGCGGCCTCAAGGGCTTTCCTGAAGCGCATTCTCTCACACCACGTCTAGTCAGCCGCGGACGAGCAGCGTCCAGAGCAACCACCCCACGGCGACGAAGGGGAGGAAGCGCCCGGCCGTATAGATGCGCCACTCCCACCAGGTGCTGGTGGTGCCGAGTGCCTTGCGCAGTTTCTTCGGAGGGACGAACCAGCAGAGCAGCGCTGCCCCGGTGATGCCGGAGACGATGACCACGTTGGTGCCGCCGAACTGGTCCATGAAGTCGAGGAACGGCATGCCCATGGCCGTGAGTTCGACGGGGGAGAAGCTGAGGGCGGAGGGGATGCCGAGCAGGCCGATGACTCCGCAGACCAGCAGCACGGCCGGCTTGTTGCGCAGCTTGAATTCCTCCGCCACGGCCGCAATGATCACCTTCAGGCCCGCCAGGCACGAGCTGAACGCCGCTGCGAAGAAGAGCGTGAAGAAGAGGATGCCCATCAGGCCGCCACGGTTCATTTGCTCGAAGACGGCGGGGAGGGTGGAGAAGGCGAGCTGGCTGCCCTCACCCGGGTCCATGCCGAAGCTGAACACGAACGGGAAGATCATCCAGCCGGCGAGGAGCGCGATGCAGGTTTCGGTGCCGGCGACGACAAGGCACGCGCGGGGGACGTGGGTCTTGCGCGGGATGTAGCTGCCGTAGGTGACCAGGTAGCCCTGTCCGATGGCGAGCGTATAGAAAGCCTGTCCGAAGGCGAAAATCCAGAGGCGCGTATCGGCGAGGCGCGAGAAGTCGGCGCGCAGGAGGAAGTCTTTTGCTTCGGCCCAGCCGTCCATGCGGCTTGCGCTGAAGACGAGCGCGATGATCACCAAAAGCAGCACCGGCATGAGCAGCTTCGAGAGATTCTCGATCGCCCGCACGCCCCGGATCAGCACCACACAGGCCACGGCGGTCACGACGAGGAAATACCAGACCGAGTTGTAGCCGGTGGTGAACTCGTCGAAATCGCGCAGGCTGCCGCGCCATGCGTCCACGGCGTAGCCAAGCGTCCAGCCCGTGATGACGAGGTAGTAGCTTGTGATGGCGGTGGTGAGGATGACGACGAGCCACCCGTAGACGGTGCCGAAGCGGTTGACCTGGCGGAAGGTGTGGACGGCGCTGCCGTGGGCGAGCCGGCCGGCGCTCACCTCAAGCATCATGATGGGGAGGACGACGACGATCAGGGAGAAGAGGTAGGCGATGATGAAGGCGGCGCCGCCATTTTCGCCCACCATGTAGGGGAATCGCCAAAGGTTGCCGAGGCCTACGGCGGCGGCGGCCATGGAGAAGACGAAAGCGGGCTCGGAGGACCACTGGGCTCGGTCGCGCCGTTCGAGGGCTCCGGGTCTGGTCATTCGCTCCTCCTCCCGGGGAAAGTGGATCGTGACGTCCGCAGTGCCTACTGTCCTGAACCAGCCTATGGGGAGAACGGAGGGCTCGTCCAGCAGGAACTGACACTCGGCAGGAGCGGGGGCCGGGCGGCTGGTATAGACGGCGCCGCCCGCGTTCCCGGGGTGAGGGGGCGCGCGGGCGGCTTGAGGTGGGTGGGGTGCTTAGCTGGTGGTGG
>SLMS01000275.1 GCA_007133495.1 Candidatus Sumerlaeota bacterium | reverse complement strand
GACGGTTCGCGGAGCCGATTCCAGCGGCGAGGAAGTAGGAGTCATCTACCGTTGCACGTGCGGTGGGATGGCGGGAGGAAATGCGGCCCTGCCCGGGAGCGCGGGTTATGGGGCGGAGCGGTTGGGGATGCAAGCAGGACGTCCGGGGCGGGGTGTGCTGGCCGGGGAAGAGCGCCAATCGGGAGATTGCAGGCCCGGGACATTTCGAATGCGTGAGGAGTTTTGATGGAGACTTTTGATTACGTTGTTGTGGGGGCCGGGTTGGCCGGAGCGGCGACGGCCTGCCAGCTCACAGCAGCCGGCAAGCGGCGGGTGTTGGTGCTGGAGCGTGAGTCCGGGCCGGGAGTGCATTCGTCCGGCCGGAACGCGGCCATGGTGCGGCAGGTGGTGGCGGACCCGGTGGTGGCGGAGCTTTCGCGCCGGGGAGCGCGCTATATCGCGGAGGAGACGCCGTGCTGGAAGAACCCGCCTGAGTTCGCCCGGCACGGGTCGTTGCTGCTGGGGAGCGGAGAGGACTTCGCCCGGTTCGGCCCGGCCCTGGAGGCGTGCCGTGCGGAGGGCGTGGAGGTACGCGAGCTTGGCCCGCGTGAGGCGGTGGCCCTGCATCCGTTGTTGGAGGGCGCGGCATTCGAACAGGCGCTTTACACGCCTTCGGACGGATGGGTGGACGTGAGGGCGCTGCTGGACGGCTATCTGGCGGAGGCCCGCCGCGGCGGCGCGGTGGTGTGGGCGGATGCGGCGCTCAGTGGCGTGCAGCGGCGTCCGCCGGGCGGTTTCGTGCTCGAAACGAGCAAGGGCAAGATCGGGGCAGGGGTGCTGGTGAACGCGGCGGGAGCCTGGGCGGAGGAGGTGGCCCGCTTGGCGGGCGCGCCTGCCGCGGGGCTGGCGCCTCACCGCCGGCACCTTTTCGACACGGCGCCGGTCTCGGGCGTGGAGTACGGCTGGCCGTTCGTGTGGCACCTTGGCGAGGAGGTGTATTTCCGGCCGAACGGAACGGGGTTGATGCTGTGTCCCTGCGACGAGGACCCGTTCCCTCCGGGCGATCCGCAGGCGGTGCCGGAGGCGGAGGTGCTGCTGCGCGAGAAGCTGGGACGGGCGGTGCCTCGGCTTGCCGAAGCGCCGGTGGTTTCCGGGCGTGCCGGGCTGAGGGTCCTGGCGCCCGGCGGCCGAAGCGTGGTGGGTTGGGACCCGGCGCTGGAGGGCTTCTTCTGGGTGGCCGGACTCGGCGGCCATGGCGTGACCGCGAGCGGCGCCATCGGGCAAGTGGCCGCCCGGCTGCTGACAGGCGGGAAAGACCCGCTGGAGAAGGCCCTGGCACCAGGCCGGGGGGAGAGGCCCAGGCGTGGCGCCATGGAAAGCGCACAGGACGCATAGATGGCGAGGCGGCCGGGACGGGATGCTTTCGCGGAGCAGGTGCGGCGGACGCGGGAGGTCCGGAGGGCAGTCGTTGCGGCTATCTTCGCCGAGGACGAGTACCTCGACAGGCTGGCGCTGAAGGGGGCCGGGGCGCTGGAGCTTGTTTACGGACTCGATTCCCGGGCGTCCCTGGACATCGATCTCTCCTGCGATGGAAAGCTGGGAGAGGACCAGGAGGCTTTGAGAGCGAAGTTTCTGGAGCTGCTGACCCGCCGTTTCGCGCCGGATGGCCTTTACGTCTTCGATCTGGAGATGGCGCCGCGGCCCCCGAGGATGACACCCGGCATGGAGGGTTTCTGGGGCGGGTACCATGCATCGTTCAAACTGATCGAGGAAGACAAACGAGCGGCTCTTCGGGAAGACCCGGAGGCGATGAGGCGCGACGCCCTGGTGGTATCGGTCAACAACCAGCGAACAATTGAAATAGACATCAGCCATTACGAATACCTGGGCGCGACGGAAAGAATCGACGTGGATGGATATCTGGTGAACACCTACCGTCCGGTTGCGATTGTTTTCGAGAAGCTGCGTGCGATTTGCCAGCAGTTCCCGGAGTACGGCAGAATTGTGCTGCGGAACAGGGAGGGCGCCCCGCGTGCGCGGGACTTTTTCGACATCGAGGAGGTGCGCAGCCGATTCACGGATATTTCCCCGTGCGCGCCGGAAAACATCGGGTTGCTGAGGCGCCTTTTCGGGGCGAAGCGGGTGCCGCTGCCGCTCCTCTCCCGTATAGACAGGGATGAGTGCCGGGAGTTTCACAGGATGGACTGGGCACGCGTGGAAAGCACGGTGCGGAACCGCCGGGCACTCAAGCCATTCGATTATTATTTCGAACGCACGGCAGAGCTTTGCCGTTCACTCTCTGAGACCCTCGGGATACCGCACCCGCCAGCGCCTTGAGTACAACGGGCATGGAATCCCGTGAGCCAGGGGGAAGTCGAGTTCCACAGGAAAGGATTCGAGGGGCTGGAGTCTTTTCCGCTCGATCCCTGCCGCCTCGAGATAGAACCCGAGGGCTTGGTGATAGGGGTAGAGGTACCCGAGCTTCTGCAGGTAGCTTCGAAGCCTGTTGACCGATACCCGGGCGGCGGCGCGCCTGAAGCAGTCGAGAACTTCGGCAGGGCCGCCGCCGTAGTGAGGCCTTACGGTGAGATCGATCAACGTGCGCTCCAGGTCCGTGGCGCGCAGCGGATATCCCCCCGCAACGGATGATTCCATCGGATAGACCCCCAGTCCGCCACTGTAAACGGTGTTTACGAGCAGAATATTCCAGCCTTTCCACCTCGCCCGGGCCTGACTGACGCGGGGAGGTTTGGCAAAGGCCGCATCGATCATCTCCTGTGTGAGAGCCGGGCGTGCACTTTTTTTGGGAGGTTGCTCGATGCAGACATGGATGGTGTTTGGGGTCTGGAGGGTGAGGTCGTGAAAGGCGGCAGCGGTGAAGTAGCCGAGGCAGGTTTTCTCCCGTGGGCCGGTGGCGAGGGCGACCTCGTGGGGCGAGGCTGTCCGCCAGACATAGACGGTAATCGGTTTGCGCTGGGTGAACTCGAGCGGGATTGGCCTCAGGAAGGCCCTCTCAGTGAGCCAGGCGATGAACTCGCGCAGCCCGGTCCGCTGGGCGAGGCGCCAGCCCTCACGGTTCGAGCGCAGCAGCCGTGCGATTTCCTCCCGCCGGAAGACCCGGCGGGGCTGCGCGTCGAAGCAGGCGACGATGTCCTTCTTCGCGATGGAGAGCCGGGTTTCAGCCATAATGTACATCCAGCCACAATGCGGACTAGTCCGCATTGTGGCGCTATTGCCAAAGCCACGTCAACCCCAAAGAGCACAGAAAGTCAGGTGGATACTCTGATTTTGGGCCAAATCTGCCGGCCAACGGAAAATGGCCTTGACGCCATAGCCAGTACTAGTACTGGCTATGGCAATGTATGCGATGAGGGGAATGGCGTGGTGAGTCCTTCGGCAAGAATGGCCCGGCGGGTCTTGCGGACAATCCTGTTGCGCGTCTGTAAGCGTTTGCGGTTCGCTTCGGCCATCGTGTTACGGACGGGGTAGCTTTGGCCACAAACATCACTATCAAAGAACTGGCGCAGATGGCGCAGACGTCCACGGCGACGGTCTCGCGCGTGCTGAGCAACAAGCCCGGCGTCACCGAGGACAAGCGGCGCCGCATCCTCCAGATCGCCGAGCGGGTGGGCTACAGCCCCAACCGGATTGCGAAGAACCTCTCGCTCAAGAAGAGCCACGTGTTCGGGTTCATCGCGGCGGACATCCGCAATCTGGCCTACGTGGAGTTCTTTCACCGTATCCAGTCGCTGGCACGGGAGATCGGCTATCAGTTCCACATCGCCGATTCCGAGCAGGACGTGGAAAAGGAACGCGCCAACATCAACCTGATGCGCGAGCACCGGGCCGAGGGGCTCATCGTCTTCCCGGTGCACGACTGGCACACGGGGTCCGATTTCGATCACTTCCTGCAACTGAAGTTGCAGCGCTATCCGTTCGTGCTGATCGGCCGGGCGGACGGCTACGGGTTCGACTCGGTCGTGAGTGAGGAGGTGCCGACAGCCATGGAGCTGACGCACCACCTGCTGGAACTCGGCCACAGGCGCATCGGGTTCCTTGGCGCGGAGGACGAGAACCGCTGCATTGCCGAGCGCATGGAGGGGACACGCGCGGCGCTGGCGGAGGCAGGCCTGGAACTGCGGCCGGAGGACATGGTGCCGCTCCGCGATTCGTGGCAGGAGGAGTTCAAGGCGGTGCTTGCGCGGCCGGACCGGCCGACGGCGTTCGTGTGCGTAAACGACGTGTGGGCGATGATGGCGTACCGGCCACTCCACGAAATGGGGCTGCAGATTCCGCGGGACGTGTCGCTGGTGAGTTTCGGCGACAATCTGTGGTCGCAGCACCTTGTGCCGTCGCTGACCACGAGCGTGGAGCGCACGGCAGAGATCGCCGAGGCAGCAATGGCGGTGCTGCTGCGCCGGCTCGACGACCCGGGCGCGCCGCCGGTGAGGGAGTCCATCGACCAGGACATTCGGTTGCGCGAGTCAACAGCGCCACCGCCCTCGGGGTAGCGGGAACGGGTCCGGCACACCGGGCCATCCGGCTGGTGGCGGCCGCTGCCCCTGGCACTCAGTGCTTGTCCGTGTCAGCCGGTGTGCGCTCTGCCGCCGTGCTTCAGTTCACCTTGCGGAAAATGAGCGTGGCGTTGTGGCCGCCGAAGCCGAAGGAATTGCTGAGGACGGCGCGGACGGGCTTCCTGCGGGCTCCGTCCACGGCGTAGTCGAGGTCGCAGTCGGGGTCTTTTTCCGAGTAGTTGATGGTCGGCGGAATGGTGTCCTGCTCGATGGCCTTGAGGGAGGCGACTGCCTCCACGCCGCCGGCAGCGCCGAGCAGGTGCCCGACGGCCGATTTGTTCGACGACATGACGAGCTTCCAGGCGTGCTCGCCGAAGACCTGTTTGACGGCGTAGGTCTCGACCTTGTCGTTCAGGGCGGTGCTGGTGCCGTGAGCGTTGATGTGGTCGATCTCCTCGGGGGCGATCCCGGCTTCCTCGATGGCCATGCGCATGGCGGCCTGGGCGCCGTCGCCGCTCTGGACGGGCGCGGTGATGTGGAAGGCGTCGCCTGTCATGCCATAGCCGGCGACTTCACCGTAGATGTGGGCGCCACGGGCCTTGGCGTGTTCCAGCTCCTCAAGGAGGAGAATGCCGGCGCCTTCGCCCATGACGAACCCGTCGCGGTCCTTGCTGAAGGGCCGGCTGGCGGTCTCGGGCGTGTCGTTGCGCTCGCTCAGGGCCTTCATGTTCTGGAAGCCGGCCATGCCCAGCGGCGTGATGGCGGCTTCGGTGCCTCCGGCGAGCATGGCGACGGCCTGCCCGCGGCGGATGATGTTGGCAGCATCGCCGATGGCATGGGTGGCCGTGGCGCAGGCAGTGACGACGCAACTGTTTGGGCCCTTCAGGCCAAGGGATATGGAGACCTGGCCCGGGGCGATGTTGGGAATCAGCCGGGGGATGAGCAGGGCGGAGACACGGTCCGGGCCCTTCTCGAGAAGGACGTTGGCCTGCTCTTCGAGGATGTTCAGCCCACCGACGCCGGAGCCAATGAGCACGCCGACGCGCTCTGCGCCGGCCTCGGCAAGGTCCAGTCCGGAGTCCTTCATGGCTTCGCGCGAGGCGATCAAAGCGAATTGCACGAAGGGCTCGATGCGCCGGACTTCCTTGCGGTCAAGGTAGTCCAGCGGGTCGTAATTCTTCACCTCGCAGGCGAAGCGTACTTTGTGGCGGGATGGGTCGAACCTTGTGATGGGCCCGGCGCCGGACTTGCCGGCGACGAGGTTCTCCCAGAACTCCGCGGCGTTATTCCCGATGGGGGTGATAGCGCCGAGGCCGGTGACCACTACGCGTCGATTTGCCATAGTTTACCGTGATGGAAGAGACTGAGGAGGCCCGGCGGAGAGCCGGGCCGCCGAAAAGGGCTTTGGTACCGCGGGTGAGGGAGGGTGTTGTTCAGCTGACACCTTTTTCCTGGAGGTACTTGATGGCGTCGCCGACGGTGCGGAGCTTTTCCACGTCCTCGTCGGGGATTTCGATGCTGAACTTTTCCTCGAAGGCCATGACGAGTTCGACGACGTCGAGCGAGTCCGCCCCAAGGTCATCGGTGAATGAAGCCTCCTTGGTGACTTCTTCCTCGTTCACGCCAAGCTGGTTGACGATGCATTCCTTTACGCGGTCTTCGATGCTTGCCATTCGGGGTAAGCCTCCTGGTGGGCCTGTCGATTCTGGGCTTCCGGCCCCCCAGGGGGCCGCGTTGGCGGTGCGGAGTTTTGGCCTGCTGCCGGGCAGGGCCTGGCCGTTGGCCCGCAGGTGTCCCGCCGCCTGAGTGGCGTTCGGATATAGGGGGGGCACTGGCAGCGGCAAGGAAAAAGCAGGGTCCGGGGTTCAGTGGTCCGGGGTTCAGAGGGGAAAAGCAGGGTTCGGCGGCAAGGTGCCCATGTCGCTCCGGGCGGGAGCAGCCGACTTCGGCCCTCCATCGAAATCCGGCCAGCGGGTACCGTGGTGCCATTGGCAGAGGACTGCACCGCCCCCCCGGCGGCTGATCACGGGGAGAAACCCCAACGGGGCGCCAGATGATAGCCTAGGGCAACGCCCTGGGACACAGCACCCAAAATGGACCGGAGCCCTGAAGGGGCGAAACAGGCTACAACGACCATCCCGCGGCGCCGCGAGATACGGGCTCCCGCCCACGCCCCGGGGGTACTGGCCTTGCCCGAAGCCGGATTCTCCGGTGCGATGATCGGGAGCAAGTATATGCAGGGGTGCTGCAGATGGGGCTGAAGACCTACCGGGAGCTGGAGGCATGGAAGAAGGCCATGATGCTCACGGAGGAGGCATATCGGATTTCGCGGTCTTTTCCGGAAGAAGAGAGGTTCGGCCTGACAAGCCAGTTGCGGCGCGCGGCAGTGTCCGTCCCGGCGAACATCGCGGAAGGGTATGGCCGGAGCCACCGGGGAGACTATCTCCACCACCTGTCCATTGCGCGCGGATCATTGGCGGAGGTGGAGACACTCCTGACGCTCTCAGTGCGGCTCAATTACGCCGACCGCGAGGAAGCGGTGAGCGTGTGGGAATCGGCACAGCAGACCGGCCGCCTGCTCAATGGGCTGATCGCCTCGCTCCGGAACCAACAGCCCGGCGGCGAAGCATCTTCCCGTTGATGCGCCAACGTCAACAGGCTGCGTTCTGATCGTGAATGACTCGACCCGTGTAAGGGTGCTCCCGGCCCCTGACCCCTGAACCCGAAACCCTGATTCACAAGCCGCGGCCACTACCCATTGACCCTGCGGGGTGCTGGTGGTTCTGTTTTGATCCGGCCCGTACGGGTACCCCCACCCAATCGCGCCGGCGCGAGGAGCTGCGAACATGAGAAAGCCAACGAAGTACGTCTTCATCACGGGAGGGGTGGCCTCCTCGCTGGGCAAGGGCATCGCGGCGGCGGGGCTCGGCTCGCTGCTGATCGGCCGCGGCGTGAATGCGGAGTTGATGAAGCTCGACCCCTACCTGAACGTCGATCCGGGCACGATGAGCCCCTTCCAGCACGGGGAGGTGTTCGTGACCGACGACGGGGCGGAGACGGACCTCGACCTGGGGCACTACGAGCGGTTCCTGGACAAGCCGACCTCGCGCGCGCACAACGTGACCGCCGGGCAAATCTACGAATCCGTGATCCGCAAGGAGCGCCGGGGCGATTACCTGGGCGGGACGGTGCAGGTGATTCCGCACATCACCGATGAGGTGAAGCGGCGGATCATGAGCCTCGGGAGGGACAAGAAGGCGGACGTGCTGCTGGTGGAGATTGGCGGCACGGTGGGCGACATCGAATCGCTTCCGTTCCTGGAGGCGATCCGCCAGATTCCCTACGATGCGGGGAAGGAGAACTGCATTTTCCTGCACGTGACGCTGCTGCCGTACCTTTCAGCCGCGGGGGAACTGAAGACCAAGCCAACGCAGCATTCGGTGAAGGCCCTGCGGGAGATCGGCATCCAACCGGACGGGCTTATCTGCCGCACGGAGATCGGCATGGACAGCGGGCAGCGGCGCAAAATCGCCATGTTCTGCAACGTGCCGGAGAGCGGCGTTTTCCAGTCGGTGAACGTGGACGTGATCTACGAGGTGCCGCTGATGCTGCACGACCAGGGTTTCGACGACTGGGTGGTGCGGCAGTTGGCGCTGGAGGCGGGCGAGGCGCGCATCGGGGACTGGGAAAGCCTGGTGGAGCGCATCCGCGGTTCCCGCGGCACGGTGCGCATCGCCGTGGTGGGCAAGTACATCGAACTGCAGGACGCGTATATCTCAATATACGAGTCGCTCCAGGCGGCCGGCTACGACCACGGGGTGCACATCGAGACGGTGCGGATAGACAGCGAAAAGCTGGAGGAGGAAGGCACGGGGGCGCTGGAGGAGGTGGACGGCATCCTGATCCCCGGCGGGTTCGGCCAGCGCGGCATCGAGGGCAAGGTGATGGCAGCGGACTTCGCGCGCGAACGCAAGGTGCCGTACTTCGGCATCTGCCTCGGGATGCAGGTGGCGTTGATCGCTTTCGCCCGCTCGGTTTGCGGAATCAAGGACGCCAACTCCACGGAGTTCGACGAGAAGTCGCCCAATCCGATCGTGGACCTCATGCTGGACCAGAAGGCGGTGCTGAACCTTGGCGGGACGATGCGGCTTGGCGCCTACCCGATGAAGATTTTCCCGGATACGCTGGCGGCGAAGACCTACGGGCAGCTCGAAGTGAGTGAGCGCCACCGCCACCGCTACGAGGTAAACAACGATTACCGGGCGCGGGTGGAGGAGATGGGCATGGTCGTGAGCGGGGTTTTCGAGGAGACCGACCTTGTGGAGATGATCGAGCTGCGCGGGCACCCGTGGTACCTGGGGTGCCAGTTCCACCCGGAGTTCCAGAGCCGGCCGCTGCGGCCGCATCCGCTGTTCAACGGATTCGTGGGCGCGGCGCTGAACTTTTCGCGTGAAAAGGCTGGCGGGGAGCGCTCCAAAGAGGCAAACCACGCCCCCTCGCAACCGGTCCGTTAGGGCGAGCAGGGTTGAGAACCAAGGCCGAAGGCAACGTCCGAAAAGGACGCGCCTGAAGCCGCGCCTTCCCGTGATAGTCAGGGTGGAGAATCCACCCACTGTGCTGTCCAGATGACGGTATATCCGAGGATGTCCGCGCGGCGGGAGCGGTGTTTGCTCTTGTGGGGAACAAACTCCCCCACCGGAGGTTCTCCACCCCGCCATGACCCAGCGCCCCGTCTTCCTGAACGCG
>SLMS01000075.1 GCA_007133495.1 Candidatus Sumerlaeota bacterium | reverse complement strand
TCCCTGCCGATTCTTCAATCAAGCGGGCGCGCACAACCACCGCCCCCAAAAAGGCCACGACAGAGGCATCGTGGAGCGGGTGCTTCACTGGTCCGCGGTCATACATGTTGTCTTGTTTCCCGGTTAGCTGCCGTCTTCGCCCTCGGTCGGCGGTGCGTCCCAATCGCTCCGGTCAACTGTCAGCGCCCGCACGCCTTCCTCCCGTTCCGGCTGGCGTGCGCGCTCCGCGGCGGCCTCCCGCTCCGCCCGCAGGCGTGCGATCTCCTCGCGCGTGGGTGGTCTTACCGGGAACTCGATCGCCGGAGTGGAAATGCTCGAATCCTCAAGGTTCAGCATCTGAAAGCCGAAGTACCGCACCGAAGTCATGTTCGGCATCCCTGTGCGGCCCCGCGAGAAGCCGATCGAAGTCCGGTTGGTTGGCGCGATCGCCCGGAAGTGAATGTCCGCGAAGGGTTCACTCGGCAGAGCCCGCCCCGTCGAAAGCCCCTTGCGGTAGAGCGCCAGCCCCCGCTGGTTGCGAATCTCGTTCGACTTGTGGATGTCCCAGGGGAAACGGCTGTGATACGGCCCGTCGTGCACGTTCATGCCGCTGGTGATCCAGTTGAACCTGTCCTTGTCCACCGCCCGAAGCACCTCCGGATCGTAGAGCACCGCAAAGTCCACCGCGTCGATGATCGCTCCTTGCGGGTTGTTCAGCGCGACCCGGACCACGAACTCCTCGCCCACTCGCGGTGGTTCCTCCGGCCCGATCAGCTCGAGCCCCACATCGGCCGTTGCCCCGATCGAGCCCAGGTACATCTCCCGCAGCTCCTCCGCCTTGCCCTGGAAGATGCGCTCCTCCCGGTCGATCTGCTCGATCATCAGCGAGCCCGAAAGCACGCCGTCCGCCGGGTCGGTCCGCGTGCCCAGGATGTTCTGCTCCCGTGAATAGATCGCCGTGTGCGGCTGGTCATCGCGTTCCTCATCGTCGAACGCGAACTGAATCGCCGTGTGCGACGCAGGCCGCCTCGCGCGCCACAGCAGCCGCAGCACCACCACCTCGCGCTGTTCGATCGGTGTCTCCAGCTTGGCATCGTACACCACGATCGCATCCCGGTCGATCAACTCGAAGCGCGGCTCCCCGTCCATATGCGGCCGTAGCGCCGAATCGAAAACCCGCACCGGCTCGATGAACCGCTTGTCGTAGTCCAGTGCCAGCCGAACCCGGTCCACCGGGTTCCGGTCCTCGTTGAACAGGTAAACCTCCGTGATGAAGGTGTTCCCCTGCCGCACGAACGTGCTGTACGCTGTCTCGCCCTCTTCGTTGATGAACTTGAGGCCCATCACGACGTTGCTGACGAACCGCCGCCGCTCCTCGCGTTCCTCCCGCGGCGGAGCGTCCTCCTCCGCCTCCGCCCGCCGGCGCTCTTCTTCCTCCTGCGCTGCCCGCCGTTCCTCGATGATCTGGCGGATGCGCTCCTCGTGCTCCCGCAGCCGGCGGTCCCGCGAATCCTGGTTCTGAGCCATCACACTGGCGGGCGCCGCCACCAGCAGCGCCACCGCCACGCAAACCAAGCGCACCCAACGCCTTGTCATCATTTCGAACGTCCTTCCTGTCTGGCTCATCCCCGGCGATTCGACCCTCCGGCAGCGCCGAAAGTTAGGGCTCCCGGCCCCGCACTGTCCATCAGAGTTTGCGCTCCCGCTCGCCCCGCTCCTCGAGAGCCGGAACGTCCGCATCCACCAGCGGCACCGTCACCCGCGAGCGCCCTGTCGCCGTCGCCTTCCGCACCTCCCCGTCCGGGCCCACCCTCTGCAGGTAGTAGTAGTAATCCGCCCCCAGCGGCAGGCCGTAGTCGGTCCAGATGCGCACGGGTTCGCCCGGTGGCGGGTCCTCCGGAGGCGCCACCGGCTCGTCCGTCAAACGCTCGAACGGGCCCGAGCGGCTCTCGCTCCGCAGCACGTGGAATCGCACGTCCCCGGCCTCGCTCTCCGGCAGCATGTAGTAGAGATGAACCTTCCCCAAGCCCGAAATGTCCGGCGGGGGAGTGCGCTCACCCCCGAAAAGGTGCGCGCAGCCAGCCAGCGGCAGCAAAACGGCCGGCAAAAACAGCAGCAAATGGCGCAGGTGAAAGGTCACGGTCAGGGTGCTTAAAAGGAATCGTGGGGATGCCCCCCACCGACATCCCCACGATTGGAAAGGAGGGGAGGCTGTTCCGTCAACCAGCCGTCGCACCTCCACAGCCATGATTGTTCTTTTGCCGGTCTTACCTCCTTGTGGTCCTTCGGTTCCGGCCGGGAAACGTCTGCTCGTCCGGTCCCCTGCCGCTCTTCTGGTTTCCTCGGCGGAGGGGCTGCGTTCGGACCCCATCGCGCCGTCTGATTGGGAACTTGGGGCAATCCGGGGTGGCGGCGCAAGAGAAAAACGACCAACCGGTAAGATTACTTTCCGGTGGTATTGGTCAGGTTCCGTCAGAGCCGTCGCTCGGGAACAGATGCAGCTTCTCCCGCACCCCCTCCATCGTCTTCTGCGCCCGCTTCCGTGCCTTCCGGTTACCCTCCACCAGCACCTCATGCCACTCGCCCGTCTTCGCCTCCAGTGCCGCCCGCCGCTCCCGTACCGGCTCGAACTTCCGGTCCAGCGCCTCCTGCAGCACGCGCTTGCACTCCACGCAACCCCATTTCGCCTTCGTGCAGTTCTCCCATATCTCCCCGTGCCGCTCCTCCGGGGTGAAGACCTTGTGGTAGTCCCACACCGAGCACTTCTCCGGGTCGCCCGGGTCCTTCTTCGTCACCCGCGCGGGGTCGGTCACCATCACCCGGACCTTGTCCCACGTCTCCTTCGACGAATCAGACAGGTAGATGCAGTTGCCGTAGGACTTGGACATCTTCCGCCCGTCGTTGCCCAGCAGCACCGGCGCCCTGCCGAGCCGCCACTGCGGAATCCGGAACACCTCGCCGTAGCGAACGTTTATTTTCTGCGCAATGTCCTGCGTCTTCTCCACGTGCTCCACCTGGTCCTTCCCCACCGGCACCACGTGCGCCTGGTACATCAGGATGTCCGCGCTCTGAAGCACCGGATAGCCAAGGAACCCATAGGTCCGCATCTCGTCCAGTCCCTGCTCCACCACAAGGTCCTTCCAGCTTGTCGTGCGCTCGGCCAGCCCAAGTGGCGTGAACATCCCCAGCAGCAGATTCAGCTCGGCGTGCTCCTTGATCGCCGACTGGATGAAGATCGTGGACTTCACCGGGTCGAGCCCCACCGCCAGCCAGTCCAGCATCTGCTGGCGGATGTTCTCCGGCAGCTCCCCCGTGTCGTTGTAAGAGTTGGTCAGCGCGTGCCAGTCCGCTATCATGAAGAAGCACTCGCACTCCTCCTGCATGTCGAGCCACTGCGCCAGCGCCCCCACGTAGTTGCCCAAGTGCTGCCGTCCCGTCGGCCGGCTCCCCGAAAGCAGTATCTTCTTCCCCGTCGCGGGTTCCTGCGTTGTGGAGTTCTCTGTCGTCACGCCAGCATCACCCTTCAAGAAGTGTAAACCCCGCCCGCCGCCTCACAGAAAGTACAGCGGCAGGTTGATCAATCCTGTCAGAAAACCGATCAGCGGCCAGCCCACTGTCCGGAAAATCGCCCCCACCACTCCGATCCACAGCAGCCCCAGCAGAATGATAAACCCGAACTGCCGCACCGTGAAGAACAACTGGTGCCACTCCGGCCGCTGCTTCACGAAACCGTGCCACAGTACGTGCGAACCGTCCAGCGGCGGAATCGGGATCATGTTGAACACCATCAGCACCACGTTGATCAGGATCATGTACTGCACCGCGGTGAACACCGGGTCCGTGTAGTTCGCCAGCAGTCCGATACCCCGCATCTCCAGCAGCACCGCCAGCACCAGGTATATCTGCGCAAACACCACCGTGAAGAGCGCGATCAGCAGGTTCGAAAACGGTCCCGCCAGCGCCACAATCACCCCGTAGCCATCCCCCCGGTGGAAATTCGTCTCTGCCACCGGCACCGGCTTCGCCCAACCGATGATCGGGAAGCCCGACATGATCCCGAAGATCGGCACGATGATCGTCCCGATCGGATCGATATGCGGCACGGGGTTCAGCGTCACCCGCCCCAGATATGCCGACGTCAGGTCTCCGCCCCACTTCGCCGTAATCGCGTGCGCGGCCTCGTGGACCGACAGCGAGAACAGAAAGATCGGCAGCATGATGAGGACCCTGAGAATCAGGTCGTGAGCGTCTTGCATGAAAGGCGGGTGGTCGTCTCCTCCAGTAAGGGCGCGCAAATCACGCCGCCCACCCCACCGACGGTCAAGGCGGAAGAGAAGGCCGGGCCCCGGGCGGATGGCGCACGGCGCTCCCCGGCAAGACCTCTCCCATTATCACGAATTGCCCGTAAACGGCCCGCATGGCCAAGGGATTGGCCACGAAACTCTCGAAAGTCAGGTTCCCGGCAAAACTGCGGGCGCGCCGGGCCGCGATCAGAATGTCGAGAAGATAGGCCTCGGTGTCACGACGCGGCATAGACCGGCCTCGCGCTCCCCAAAATCGCACGCCGGCGGATGTAGTTCTCGCTCTGCTCAAGTCCCTGCCGGCTCACAAGGTCCACCGGCCGGCCGAGCAACCGCGACAGCTCGCCCTCCGCATCCACCACGTCAAAAAGCGAAACTCTCGCATCATCGGCCCATGTCACAAGGAAATCCACATCGCTATCCGGGCCGAACTCCTCCCCGAGCACCGAGCCAAAAACTTCCAGACGTGCAATCCTCCAGCGCCTGCAAAACTGTGCCAGCTCGTCCAGTGGGAGCGGAATTGCCGTGTTCATTGCCAGCCTCCAAAGGCAAATTGCCCCGCCATTCGCATCCTGCGCAAGTGGAGTGAGGCTGCCGGTATCAAGGCACACAAGAAAAACAGCCCCCATCGGCGTGAATCCGAGAAATCAGCGGATCTCCCCTCCGGCCGATGGCAACACACCCGCCCTGCTTGACAGTGTGGCCCCTTCCGGCAACGCATACCCCGTCGCTGGCAAGGGGCCCCACCAATGCGTCTGGACCGTCACGACTACCTCGCAATACTCCTCTGGCCGCTTGTCGCGGTCCTGGCGCTCGTGCTGTGCGCGAATAGGCCTGCTCCCCGAGCCCCAGACCGCAGCCCCTGAGCCCCTGCCACCGCTTCGGGTGCATCCCGCCATATCGGGGAGGTCTGGGACCGGTGAGGCCCTGAGCCCGCACCTCCTTCGTTGCGTCGTCGTGCCGTTGCGTGCCCTCCCTACCCCTAGAATTCACGCCACGCCGCTGCGACGCAGCGGTACCCGTGACGGAAGACCTCCCGGGCCAGAGTGTTTCCCTTATCCTGTCAACCCTGGTGTTATCCGCCGATTCCACAGGTTCTCACGGATGCTGTCTTACTCACGCCACTGGACTGATCATCAGCCTCTATCGGCGTGAATCGGCGAAATCGGCGGATACATCCTCCCCGCTTCCATCCCGGCGGCTTTCTCTTGCCAAGCCCTGCAGCCCTGCCCATCCTCTCTCACGAGGTGCCGCAATCGCGCCTCGCACGGAAAGGCTGGAAGCCATGCAACCTCACCACCCTTCCCCCATGCTGCTCGCCGTCGGTGCCATCTTCCTGCTCACCGTGTACGGTGTCCGGCGCCTGCGCGGCCAAAAATGCGGCCGCGGAGCCCTCCAACCCGGCATCGACCGCGATCCCGACGACTACCGCCTCCAGGCCCTCCACGCCCTCAACGCAGAGTTCCGCGAAACCGGCACACGCCCCGAATACCTCAAGGCTGGCGGAGCCGTCGAATGCCCCTGCTGCGGCGCCGCCTATCCCGCCGGAACACTCTACTGCGAGTGCGGCACGGAGACCGTCGAAATGGAAACCGAGGAAGAACCCGAAGAAGAGCAAAAACCCCCGGAGGAGTACTCCAGCCAATCCGAGGACGAAACCGCCTCCGCACCCTCCTGGGAGGGGCCCGACCCCGAACTCGTCGTCGTCCACATCGCCGAAAGCCACTGGAAGGCCTCCCTACTCAAAAGCCTCCTCGAAGCCAACGACATCCCGTGCGTCACCGGTGGCAACGTCCCCAGCACCGTCTATCAGTTCCCCAACATGCCCCTCGGCGAGGTCCGCCTGTTCGTCCGCGAGCAGGACCTCGAGCAGGCCCGCGAAATACTCGATCAGTGCCGCTGAACCGGCCCGCTCTGTCCCTCAGTCCCGCCTCTCCTCCATCCTCCGGTAGATGAAGGGAACCGCGATCTCCCCGCCGTCCGTATAGACGACCAGGTCCGCGGACGTGAAAAACCGCTCGTCCCTCCCCGCGCTCCGCACCTCCATGCCAAGCGCCGCCTCCTCCGCCCGCGAGTACGCAAACGGGCCGCCCCAACCGTCCAGCGGCCAGTCCTCCTCCGTGATCTCGAAATTCACCAGCGTCCAGTTTCCCCGCACCAGCGCCCCAAGGTCCCCCGGATAGACGTTGTTCGCCGCACGGTAGTTCAGCACCCCCCGCCGCAGCGTCTCCAGCGCCTCCACCGTCTCCCTGTACGCCGCGTAATCGTCCACCTCCTGTCCGGCCTGGCCCGTATAGACAGGAACGTTCTGACCCCCCGTCCCGCCGCCGAAGACGAAAACCACGACAGCAACCATCGCCAGCACCGCTCCGCCCGCCGCCAGGAGCGCACTGGGCGCGAACCCCCAACCGCCCTGCTCCGCCGGGACAGCCGGCGCCGGCCGCATCGACCCGCCACTCGCGCCCGCCACCGCCGTCGAGGGCGCCATACTCGCCCCGAGCACAACCGTCTCCGGCATCTGCGACGCCGTGCCCGCCTGCCCCTCGTCCCCGACGATTGCCCCCCGCTCCCGGCTGCGGCACTGCAACCGCGCCGCCCCCAGCGCGGAGATCAACTCCCGGTAGTCCTGGTACCGGTCCGCCGGGTCCTTGCGCATGCACGTCTGCACGATGTCGTCCAACTCGAACGGCACCCCCGGGTCGATCGACCGCATGAACGGCACCGGCGCCGTGTTGTGCTTCATCATCGTCTGCACCGGGCTGTCCGCCTTGAACGGCGGCCGCAGCGTCAGCAGGTGGAACAACGTCGCCCCGAACGAGTAGATATCCGCCCGGTGATCGAGCGACCGCCCCTGGCACTGCTCCGGCGCCATGTAGGTCGGCGTCCCGAGCACCATCCCCTCGCGCGTGCGGAAACTGTCGTCGAAGAGCATCTTCGCCAGCCCGAAGTCCACCACCTTCGCCGTCCCGTCCCGCGCGAGCATTAAGTTCGCAGGCTTGACGTCGCGGTGGATGATGTTCCGCTTCCGCCCGGCCTCCAGCCCCGCCGCCACCTGCTCCATCAGCCCGAGCACGTAGGAATAAGGCACCGGCTCCGTCCGCCGCAGAAGTCCCAGAAACGAGCCTCCCTCCAGATACTCCATCGCCAGGAACGGCGTCCCTTCCTCCGAAATGCTCACCAGGTAGATGCGCGCCACGTTCGGGTGATCGATCGCCGCGCACGCCCGCGCCTCACGCTCGAACCGCCGTGCCGCGTCCTCGTCCGTCGCCAGCTCCGCGTCCATCACCTTCAGCGCTGCAAACCGCCTCAACGCCGGGTCGTACCCCAGCAAAACCACCCCCATCCCGCCCTTCGCCAGGAAGCGCTGCACCACGTAGGGGCCGAACTCCCGCCCTGCCCACGGGTTACGCCCTGCGGCCGCGCCCCCGGACGGCGTCCCGCCTCCCGCCGCAAACGGATACGTCCTCCTGCCCGTTCCGCCCGGACCGGAGCGCTGTGGTTGTCCGTCTGGCTGTTGAGGAGAGTCCATCAGCGCCGCGCCGTCACTGCCGTAATCAGGCAGCCATCAGGCCCCACCCGCAGGCCCTGTTGCAGCAGAAAAGTGCCCCCCAACGGCCGCAGCACCCCTGGGATCGCCAAACTCCCGTTTGGCGCTTTTCCCCCGAAAGCCTCCCGCCCGGCCGACGCCCACACCCACCAAAAGGGCGAAGGAAATCAAACGCCTTCCCACCCTCGGGGAACCCGCACTCCAACGCATACTGTCCTGCTGCAGATCAGGGGAAGCGTGGCATCGGCCGGGCCCTGACAGTTTCATCCGAGACCACGATAAATTGCGGTCCCGCAAGAAGCTCCTCCACCATCGGCAAGCAACCTCACGCCGTCTTGCCCGGTGGCCAGATTGTCCGGTCGAACGACAGATAATCCGCCGCGAACGCTTGGGCCGCCTGAATGTGCTCACGCCGCAGGACGGGATAGGAGGCCATCAGCTCCTCGTAGGTCACCCCGTGCCCGAGCCTGTCGAGCACATGCTCCACGGTCAGCCGCGTTCCCTTGATACACGGCTTTCCCATCATGACCTCGGGATTTTGCTCGATGTAGTCCTGCCAGTTCATGCCGCCGTTCCTTTTCGCAGCCGGCAGTGGCGCCGTTTGGGTCACCCTCTACCACACGGCGGACGAAAGCAAGCGGGACGGGCCTCGCGGTGCGCCCCGGAGGGTGCCTCTCACGAAACCGCGTGCTATCGGTTGTGGAATGTTTCGCCCCTTCAGGGCTCCGCTTCCTTTTGGGCGCCTCTTCCCAGGGCGTTGCCCTGGGCTATCATCCTGCGCCCCATTGGGGCTTTTCCCGCAATCGGCGCAGCACACCCTGGGATCGCCAAACTCCTGTTTGGCGCTTTTCCCACGACAACCCACCTCCCGGCCGGCGCACACACCCCGGAGGGTGCCGCTCACGAAGCCGCGTGCTATCGGTTGTGGAATGTTTCGCCCCTTCAGGGCTCCGCTTCCTGTTGGGCGCCTCTTCCCAGGGCGATGCCCTGGGCTACCATCCTGCGCCCCGTTGGGGCTTCTCCCAGTTGTCAGGCACCGATGGGGAACCAGAACACCGCTTCTCCAGCACGCATTGAACGGCCCAATGGGCCAAAATATAACAGCCCCGGGCAACGCCCGGGGGACCTGGGCCAGTCAGACATGACGCCCTGAAAGGGCACAACAAAGGCCCACTCCGGCAATCAGTCGTTGAACCATGAATCCAACTCTTCCTCCACCTCCCCGGGATCGGCGATGTGGGCCCGGATGTTTCTCACAAGCTGCCGGGTTTTCAACGTTGTTCCATCAAGCTCCCTGGTAATGAGCTCTCTTTCGGTGGGGAACTTCATGCCTATGAGGTCCTGTTCGCCGCGGTAGGTGACGCTGTCCCCGGCCTCCGGGTCCCCCCAGTTCCGGATCAAAAGATCGCCGTCTTCCGTGATCTC
>SLMS01000006.1 GCA_007133495.1 Candidatus Sumerlaeota bacterium | reverse complement strand
TGCAACCGCGTGGCCCTGCTCTTCAACCCCGGCCAGTCCTCCATGCTCCGGTCGGTGGCGCTTGCCCGCTTCCGCAGGGGCGTACGCGCCGACGCCGTCGAAACGCTCGAAGCGCTCTACGACGCGGGCCAGCGCGACCCCGAGCTGCTCGAAGCCCTCTGCAAGTACGCCGGCGAGCAGAAAGACCGCCCCGCCCGCCTGCACTACCTCCGCGAACTCCACGAACTCGTCCCCGACGAGCCCGAAATCCGCAGTGTCCTCATCGACGAGTTGATCGACCAGGGCCAGCACGCCGAAGCCCTCCGCCATATCGAGGAGCAGGGCGTCCCCGAAGAGCAGGAAGCGCTGGAAACCTACGGCGTCCTCCTTCTTGCCGAGCGCCACTGGGACCGCGCCACAGACACGGCCAACCGCCTCGGCGAACTCGAAGGCATTCCCTTCCGCCGCAGCCAGCGCCTGCTGCTGGACGCCGTCGCCGAGGCCCCCCGTCCCACCAAGGCCCTCAACATCCTCGCGGCTCAGGCCGACCGCATGGCCCGCCGCGACCAGAAGGTCCGCTGGCTCGAAAAATCACTCGATGCCGATCCCAGCCAGCGCCATGTCCGCGAACAGCTTCTCGATATACACCGCGAAGCCGGCCGCACCGACCGCCTCGAAGAACTCCTCGCCATGGCAGTCCGCGAAAACCCCCGCGACCAGGCACTCCACTTCGAACTGGCCGAAGTGCTCCGCCAGAACGAGAAAAACAGCGAGGCACTCGAAGAACTGGAGATGATCGTCAGCCGGCCCGGAGCCCCCGCCCGCGCTCACCACCTTCAGGCACTCATCCTCTACGACATCGAGAAGTGGGACGCGGCCGCAAAAGCCGTCGAACGCGGTCTCGCCGCCAACCCCACACAGGAAGACCAGCGCCAGCTCCTCCACCTTCGCAAACAGATCGAAAAGGCCATCCTCAGCGAGGAGGTCTCCGAACTCCTGGAGGAGGCGGACCGCAACCCCGGAGAACTCGGGCTTCAGCTCGCCGCCCTCTCCCGCCTCATCGAAGGCAATCACACCGAGAAAATACTCGCCCTGGTGGACCGCACGCTCGCCAACCATCCCGGCTCACGGACACAGATACTCGAACAGCTCCGCGACTACGCCGAGAAACCCAACTCAAGCTTCCCCATCCTCAACCTCCTTGCCGATCTCCTCGTCGCCGACGGCCAGTACCCCGAGGCACTCGAGGTCATCAAACTCATGGGCGAGCGCTCCATCGACAAGGTCGCCACCATCCGCGAGGGCACACAGAAAATCCTCCGCCGCTCGCCTCACCACCTCGGCACCCTCAAACTCCTTGGCGACACCTACCTCGGCCACGGCCGCTTCACCGAAATGATACACAGCTACTCGCTCTACCTCGCGCACGGCGGCGAGGAAAGCGAGGATATAGACCGCGCCCTCGCCAAGGCCTACATGTCCCTCAACGACTTCGAAAACGGCCGGCGCTTCATCAACCAGCTCCTCGAGCTGAACCCCCGCGACGTCGAGCTGCTCGAAAAAGCCATCCCCCTCGCTCTTGAAGGCGGCCAGCCCGAGGACGCCGCCGAATACCTCAAGAAACTCGAACTCGCCGACCCGCGCCACCCCGACCTCAAACGCCTCCGCGAACGCGTCAAGATGGGCATGGGCGAGCGCCGATTCGCCTTCCTCCAGCGCGAACTCGAAGCCGGCAAAGGCGGCGCCGAAACGCTCGAACAGCTCGGCGACATCGCCCGCGACATGGGCAACTACGGCAACGCCATCACCTACTTCCAGCGCGCCTCGCGCGACCGCGACAACAAGTCCCTCGCCCGCCGCTGCACCGCAAAACTCGCCTACTGCTACATGAAAAAACGGCTCGACGACCTCTGCACCGAAACCCTCCGCGAAATCCACATCTCACTCGAAGACGACCCACAGGACCTCCAGGCAATCATGGACATCCTCTACGACATCGGCGACATGTTCCTCGACCTCAAAATGTACGAACGCGCCGAACGCGTCTTCAAACAACTGTGCAAGATAGACGCCGGCTACCGCGACGTCCTCACCAAAATAGAAAAACTGAGGCGGTAAGGGGACGCCCCTCCCGGCCGCCCACCATCCCGGCATATGCGTGAAACCTGGGGACCCCCCGGCAACCCCACCGCCGTGGCCGGTGCTGCACACGCGCCCGGAGAGGCCTCACTTCCGTCGCCTTCGTCCCTTTCGTCCCTTGCCGAAGGCCGGGATCGGCACTTCGGACTTCGCGAACCGGCCCAATTCCGCCCTTGACTCGCCCCCCGCTGCCGGGGACCCTCTCGCGCCCCAAGTCCGGAGGTGACCCGACTCATGCCAGTACCCAAAAGACGTCATTGCCCATCCCGTCAGGGAAAACGCCGCGCCAACTGGAAGATGCGCACCCGGCTCACTGTGCCCTGCGAGCAGTGTGGCGCCCCCAAGATACGCCACCGCGTTTGCCCCTCCTGCGGCACCTACAAACGCGAGCTGGTCATCAACAAGAACGCCTGAGCACCGGCGCTTTCCCCTTGTTCTACACCAAGCCGCGAAGGTTCCCTCGTTCCTTCGCGGCTTTCCTTGTGCCCGGAAATCCACGATTCCGAGCGGTTGACACCTAATCATGCGCATCGTCCTTGACGCGATGGGAGGCGATCTGGGCCCCCGGCCCTGTGTGGAGGGAGCCCTCGCCGCCTGCCGCCGCTTCAACATCGAAGTCGTCCTCGCCGGCAAGGAGCGCCATCTTCGGCGCCTTCTCTCCGCCAGCCGCGCCCGCGACAGCCGGCTCTCCATCGTCCATGCCGACGACGTCGTCCGCATGAAGGACTCCCCCCGCGACTCGCTCCGCAAGAAGAAGAGTTCGCTGGCCATCGCCGTGGACATGGTCCGCACCGGAGACGCCTCCGCGGTCGTCTCGCCCGCCAACACCGGTGCCTTCCTTGCCCATGCGCTCATGGCCTGGAGGATGCTTCCCGGCATCAAGAAGCCCGCCATCGCCACCCTGCTTCCCACCATGCAGGACCGGGTGGTCATCGTCGATTCCGGCGCCGTCGTGGACTGCAAGCCCCACCAGCTCGTCAACTTTGCCATCATGGGCGCCACCTACGCCCGCGAAGTCCTCGGCCGCGTCAACCCTCGCGTCGGCCTCCTCTCCATCGGCGAGGAGGAAACCAAGGGCAACGAACTCGTCCTCGAAACCAACCCGCTCCTGCGCAAGACCGGGCTCAACTTCCTCGGCAACGCCGAAGGCCGGGACATCTTCACTGGCGACTTCGACGTCGTCGTCTGCGATGGCTTCGTCGGCAACGTCGTCCTTAAGACCTCCGAAGGCCTCGCCCGTACGATCACCGAAATGATCAAGCGCGAGGCAAAGCGCTCCGCCCCCACCATGATTGGCGGCGCGCTCATGTATCCGGCCATCAAGGCACTCAAACACCGCGTGGATTACGATGAGATCGGCGGCGCGCCCCTGCTTGGCGTCAACGGGATCGCCATCATCAGCCACGGCTCGTCCAACTCCAAAGCCATCATGAACGCCCTGCGCGTGGCGGCCGAATCGGTCACCCGCAACCTCGTCCGCCGCGTGCGCGAGGACCTCGAAAAATACCACAGCCAGATGGAAAAGCGCGGCGTCAGCCACGAAGTCGTCACCGGCGAAGCCCCGCCGCCTCCCGCACCCAAGGCGGACGGCGTACTCTGAGAGGAATGAACCGCCATGGACCTTGAAGCAAACCTCCTTGAGCGCCTGCGCCGTGTCCGCCTCATGGCCTTCGACGTGGACGGCGTCCTCACCGACGGCGGTCTATACATCGGCCGCGCCGACGAGTGGAAACGCTTCAACACCCAAGACGGAGCGGGCCTCGCCATCTGCCGGCGCCTCGGCATCCCCATCGCCTTCATCAGCGGCCGCGAAAGCGAGTCCGTCCGCAGGCGCGCAGAAGAGCAACGCGTCACCGAGGTTCACCTGCAAGTCACAAACAAAGTAAAGATGCTCGAAGGCTTCCTCGAGCGCAACGGTGGCGCCGGACCCGAGTCCCTCATGTACATGGGAGACGACCTGATGGACATCCCGGCGCTCAACTTCGCCGGCCTTGCCATCGGCCCCGCAAACGCCGTCACCGACGTCAGGAGCATCTGCCATTACATCACCCTTTCCCGCGGCGGGTACGGCGCGGTGCGGGAGGCCATCGAACTCGTCCTCCGCAATCAGGACAGGTGGGAGACAGCGGTGGAGGAACTCCTCACGGAAACGGGCCGCCTCAGCCAGTAGCCCCGCCCCGCTATCCGCCCTCGCTGGCAAGGCAACCCTTCAAGTCCCGCACAAACGCCTCGATCGACTCCTGCGTTGTATCCCAGGAGCACATCAGCCGCACCTCACCCGGTCCAGTGAACGAAGCGAAGTGCCAGCCCTTTTTCCGCAGCGAATCAATTGCTCGATCGGGTAGTTTCACGAACACCGCGTTGGTCTGCCGCGGCACCATTATCCGGACCTCCGGGACAGCCCGCAGCCGTTCCTCCAGCACGGCCGCGCAGTCGTTCGCATGGCGGGCATGCCGCAGCCATGCTCCGTCCTTCAACACGCCCACCCACGGCGCCGCCAGGAAACGCATCTTCGCCAGGAGTTGGCCCGCCTGCTTGCACCGGTAGCCGAACTCTTCCGCGTCCTCCTGGTTGAAGAACACCACCGCCTCGCCCATGGGCAGCCCGTTCTTCGCCCCTCCGAAGACCAGCACGTCCACACCGCAATCAACCGTCATGGCGCGCGGCGTGACTCCGAGCGCCGCTACCGCATTGGCAAGCCTCGCCCCGTCCATGTGGAACTTCAGCGAATGGTCCCGGCACACGCCACGGATGCGCTGCAGCTCTTCCGGCGTATAGACAGTGCCCAGCTCCGTCGCCTGTGTCAGGCTCACGGCCTTCGCCTTGGGATAGTGGATGCTTGTTCGCCGGGTGACCGCCTGCCGGAGGCTCTCCGGGTCCAGCTTGCCGTCCTTCCCTCCAGCGAGCAGCAGTCTGGCCCCGTGGGAGAAGAACTCGACCGCTCCGCATTCGTCCGTCTCCACGTGAGCGAACCTGTGGCAGACAATGCTGTGGTAAGACTTGCAAAGCGAGGCCAGCGCGAGCGAATTCCCCGCCGTCCCGCTGGAAACAAGGAACACCTCGCAATCCGACTCGAACAGCTCGCGGAAAAGGCCGCACGCCTCCTCCGTCCAACGGTCGTTCCCGTAGGAGGAGTCGTACCCTGCGTTTGCCTTCGTCATGGACTCGAGGGCCTCGGGGCACATACCCGAGCAGTTGTCACTGGCGAAATGCTGGAGGCGGGGCGGACGGTTCATTGGTTTGCGCAGCGCTCCCGTTCTGTTTGGCAGGGTGGTGCCATCTCTGCCGACGCGAACCTCACGCGCAACCGCCTTCGCGCTCGTCCTTCATTCTTTCCGCGTTGATGCGCTTGTGGTAGGCGCGCCGGCGGGCCAGGTACTCCTCGTTCGAAAGCCCGAGGTCCGGCGCCACCCCGGAGACGTCTCGAAGCTGCTCAAAAATGCGCTCCAGGAACGGAATGCACCACCCGCACCCTGTCCCGGCGCCATGGCAATTGGATAGCTGCGACGCCACGCGCGGGTTTTCCAGCCGCACGTACTTCACGATCTTGCCGAGCGGGACGCCGAAGCATACACACACCTCCCGCTCCTCCGGCCGGACTTCGTCGCGCTTCACCGCTTCCCGCACTACTCCCGGTCCTTGCCGAATCTGTGGCGCACAGTTTCCAGGTCCTCGCGAACCTGTTCCTGGTTCGGCTCGATCGCCAGCGAGCGCTCCCACGCCCCGATCGCCTCGCGGTAGTTCTCCCGCAGTGCGTACAGCGCCCCGAGGATGTTCCACGCCTCGAAGTTGTCCTCCTCGAGATTGACCGCCTCCTCCAGCGCCCCGGAAGCCTCCTCGTATAGACCGACCAGCGACGGCTCCGTATCCCAGTTTGGCTGATACGCCGCCTCCTCCTCCAGGAGCCGGAAGCAGGTGAGCCCGTAATGGTGATACGCCCGTGGCTCATCGGAAAAACGGTCGATCGAACGCCTCCACTGCCGCACCGCCTTGCGGAACTGGCCCGTGTCGGAAAGCTCGTCCACTTCCGCGATCAGCTCATCCAGCTCGTTGGAATCCTCTTCCACTTCGGCCTGCTCCTCGTCCTCTTCCTCCCACAGGAGGTCCTCGTCGTCATCGAATTGCGGCATCGGTCCGTCTCGCTCTCCTGGGTGGTTTCTCTCGCGGACTCGGGGCGCCGTCGTCCGGGCCCGTGTCAATGCCGTATCGACAGCCGCCGCCGGGTAACAAGCAAAATGAAAACCCGCGCAGCAACTAACTGCGCGGGCTCTCGGAAAAGCACTCCGGCCGGGCTAGTTCCGGTCGGGGCCCTTCAACGTCCCATCCTCTTCAAGGATGTCGTAGGGCGTGATCCCGAAGTCCGTCACCACCAAGTGAGCTCCGCGGGGGACCGTGTCGGGGATGGCTTCCGGGCCGTAAAGCTCGTACTGCACGTCGCCGATAAGCACCGTCTGCCCGTCGTAGCGCCGGCTCCAGTCCGACACCCAGGCCACGAGCTGCTGCTTCTGGTCCTCGCGCCACAGGTCATACTCCTCCCGCATGCGCTCGCGGGTATCCAGTGACTCGTTCAGCTCCCGCACTTGGGCGAGCTGGCGTTCTTCCACCGTCCGCAGTTCCCGCCACACGTCCTGATATATCTCCACCATCTGCTCGTCCATCTGCGCCGGGTCGATCACCATGCCTCCTGCCGGGCCGCCGAAAGCGCCGGGCTGTTGGCCGCCCCGCGTGTCGGGGACCGGGGAGAACTCAAAACGCTGTGCAGGCCGCCGCTCCTGCTGTCCGGGCTGCTGGCCGAACTGCTGTCCCGGCATACCCATGCCCATGCCCATGCCGGGGCCACCGGGGAAACCGGTCATGCCGGGTACCTGCTGACCCTCTTCGTCCGGAGCCGGGTCGCCCGGCCAACTGACGTGGGTAAGGTCGTCCGGTACCCGCGTCCCGCCCAGCACGATGTTCTGAGCGTACTCCGCCCACATCTCCACCTGGGCGGCGTAAGTCAGCCATTCCGCCCACTCGTTGGGGTTCCCCATTCCGGGCTGGAACATGGGGATTTCCCCTTCCTGGAGCAGTTCGCGGTAGTAGTTCCGCACTGTCTCGTCGAACTGCTCGCCTTCCGCCACAGTCATCCTGCGGCGAACGACTACGTCGTTGCCGAGGAAGTTCCGTTGCCGGATGAACCGGAAGGTGTAGAGCTGGCTGATTCCGGTCTCCGCGGGCTCCGTGGTGCCGATCAGCCGGTCCGGGTCGGGTTGGGTTTCCGGGTCGGGCCCGGTCGGCATCGGTGGTGCTTCCTCCGGGTCAAACGGCACCCCCGGCGCAAACGGATCATCGGGCTGTGCCGGCATGGCCGGGTCGGCGAAGGGGTCCGTCGGGTCTGCAAACGGGTCCGTCGGGTCCGCCATGGGATCGTCGAACGGCGAGTCCATCGGTGGTTGGGCCGGAGGCTGCTCGCCGAAGGCGGGGTCGAAAGGTGGCTGCTGCTGACCTGGCGGGGGTTGCTGCTGCGGGTCGTCGAAGGCCGCAAACGGGTCATCCGCTTCCATCGGGTCGAAGGGGTCCTGTGCCCAAGCGGGCCCTGCCAGGAGCCCTCCGGCGACTGCCAAGGCGCCCAGTTTCAGAAGTGTGTCTTTTCGTCGGTTCAAGCGCATGTTCGTCCGCCTCCGCACATCGTGACCCCTGTTTACGGCCGGTGGCTTGTCATCGCAAGTGAAACCCCCGGGGGGCAAAGAATTTCTGCCCTCCGGGGGTGGGGAAAAAAGGGGAATGCCGGGGCCGCGGCGGGCCGCTTCCGTGCAGGGAAAGTCAGGCGAGTGGCGCAATCAGTCGCAGGCCGGGCAGGCCCCTTCGCCGCAGGCCGCGTTGCCGGCAGGCGAGGAGGGCTTCTCCGCAGCCTTCCCGGCTTTCGTCCCGCCGGCGGCCTTGCTGCCCCCTCCATTCGAACCACCGTTCTTGTAGTCCGTGATGTAGAAGCCGCTGCCCTTGAAGATCAGCCCGCTGCCGGCGCTCACCAGCCGCGTCACCTTGCCCTCCTCCCCGCAGGAGCACACCCTGATCGGCGGGTCGGTCATCCGCTGGTTGACTTCGAAAGCTTTACCACAGGCGCTGCACTGGTACTCGTAAACTGGCATGGCCGGATACCCATGTTGCGGAATGAAATGGTGCGGTCGGTGTTGACACGCTGTTGAGGCCGAGGACAGCAAAATTCGCGCCCGGCTGATGAAGGTGCCGTCCCCCCCCCTGGCTGGGTCAAATGGAAACGCCGGAGAGGAGCGGTCCTCTCCGGCGTTTGTCTTCGGTTGGAGTGATGCCCGGTCCTTGGGTCAGTCCCTGACTTGGCCCCAGTTCTCCAGCAGGGCGATGAAGTCGGGGAAGCCCATCGCCGACTGGTCCGCCCACGGGTACTTCGCCCAGTGCTCAAGCAGGAAGATGAAGTCCTGGAAGTTCGTCACGTTGTCCTGGTTGAAGTCGCCCATCGCACGGAAGTCGTAGCCGTCGGGCATGTCCGGATCGAGCGGGTTGCCACGCGGGGTGCGCATTTCGTCGTCGTCGGAGATGCCGTCGCCGTCGTAGTCCCCGTCGGAGGGGAAGAAGCCAATCTGATCAAGGTTCGATCCCGTGCGCGAGAAGGACTGGAAGCCGTTGAGCTTCTCCACAGTGTCGTCCCGGAAGGCCACGTCCTGCAGGTGCGGCATCGTGTTCACGCTCACGTCGTAGGTCTTCGTGTCGTAGTTGATGCTCAGGATGATCTTGTGCCACCTGTTGTTGGCAAAGATGATTGGCTGGTCGTTTCCGGCTGTCGGCTCCACGTAGTCGTCCTCGTTGCCGTCGAAGGCGGCGATCGCGAAGTGGCCGCTGCTCACCCGCCGGAAGCCGAGCAGGGCGGCGATTGGCCGGTCGTCCGGTGGCGGCTGAAGCTCCTCGCTTCCCTGGCCACGATACCAGCCCCGCACGATCACCCGGTTGGCGTCCTCGCCGTCAACGTCGCGCCCGATGATCGAGTTCTCCTGCTGGTTGACGTACTGGGTTCCCGCTACGGGGGTGAAGGGTCCCGTGACGATGTTGGCAAGCCCTTCCTCCACGGTCCAGTCGTCCTGTCCGTCAAGGTCCCCCGGCGTGAAGTCGAAACCGCTCGGATCGTC
>SLMS01000076.1 GCA_007133495.1 Candidatus Sumerlaeota bacterium | reverse complement strand
GGACAGTCGAGAGCGGAGACGTCCTGGTTTTTGGTCCGAAGAACCAAAAGTCCGGTTGGAAAGCCGGGTCACTCTGGGTTAGAGAATGCCTCGGAAGTTGGGAGGCACGGCCACACCGGCGGCATCGATGGCAAGCAAGCACAGACGAAACCGGTTCTGGGAAATCTGGAAGCACCGTTACCTCGGGCACACGGTGGCGGTGCCGCTCGTGGTCCTGCTGCTGTTCCTGCTGACGCTTATCGAAATCCGCCGGCGCGATGCTGTGGAGCCGGAACCCATGCGCATCACCATGGAGTTCCAGCAGCCGGAACCCGAGCCGGAACCGATCGAGGAAGAACCACCGGAGGAGGAACAGATCGAGGAACTCGACCCGATTCCCTTCGATCAGGTGGTGGCGACCCGGGTGGATTCGCCGGAGGACGAGTCCGAGCTGATCCTCGACCCGGTGGAAGGCCAGCCAGAGCAGACAGCCGAGGAACTCGTGACCGAGGAGATCACACCACCGCCAGCCGCACCGGTGGAGGACTGGGTGCCGACGACCGACCAAATGGCCGATCTTCGGGCGCTTGAGTCCGAGGTGGCGCGGGAGACCAGTTCGCTCGAGCGCGAGGCAACGGAGCTGCGCGAGTCCATCATCCGCCGGGAGGTGAGCAGCGCTGCGCGCGATTTCGAACTCGACACCGACGGCGGGACGCACGGGGCGATAAGGCTGCTCAAGCTCGACGGCTTCCCGGACCATGTGGTGGAGGATGTCCTGGCGCGCTACCGGATCACGTTCGAGCGCCGTCATGCGAGCCCCTCCGCCGGGCGGGGCTTCCTGAACGCAGCGCAGACGCAGTCCGGCACCTTCCGCAACGTGCAGCGCGAAGGCATCTATGACGTGCTGGTCCTTTCCACCTACGCCATGACCTACATGGCCTCCCGGGAGATCGAGGCGCTCCAGCGCAAGGGCTACGACCCCGCCACAACGCGCGTGCGCAAGATTGTCTTCGGCATCGTCATGAACAGCGAGGATGAGTACGACCTCGGCGTGGTGGACCTGGAGGTCGAGCGGGTCCGCTGAGGGCAGGCCGCCGGCGGCAGTGTCCTCCAGGGAAAGGCGCCAATCGGGAGATTGGCGTTCCCAAGGGTGAGGCGGGCGGGCAAGCCGTAGCCCCCATCAACACGGACCCCCCGGCTGGCATGACTCTCAGCAACGCCGGATGCTCTCCGATGTGGGTTGCCCTGCTTTCCGCCTTGACACCCCCCGCCCAGTGCGGGTCCGATGCAGTCAACACAGACGCCTTGGCAGGCGACCCCGGAGAAGCAGCTCCAACTCATGACGACGCATCCCGAAACGCCCAAGGAAACCCGGCAGGAAGCCGCCCTCCGCCGCGCTGTGCGCATGGGTCAGTTGCTCGACCTGTACGGGCCGCTGCTGACGGACAAGCAGCGGGAGTTCATGCACCTGCACTACTCGGAGGACTTGAGCTTCGGCGAGATTGCCCGCGAGTACAAGGTCTCCCGCCAGGCGGTGCACGATGCGGTGAAGCACGCGGAGGCCGCTTTGGAGAACTACGACGCGCGGCTGCAGCTCACACCCGCGCAGGTGGCCGAGCGCCGGGCCGCCGCGGCTGCTTCCCACCCTGACGGCAGGGAGGGCGATGGCGCCCACAAGGCGCCGGCAACGCCTGCCGCTTCCCCGGCTGCGGCGGACCTGCGTCCCGCCGTGGAGCAGATAGACGCCATGGCCGAGCGGCTCCGCCGGTCCGGCGGGGTGCTCTACAACGTGGACGGGCTCGTCCGCGAGCTGGAGCAGTTGGCGCAAACCCTGCGCTCGGCATTTCCCGGGGACACAGACAAGCCCTGAACATCCACCCAGCCAGCAACCAGATGGTAAGAGAGCGAGTTACGGTTTTCGACGATGTTTGACGCCCTTGGCGAGAAATTCGAGTCCGTCTTCAAGAAGCTGCGCGGCCAGAGCAGGCTGACCGAAGCGAACATGAAGGAAGCGCTGCGGGAGGTGCGCCTGGCGCTGCTCGAAGCGGACGTGAACTACAAAGTGGTGAAGGACTTTGTGGCCGCGGTGCAGGAACGCGCCATGGGCCAGGAAGTGACGAAGGGAGTGAACCCGGCCCAGCAGCTCGTCAAGGTGGTGCATGACGAGTTGGTGACGATGATGAAGGGGGGCGACCCGGAGGCGGAGTCCGACCCCGAGCGCACCTTCATCGTGCAGCCCGGCAAGCAGAACATCGTGATGATGCTCGGCCTTCAGGGGGCGGGGAAGACGACGTTTTGCGGGAAGCTGGCGCGCTACCTGGACCAGAAGAAGGGGTGCCGGCCGCTGCTTGTGGCCTGCGACATCTACCGGCCGGCGGCGGTGGACCAGCTCCGCTCGGTGGGCAAGTCGCTGGGCTACCCCGTCTTCGCCGGCGAGGATGGGCAGGACGTGGTGGGGATCGTGCGGGCGGCGAAGGCCCGCGCGGAGGAGAGCGGCCGTGACGTGCTGATCCTCGACACGGCGGGGCGCCTGCACATCGACGAGGTGCGGATGGACGAGCTGGCGGCGCTGCGCAGCGAGTTCGACCCTGACTATACGTTCCTCGTGGCCGACGCCATGACAGGGCAGGACGCCGTCCAGTCCGCGCGCACGTTCCACGAGTCGATCAGTATAGACGGCGTGTGCCTGACGAAGATGGACGGCGATGCGCGCGGGGGCGCGGCGCTGTCGATCAAGGCGGTGACCGGCCGGCCGATCGTCTTTATCGGCACGGGGGAGAAGCCGGAGAATCTGGAGCCCTTCCACCCCGACCGGGTGGCCAACCGCATCCTCGGGATGGGCGACGTGGTGTCGCTCGTGGAGAAGGCGCAGGAAGCGATCGACGAGAAGGACGCGATGGAGATGCAGGAGAAGCTGGCCAGCGGCAGTTTCTCCTACGACGACTTCCTGAAGCAGATGCGCACCGTCCGCCGCATGGGTTCGCTGAAGGGCCTGCTGGGGATGCTCCCGGGCATGGGGCAGATGCTCAAGAACGTGGACAATGAGCTGCTGGACACGGAGTTGAAGAAGGTGGAGTCCGTGATCCAGTCCATGACGCGCGAGGAGCGGCGCGACGGGACGTTGCTGTCGAAGGACGGCAGCCGGCGCGACCGCGTGGCGAAGGGGAGCGGTCATTCGCTCAAGACGGTGAACGACCTTGTCCGGCAGTTCGACCAGATGAAGGCCATGATGGCGCAGATGGCGGGCGGCGGCGACGGGGGCATGATGAGCAAGCTGGGCTCCATGATGGGCGGAGGCGGAGGGGGCGGCGACCCGATGGCGGCGCTGCAGATGATGGGCGAGGGGGGCATGGGCCAGCAAGGAGGCGCGGGCGGCGGCATGCCGGCTCTTCCGCCGGGAATGCCCGTGAGCAAGAAGATGATGCGCATGCAGAAGGCCATGATGAAGCAGCAGCAGCGCGAGCTGGCGGCGAGCCAGCCGCGGAAAAAGAAGAACCGGAAGCGAAAGAGCAAAAGCAAAAGCAGGCGCCGCTAGACAGCGGCCGCCGGACCACAGGGAAAGACCGCAAACGGGCAGACGCCCTTCAAAATCCAAGGAAAACAAGGAAGGAAAAAGAGCAGATGGTAAAGCTTCGCCTAACCCGAGTCGGCCGCACGCACGATGCTTTCTACCGGATCGTGGCCGCGGACAGCCGCCGCGCCCGCGACGGCAAGTTCATCGAGATCGTCGGCCGGTACCAGCCCACGATGAAGGAAAACCAGATCGAAGTGAAGGAGGACCGCGCGCTTTACTGGCTGCACCAGGGCGCCCAGCCGACGGAGACGGTGCGCTCGATTCTCCGCAAACAGGGTATCATGAAGCAATTTCACGAAGAAAAACAGGCCGCCAAGAAGGAACGGAAGGCCGCGGCCACGGCGGAGCAGTCCGCCGGGTGACCAGCAGTCCCTCCACCGGGCGGACGGAGAGTTTTTTCTTGCTGCTCTGCGCTGCCAGCCCCACCACCTTTCCCCGTGTTTCCCGTAACGGTTGATACACCGCTCCCGCGTATCCATTCCGCTCCTGCCGGGGAGCGAGGAGACTGTTCCCGATGAGTGAAGCAACTGAAGTCAACGATCACGGCCTGCGCGAGCTCGTGCAGTACATCGCCGAGGCGCTGGTGGATGACCCCAACAACGTCAAGGTTGCCTGCGTCGAAAGTGACACGTCCGTTATCCTGGAGCTATACGTTTCCAAGGAGGACGTGGGGAAGGTGATCGGCAAGGGCGGCCAGACGGCCAAAGCTTTGCGGAAAATCCTGAGCGCCGCGGCCACCAAGCACAAGAAGAAGTCCCTCCTGCAGATCATCGAATGATTCCGGAGAGTCCCGATCCGTGGGTGCTGGTGGCCGTCGGCCTGCGGCCCCACGGAATCCGCGGGGCCATGATCCTCAAACCGATGACGCGCACGGCCGGGGAGTTCTGCGAAGCACCGCTTGAGCGCGTTGTGCCGCGCCGGCGCGGCAAGTTCCTGCCCCCGCTGAGAATCCTCCACCGCCAGGTCCACAAGGACTCCGTCATGGTGCAGTTCGAAGGTGTCGAGACTCGCGGCCAGGCGGAGGAACTCCGCGGCATCGAGTTTCTGATCCCCGAGGAGGAGCGCTGGGACCTCCCCCCGGGGGTTTACTATCACGACCAGCTCACCGGCCTGCTGCTGCTGGACGACCGGACGGGCGAGCAGCTCGGCACGGTGACCCGGGTGGCCGAAGGTGTGGCATGCGATTATCTGGCCTTTGCCAATCCCGCCGACCCGCGCAAGGAGGTGCTGCTGCCGGCAAGGGAGCCCTTCCTGGTGGAGGTTGACCTGGAGGCCGGCCGCGCCCGGGTGGCACTCCCCGAAGGACTGCTCGACCTTTGAACACCCTCGGCGCCTTCCTGAGCAGTCTCCGCCCCCGGCAGTGGACGAAGAACCTGCTCCTGTTCGCAGGGATTCTCTTCACCCAGCGCTACGACGACCCACGCCTTGCCGCCAACGCCGTGGCGGCGTTTCTGGTCTTCTGCGCCCTGAGCGGCGTCGTGTACATCATCAATGACATCGTTGACCGGGAGACCGACCGGGAACACCCGAAGAAGCGCTTCCGCCCGATCGCCAGCGGCCGCATCTCCCCCGCCGCGGCGGGAACAGGGGCAGTGGTCCTGCTGGCCGTGGCGCTTACGGCGGCGTGGCTGATCACCCTGCCGTTCTTTGTGACCTCGGTGATCTACGTGCTTCTCATCACGGCCTACTCGTTCCATCTCAAGCATGTGGCGCTGCTGGACGTGCTGGTGCTGGCGCTGGGGTTTGTGGTGAGGGCGCTGGCGGGGCTGGAGGCGCTGCGTGTGCCGGAGTACCCGCCGCTGGTGATCACACCCTATTTCGTTATGACAACATTATTTCTGGCGCTCTTCCTGGCCGTGGCCAAGCGCCGCAACGAGCTTGTCCTGCTCGGCGAGGGCGCAGGAGAACACCGCCGGGTGCTGGAACAGTACAGCACGGGCTTTCTGGACCAGATGCTCACCATCGCCACGGCGGGGGTGATTTTCAGCTACGCGGCGTGGGCGACACTTGGCGATTTCGCCTTGGTGGACGAAACTTATGCCATGGCGTTCACGATGCCCTTTGTCCTCTACGGCGTTTTCCGCTACCTGTGGCTTGTTTACCACCGGGACGAGGGCGGCGCCCCGGAGGTGGTTCTGTTGACCGACCGCCCGATGCAGGTGACAATCCTCCTCTGGACGGCAACAACGGTTGCACTACTGGCCATGAGCCGCTAACCCCAACGGCAGCATCCGGGCACACTCCGGCTCTCAGAGCCGGAAAATCACCCGGCCAAGGACCGAAAGAGAAATGAGCGAAAAGATCAGGGTCGGAGTCATCGGCGTCGGCCACCTCGGTCAGCATCACGCGCGGAATTACTACGACAACCCGCGGTGCGAGCTGACCTACGTCTGCGATGCCGACGGCCATCAGGGGCGCAAGATCGCCCGCTACTACGGCGCGAAGGCCACGAAGAACTACAAGGACCTTGTCGGCAACGTGGATGCCGTCAGTATCGCGACGCCCACGAGCACGCATTACGAGATCGCCAGCTACATGCTGGCGCACGGCATCCACTGCCTGGTGGAGAAGCCGATCTGCAACACGGTGGTGGAGGCGGCGAACCTGACCTCGCTGGCGCGGGGGAACAACGTCGTCCTGCAGGTCGGGCACATCGAGCACTTCAATCTGGCGGTGCAGAAGTTCAAGGAGATACTGACGACGCCGCGGTTTATCGAGTGCCACCGCCAGGGGCCGTTCGACCCGCGGGTGAAGGACGTGGGCGTGGTGATGGACCTGATGATCCACGACATCGACATCATCCTGCGGATTGTGCGCTCGCCGATAAAGTCCTTCGAGGCGGTCGGCGTGGCGATCCTCACGGACAAGGAGGACATCGCCAACGTGCGCATCCACTTCGAGAGCGGGTGTATAGCCAACCTGACGGTGTCGCGGGTCACGCCCAAGCCGCTGCGCAAGCTGCGTGTCTTTCAGGACGACGCGTATATCTCGCTGGATTACCGGAAGCAAACGATGGAGGTTTTCCGGCGCTACGCGCGGGACGTGCAGCAGGAGGGCATGCCGAGGTACTTCATCGAGTCGAAGAAAATCCGGGTCAAACGGCAGGAGCCGCTCAAGCTCGAACTCGACCACTTCCTGACCTGCGTGGAGAATCAGGTCATGTATCCGGAGACAACCGGGGAGCAGGCGATGGAGGCACTGGACGTGGTGATCCGCATCACCGAGCAAATCCGGGCCACGACCGTGCCCTTCCCCGTTCTCGACCCCCCAATTGTGGACTGGCCGGAGGCCATTCCCGCGAAAACCTGAGCCCGGCTCCGCACGAAAGCGGAGGCCCCCAACCATGCGCGAGCTTCACCTCTTCTTCATAGCCGGCGAAAACAGCGGGGATATCCACGCTGCGAACATGCTGCGCGCCCTCCGCCGTCAATACCCGCGCATCAAGGCGGTGGGGCTGGGCGGGCCGCAGCTCGAATCCGCCGGGATGGAGCTGCGGCGGGACATGGTGAAGGACCTGGCGATCATCGGGCTGGCGGGGGTGGTGCGGAATTTCCTCAAAATCCGGAAGGTCTTCCTCGAAACGGAGGCCTACCTGCGCGAACACCGGCCGGATGCGATCATCCTGGTGGACTACGCCGGTTTCAACATCCGCATGGCGGACCGGGCGAAGAGGCTCGGCATCCCGGTGATCTGGTATATCAGCCCGCAAATCTGGGCTTGGCACAAGGAGCGCATCCATACGCTGGCCCGGGTGGTGGACCTGATGATGGTGATTTTCCCCTTCGAGGTGGGTCTATACAGGGCGAAGAACGTGGACGTGGTGCACGTCGGGCATCCGCTGTTCGACCTGATCAAGATAGACCAGTCGAAGGAGGAGGTGTTCGGGGAGTTCGGGCTCGATCCGCAAAAGCCGCTGATCACGATCGTGCCGGGAAGCCGCAAGCGCGAGGTGGAGGACTTCCTGCGGATCATGCTGGACGGGGCGCGGCGTTACCGCGAGGCACACCCGGGGACGCAGTTCGCCATCATCCGCGCGAGCACCATCAGCCGCGAATTGCTCGAACTCATCGTGGAGAAGGAGAACCTCCCGTTTCCCGTGCAGGTGGTGGACCGTTTCCGCTACAACCTGCGTCAGTACGCGGACTTCTCATGGGTGAAGAGCGGCACGTCCACGCTGGAGGCGGCGATCCTCGGGGCGCCGCACCTGATTGTCTATAAGGTGAACTTCCTGACGTGGGTGATCGGGAAGCAGCTCTTCACGATCAGCTTCATCGGGCTGCCGAACATCGTGGCGGGTTCGACCATCGTGCCGGAGTTGCTGCAGGACGAGTTCACGCCGCTCAACCTTTCGGAGAAGACCGCCTACTACATGGACAACCCCGAAGAGTACCAGCAGATGCTGCGCGACCTGCGGCGGGTGAAGGAGATGCTGGGCGGGCCCGGGGCCAGCGGCAAGGCGGCGCGCACTGTCCTCGAGTTCTGCGGAATCCCGCGGGAGGAGGTTGCCGAGGATGCGAGCGGGAGCGACGCTCCCCCGCCGGCCGGGGGCAAGCACCGTGGGCGCACTCCGCCCCCGCCGCCCGGCAGCAAACACCGCGGCCGCAATCTGCTCACCGGTTCCTGAATCGATTTGATGCGCAAACGTCCCCTGATCGCCATTGTCGGCCGGCCGAACACCGGCAAGTCCACGCTCTTCAACCGCCTGACGGGTGAGCGCCGTGCGGCCGTGCATCACCTGCCCGGAATGACGCGCGACCGGCACTACGCCGACACGGACTACCGGCTGCGGCCGTTTACCGTTATAGACACCGGCGGATACGAGGATGCGACCTCCTCCACCATGCTGCAGCAAATGCGCACCCAGAGCGTGCTGGCAATGGAGGAGGCGGACCGGATCATTTTCCTGACGGACGTGAAGGAACCCCACGACCCGGCGGACATGGAAATACTCGAACGGCTGCGCGCGTTCGGGAAGCCGTTCTTCCTCGCGGTGAACAAGTGTGAGGGGCCGATGCGGGAGGCGCAGGCGTATGCGGATTTTTCCGTCTTCGGCCTGGACCGCGTCTATCCAATCAGTGCGCTCCACGGCGAGGGGGTGTACGACCTGATGGACGACGTGACGGAAGGCTTCGAGTCGTGGGACCCGGACGAGGAGGAGGCCGAGGAGGGCATCACGCGCATCGCCATCGTCGGGCGGCAGAACACGGGAAAATCGACGCTGCTGAACAAGCTGCTGGGCGAGGAGCGCGTGATCGCCAACCCCGAAGGCGGAACAACCCGCGACGCGATAGACGCCACCGTCAAGGTGGACGGCCGGACGTACCTCCTTATAGACACGGCGGGCATCCGCCGGCGGGGCCGCATCGAACGCGGGCCGGAGCGCCTCAGCGTGCATTCCTCCTTCCGCGCGATCGACCGGGCGCACGTGGCCGTGCTGATGCTCGACGCCAGCGACGGCATCACCGCGCAGGACCAGCACATCGCCGGCTATATCCTCGAGCGCCGCAAGGCGTGCCTTCTCTTCCTGAACAAGTGGGACCTCATCCCCAAAAAGGAGGAGGAGTTCGGCAAAACCATCAAGGATATACGCCACGAGTTCCGCTTCATGCCCTGGGCGCCGATCGTGACCGGCAGTGCCCTCACGGGCCAGCGTACCCGCAGGCTCTGGCCGCTGGTCGAGCGGTGCGCGGAGAACTTCCGGAAGGAGTTCTCCACCTCGGAACTGAACCTGATCCTGAAGAAGTGCACCAGCTACGTCAGCCCGCCCACACGCAAGGGGAGCACGCTGACGATCAAGTACGTGACGCAGACGGGTTCGCGGCCCCCGACGCTGAGTTTCTTCGTGAACGATCCGAATCTGCTGCACTTCAGCTATGAGCGCTACCTGCAAAACCAGTTCTACCGGCAGCTCGGGCTGGAGGGAACGCCCCTTGTGCTGCGCTTCCGGCGGAAGGCGCCTCCGCGGGGGTGGGAGAAGGCCGTCCGCCAGCAGCACCAGCCGCGTCCGAGTGCCAGGGAGATGCGGGACCCGGAAGCGGTCCACTACGCCTCCGTCTATACGGATGAGGGTGTGGAACTGGAGACCGCCTGGCCGGAGGGGGATGAGCAATGATCGCGCTGCTGCACGATTTTGTTCTGCTCATCCTCTGTTATGTGGCGGGGGCAATCCCGGCGGGGCTGCTTGTGGGGCGCGCGCTTGGCGGTATAGACGTGCGGCTGCACGGTTCGCGCAATATCGGCGCGACGAACGTGTGGCGGGTGCTGGGCTGGCAGGCGGGGCTGGTTACCTTCGCGATAGACGTGGGGAAGGCGTACCTGGCGCTGCTCGCGGTCCTGCTCTTCCATGCCACAGGGCCGGGGATGCTGGTGCTGGGCGCGATTGCCGTCCTGCTTGGCAATTTCTTCAACGTGTTTCTGGGCGGCAAGGGCGGCAAGGGCGTCGCCACCGCCCTGGGCGTCTTCCTGCTGCTGGCTCCGTTGGCGACGCTGGTTGCGCTGGTGGTGTTTGCGGCAGTGTTCGCGGCCTCGCGGATCGTGAGCCTGTCCTCGCTGACCGCTGCGGTGGCCCTTCCGGTGGCGGTGTGGATGACCGGCCAGCCAGGGGCCATACTCCTGTTCACGATCGGCGTCAGTGCGCTGGTGATCTTCAAGCACCGTACGAATATACAGCGTCTGCTGGCCGGGGAGGAGCACCGTTGGGGGGAATCCCGGCGGTAACCCGGCGGCGGTGGGTGGGCCCTACTTCCCCAGGCAGAAAGTCGCGAAGACCGCGTCCAGGACATCCTCGTCGAGCGATTCGAGCCCCAGCACCGAGTCGATGGCGGCGAGCGCACCGGTGAGGTCCGCCGCAATAAGCTCCACGGGCGCGGCGTTGCTGAGGCCCGTTGCGGCGGCCTCCAGTCCTTCGGACGCGCGGCGGAGCGCCTCCTCCTGGCGCGCGGAGGCGACCGCAGGGAGACTGCCGCCTTCGCTCTCCGTGCCGGTCGCCTCGCGGAGCAGGGCGCGCTCCAGTTCGTCCAGCCCCTGACGCGTCTTGACGCTTATGCGGAGCGTTGCGGCGCAGGTCTCGCCGTGCGGCCGGGGCAGTGCTTCCTCCGCCGCGGGCAGGTCCGTCTTCGTGTAGACAAGGAAGTGCCTGAGCGGGGACAGCGCGGCGTACTCCTCCACGGCGTCCGGGTCCGGGTCCGCCGCGTCCACGAGGAAGAGCACGACCTGCGCGGCGTGGAGTTCCTCGCGGGAACGGCCGATGCCGATGGCTTCGATCTCTTCGGGGTCGGCGCGCAGACCGGCCGTATCGACAAGGGTGAGCGGCACCCCGCCGAGGTCTATGGTGGCTTCGAGAGTGTCGCGCGTGGTGCCCGGGTGGGGGGTGACGATGGCCCGCTCCCGGCCGAGGAGGGCGTTGAAGAGCGAGGACTTCCCCGCGTTCGGCCGGCCGGCGAGCACCGCGCGCGCGCCTTCGTGCAGGGCCCTGCCCCGCCGCGCGGCGGCCAGCAGGGCGCGCAACTCCGCCAGCGCCCCCTGCACTGATTCGAGGTGCCGCTCAACCGCCGGGGCGGGGATGTCCTCTTCGGGGTAGTCTATCGCCGCTTCGAGTTCCGCGGTTGTCTGTACAAGGGCCTGGCGCCGTTCCATCAGGCGGGCGGAAAGGCCACCCTGCAACTGGGCGAGCGCCGCCCGCCGGCCGGCCTCGGTCTGCGCCTGGGTCAGGTGCGCGACGGCTTCGGCCTGGGCGAGGTCCAGCCGGCCATTGAGGTAGGCACGACGGGTGAACTCTCCGGCCTCCGCCAGCCGGGCGCCCGCCGCCCGGCAGGCCTCCAGCGCGGCATCCACCACGGCGGGCGAGCCGTGGAGGTGGAACTCCACCAGGTCCTCCCCCGTGTACGACCGCGGCGCCCGCCATTGCACGGCCAGACAGGAGTCCACGGGCTCTCCGGTGCCCGGATGGCGGAGCGTGCCGAGAATCATCCGGCCGGGAGAGGCGGCGGAGAGCTTCGCGCCGAAGAGCCGCTCCCCCGCCTGGGCGGCGCCCTTCCCGCTCATGCGGACGATGGCGATGGCGGACCGGCCGGCTGCCGTGGCCGGAGCGGCTATCAGGTCTTCCGTTCCCGCCCCGGAGGGGAGAGGGCGCGCCATTTCAGTCTTCCGGCCCCGGGAGTTCGGCGCCTGCCTGTTCGATGTCTATAAGGTCCCAGAAGCCGGGTTCCTCGGGGGCGGCGTCCTCGGGAAGGGGGTGGAGGGCGTACCCTTCGGCCAGGCGCACATCGTTGGTGCGGCGAAGCTCGCGGATGCGGCGTGCTTCGAATTCGCGCACGCGGCGGAAGTATTCGCGCTGTTCGGGCGTTTCGTAGTCGAGGACCATGACGAGGTGGTATCCGGCTCCGGTTTCGACGGGCGGGGTGGGGGTGCGGTGTTTGACCGAGCGTGCGGCTTCCCACAGGGCGGGGTTGACCTCGCCGTCCTCGAACCAGCCGAGTTCACCTCCGATCGGCCTGGTGGCCTCGTCGTCGCTGTACAGGCGGGCGGCCTCGGCGAAGGAGAGACCGGCGGTGACGTCGCGCCGGATGCGCAGGGCGCGCTCGTAGGCGCGCTCGCGCTCGGTCTCGCGGCGCAAATTCGCCTCCACGAGGATGTGGGCGAGGCGGAGGCGGTGTGCGTCCGCCACGGAGCCGTCGAAGGGGGTCTGCCCGCCCGCGACGACGTACCCGGTGACGGCCTCGCGGACGATCATGCTTCCGCGGGCCTGCTCGCGCACCCAGCGGCGGAAGAGGAATGGGTCGATCTGCAGTTCGCGGAGGAGCTGCTGGAAGCGGGTGCTCCCGCCGGCGAGGCGCTGATAGCGCTCCATGGCGGCGCGGTAGCGGCTCTCGATGGCCTCGGGGGGGAGATCGCCCTCGATTTCGAGTTCGGCCCAGCTCCGGAGCAGATAATCGTCCACCACGTCGCCGACGAGTTCGCGCCGAAGTATCTCGTCCGGAATGTCGAACACCTCCGGGCGGTTGAGCCGGTAGTCGAGCATCCAGAACTCCATGTCCCGGAGGGTGAAAATCTGCTGGTTGACCATGGCGAGGACGCGGTCGCCGGAGATCTCCGCGTCTGGAGATTCGGTGGGCGCCTTGCCGGGGAGGAGGAGCAGAAGGCAAATGAGAGCGAGCGCGGCCCAACGGGATTGGTTGACCCCGGATGCCGGAAGGGCCTTTCCTTTTGCCAACGAAGAGAAAACGCCCCGAAGGCGCGAGAGCGGCCCGCCGCAGTTGCCGGTCACTTCGACCCCGCTTCCGGGAGGGTTCTGAAATTGTCCGGTTGGATATTGCTGATTCCCCCCTCGGAGTCGAAGGTGGCCCCTCCGGCACGGGGTCCGACGCTTGTGGAGGTCCGGAAAAAGAAGAAGACCAACGCGTTCCCCGAGCTGGAGCCCTTCCGTGAGATGGTGCAGGAGGCGGTGCGGGTGGCGCTTGAGCGGGGGCTTGGGCTCGAGCAGCTCTTCGAGGTTTCGGGCAGTTCGCTCGACCACGCGATCGCCTGCAACCGCCGGCTGCTGAGCAGCACGGCCGTTCCGGCGCGGCAGCTTTACAGCGGCGTCATGTGGGAGGCGATCGGGTACGAGGAGCTGAAAGCGGTGGAAAAACGGCGGTTCGACCGGCAGGCGCTTGTGCTCAGCGCGCTGTTCGGGCTGCTGCGGCCGACCGATTGCATCCCGCTCTACAAGCTCAAGATGGGGGGGAACCTCGGGGGTAACGTCGGGAAGCTCGTTCAGTTCTGGCGCCGGCCGGTCAGCGAGGTGCTGCGCCGGGAACTGAAGGGCAAAGTCGTGTGGGATTTCCTGCCGGATATTCATCGCCGGGTGTGGGACAATACGGGGGAGGTCGTGGCGCGCCACCAGGTCAAGTTCGTCAAGCGCATCGTGCGCGGGGGCGTGGCGGAGTACAAGACGATCAGCCATCATTCCAAGGCCCTGAAGGGCGCCCTCATCCGCCACCTGCTCAAGAAGAACGCCGCCTCGCCGAAGGACCTCAAGGACTTCCATCACCCCGACGGGTACACGTATCACCGGGAGCTGAGCGTGGAGTCCGCCCGCGAGTCGCAGCTCGTGTTCGCGGCCGAGTAGGTTCCGCGTCAGGCGGTCTCAGGGTGTGCGCTCCTGCTCGGCCTGGGCCTTGGCAGCGAGGACCAGCCGGACCATCTCGTCGTCCACCGGTTCGAACTGATCAGCGGGGACCTCGAGGACCCGCTCGCCCTTGCGGAAGAGCGCCACGGTCTCGGTGCGGCTGAGGAGGTCGATCTCCAGGAAGGGGTCCTCGTCGTCCGCGTCAGCGGAATCGTAGAAGCTGAAGGTTGCCTGCGGCTCCTCGCCGGTAAGGCCGAGCATCTCGCCGTCGGATTCCATGGCCTCGAACAGTTCGAGGAAGTTCACCACCGCAGTGGGGCGCATGATGGTGGGCCGCTCGCCGGGCATCTCGACTCGCCAGGCGGCCTGGGTTTTTTCGAGGGTCATGCGCTCGCCGCCCACCACAATGACGAACCGTGAGGTGCGTTCTGCGAGTTCGGGCTCGATGCGGCGGTCTTCGAGGTCGCGTCGGAACTTGAAGACGCGGCCGCCCTCGCGGAAATCGGCCTGCCAGAGTGAGTTGTCCTGCTCTCGGAGGATGTAGGTGTGGCCCTCGCGGGAGTCGGTCTGGCCAAAGCGCAGGGAATGGGTCTGGCCGGCGGTGTTGGTGGCGGCGAGGCGGAAGCCCTCCTCCAGAATGCCGTAGCGGCGCCAGTCCTCCTCGTCGAGGTTTGAGGTGACGAGCTGCTGGGCGGAGAGGGTGGTGACGGCGCGGAGGAAGTCCTCCAACCGCTGCGGATGGACGGGGACGCCGGGCGTTGCGGCGAAGAACCAATCTCCGTCGTCGCCACGCAGGAGCTGCATGCTGCTGGGGCCGGAGGAGGTGTGCACTTCGGTGATCTCCCGGGGTTCGAACCACACGAAGCGCTTGGTGCCCCATTCGGCTGCCGGGCGGAGCAGGTCGGTGACCAGGGAGGCGGAGACGATGCCGACGGTGTCTTCGCCGGCCTTTGCGTAGAACTGGTCGCGCTCGCCGACGCGGTTGCCCACGGCGAAGAGCGTTTCGCCCTCGACGATGAGCCGGGCGACGGGGAAATCGAGGCCGTGGTCCGCGTCCTCGAACCCTTCGGGCGCGCCGGCTTCCTGGAAGCGGCCCGTTTGCAGGTTTTCGGTGAGGCGTTCCATCAGAACCCGGTCCACGGGGACGGTGTGGTGCCCCTCGCGGACCATGCGCCAGCGTTCGGAGTCAGCGTCCGGGCGTTCCACGCGGAAGGAGCCGGCCGGGCCGGCCACGCGCATCTCGGTGGCGGTCTCCAGCCTGCCCGGCAGGATGGAGCGGTCGCGAATATCCGCCAACTGCTTGTTCGAATTGCGGTAGAACCATTCCGAGACGGTGAAGACCAGCTCTTCGCCCTCGATCTTGGCGTAAACGTGGCCGAGTTCAGTGGGCTGCCGGCCGAAGAGGAGCGTGCGGGTGGACTCCCGGCCGTTTTCCGTGAGCGTGACGCTGACGGTGCGGCTGGGCTCTTCGAGTCCGTAGCGCGCGAGGTCGCCGTCCTCGGGCGGGAAGCTGGCCTGACGGCGGGCCCCGCGGAGATTTTCGAGGTAGGAGTTCATCACCGAGGAGTCCGCAGGAGCGCGGGAGGGTTCGACAATCTGCCACGGATCGCCGGCGCCGCCGGGGCGCTCAACCCTCATGCGGCCGTGCTCGTTGTCGAAGACGACGGCGGTGACGAGGTCGGGGGTTTGGAAGAGCACCTGCTCGGCCTGCATGCCGCGAAGGATGGCGCGCTCGACGCGGTTGACGTCCCAGAGATAGACAGCGAAGAGCACGGCGGCGGCGAGCATCGCCAGAAGCGGACGGTGGAGGAGTTTCATCGCGTCTTCCTCCTGATAATGGTCCATGCGGTGCCGCCGACGGTGATGGCCAGGCCGATGGCGAGGAAGGTGCCGAGGAGCACCCAGGCGCGCGTGGTGGTGAGGACCACGGGCGTGCTGCGCTGGTAGCGGGGCGGGACGGCCAGCAGTTCCTGGCGCTCGCGCAGCCAGTTCATCGAGGCGACAAGGAAGGAGGCCGCGTCGCCGTTCCGTTCGAGCAGTTCGTCCACGAACGCGTCCGAATCACCGACGGCGACCACGCGCATCCGGTCGCCCCAGCGCCCGCCGGGGGTGAGCTTTTCCGACGCGACGGCGACGTATTGCATGCGGACGCGCTCGGGGTTGTCGGGCGGCACGGGGCGGGTGATGCTGCGGAGTTCCTCGAAGGGTTCGGTCCAGACCTGGTCGTTGGTAACGAGGACGACCTCCTGGCGTATGCCATCGGGGAGGTTATCCACGGGGAAGAACGGCCGCGCCTGGTCCATGTAGAATGGAGTGCGGCGGGTTCCTTGGCTGATTTCATGGCGGGTGAAGCCGACCACGGGGGTAAAGGTCCGGCCGAAGGCGGGCACGGAGACCGGATCGACGATGAGTTCGTTGGGGGACTGGAGGCCGACGTGGCGCAGGAGTGTTTCGAAGTTGTCCAAGTCCGCGGCGGTGCCACGGGCGAGGACCGGGTCGAAGAGGAAGAGGAGCTTTCCGCCCTCGTCGAGGTAGTGCTGGAGCACTTCGAGTTCGTAGTCGAAGAGGTCACGCGTGGGCCCGGCGACGACCACTGCGGCCGCGTCCTCCGGGACGCCGCTTTCCATCAGGCGCACCTGCCGGGCGGGGAGGACGGTGTCGGCGATCAACTGCGCAGCCATGGTCATGCCGCCCTCCGACCCATCGAGGTGCCGCTCACCGTGGCCGGTGGTGAAGTAGATGCGCTCCTGTTGGGTCTGCATGAGGCGGGCGAGGGCATTGGTGAGGGTGTGCTCACGGCGCTGGTCGCCGACGTCGAGCTCGCCGCTTTCGCGGCGGACGACGTTGCCCTCGGCGTCCTGACGGACGAGGATCATGTCTCCGTTGGAAATGTTCCCGCCGAGTTGCATGACGACGTCGAGGTCGCGCGCCGCGTCGTGTATATCGAAGCGGAAGGAAGGCGTCTCGCGGCTGTAGTTGGCGAGGAAGCGTTCGAGCTGCTGGTGTTCGGCGCCCGGGGCGAAGACCTGCATGCGGACCATCTCCTGCGGGTCGATCCGCTGGAGGATGCTGACGGTCTGTGGCGAGAGCGTATGGGTCTGGTCCGCCGTCAGGTCCAGGCGCCCCTGCCGGTTCGCCGAGATCATGTAGGCAAGCACGACGCAGAGCGCGAAGAAGAGCGTATAGACAATGGAGGCGAGGGTTTCCCGCCAGCGCACGTCGTTCACCCAGAAGAGGCCGCCCGCGATCGCGGCGAGCGATACTCCGGCCGTCACGAAGTGCACGGGGAGGAACCTGCCGTGCAGCGCTCCCAGGACGATGGCCCCCGCAACGCCGAGGAATCCGAGCACAATCGGAATCGCCCGCAGGGCGACGGTGCCGCGCGATTGAGCGTGGGAACGGATGGGGTGCCTGCGCACGGAGCGTCCGATTCTCTGCATCATGCCCTGGCCCTCCGCATGGAGAGTCTGCGCGCGGTGAAGAAGAGGAAGACGACCGACATGCCAACGAAATACATCACGTTCATCGCGGCGATGTTGCCCGAGAGGATCGCTTCAAGGTGTTCCATCACGGCGAAGTGGAGCGCTGCGTCCTCCAGCGCGGGGATGCCGGCGGCCTGGGCGAACACCTGCAGGAAGACGAGAAGGAAAAGCGTGACGTAGGAGAGCACGGCGGCCACGACCTGCGATTCGGTCACGGCGCTGAAGAACACGCCGACCGCGGCGTAGGCCGACGCGCTGGCCAGAAGGGCCAGGACGCTGCCCACCACGACGGGCCATTCCACCTCCCCAAGGAGCGACGTTGCGAAGGGGAACGAAACCGTCAGCGCGATATAGACACCCATGGCGGTGACCATGGCGGCGAACTTCCCGGTCAGGAGAGGCCAGTCCCGCATCGGTGTCGTCTGCAGAAGGTCGAGCATGCCGGACTCCTGGTCCTCTGCGAAAATCCGCATGGTCAGGAGCGGCACCTGCACCAGGAGGAAGAAGTGCACCACGTGGAACACCGGGCGGATGACGGAGTCGGTGACGTTGACCGTGGTGCCCTCCGCCTGGCGGGCGAATTCGGCCAGCGTGGCCAGATAGATCAGAGAGGTGAGCAGAAAGAAGATGCCGCACAGGATGTAATACAGCGGCAGGGAGAGGAGGGCGCCCAGCTCCCGCTTATAGACAAGGCTCCATTGCTGCACTATTGCCGCCATGAGTTACTTCCCGATCGCGCGCAAGAAGATGTCCTCGAGCCGGAGCCGTTCCGGCCGCATTTCCAGCAGGTCGAGCCCGGCTTCGACCAGCCCGCGGGCCAGTTCCGGGCGCGGGTCCTTGTTTCCGTTGGCCGGTGCGGGGAGAAGGGCCTGCCATGCGTCCGCGGCGATGTCGGGCCGGTGGGAGACCGCGGGCTCGCCGCCGCCCGGCCAGCCTGAAAGCTTTTCGCGGAAGGTGCCTTCCGCCCCGCGGACGATCACCGCCAGTGTGTTGCCGCCCTCACGGCTGACCAGCTCCTCGGGCGTTCCCTGCGCGGCGATGCGCCCGTTGGCAATGATCACGACGCGCGAGCAGACCAGTTCCACTTCGGGCAGGATGTGCGTGGAGAGGATGACGGTGCATTCGCCAGCTAGGGAGCGGATGAGCCGGCGCACGTCGTTGATCTGCGAGGGATCGAGGCCGACGGTTGGCTCGTCGAGAATCAAGACGGGGGGGCTCCCGAGGAGAGCCTGCGCGAAACAGGCGCGCTGGCGCATGCCGCGGGAGAGGTTGCGCATGAGGCGGTGGCGCACGTCTGAAAGGTTGACGAGTTCGGTGACGCGTTCCATTTCGCGGCGCGCTTCGCGGCCGGGCAGGCCCTTCACGCCCGCCATGAAGCGCAGGTACCCACCGAGTGTCATGTCTCCGTAGAAGGGCGAGTTTTCGGGCAGGTAGCCGATCTTGCGGCGGAGCGATTCGCTGGGCTGCTGGACGTCTTCCCCCTCGATGCGGGCGCTGCCGCGGGTGGGGCGGGCGATTCCGGCAAGGATGCGCATGGTGGTGGACTTGCCGGCGCCGTTGGGGCCGAGAAAGCCGAGGATGTCGCCCTTGGGCACGGAGAAACTGAGGTCCTCGATGGACCGCGTCGGGCCGTAGTGCTTTGTCAGCCCGTCCACTTCGATCATTGTGGGTGTTTGGAGTACGGCACTCACGCCGAGGGGTCCACCTTCCGGACGATCCGGGTCACCAGCCGGGAGAACTTGTCCGCGCCTTCGCGTCCTGCTTCGATCACTTCGTCGTGGGTGACCGGGCCGGTGCTCCGGACGAGGGTATTGCTGATCAGCGAGATGCCCAGCACGCGCGCTCCGGCGTGCCTGGCGACGAGTGTCTCGGTGACGGTGCTCATTCCCGCGGCATCCGCATGTTGCCGCAGGAACTGGACTTCCGCCCCGGTTTCGTAGTTTGGGCCGAGATTGCCGGCGTAAACACCCTCGCGCAGCAGGATGCCCTCCTCGCGCGCCGCCTCGCGGGCAGCGGCCTGAAGGGCGCGGGAGTAGGGCTCGGACATGTCCGGGAACCGGCCGCCGAACTCGTCCAGGTTCGGCCCCACCAGCGGATTGCGGAACATGTTGTTGATGTGGTCGGTGATGAGCATGAGGTCACCGACATCGAACTTTGCGTTCAGTGCGCCTGCGGCATTCGAAAGGATCACCGTCCGGACACCGGCTTTCAGGAGCGCGCGGAGCGGGATGGCCGCGTCGGCCGCATCGACGCCTTCGTAGAGGTGCTTGCGGCCGCTCATGACGACGATTTCGCGGCCGTGGAGCGCCCCTTTCACCAGCTTGCCGGCGTGGCCGACGACGGCACTGGCGGGGAAGTGGGGCAGCTCGGTGTAGCTGACCGTTACGGCGTTCTCCAGGCGCGAGGCGAATCCGCCGAGTCCGCTTCCGGTGACGACAAGCAGTGGGGGAACGGTGCCAAGCTGCCGGCGGAGGGCGTCTGCCGCCCCGGTGATCCGTTCGCTCAGGTGCTGCGCCGGGGGGTTACTGCTCAAAGGTTATCTGTCCGCTGGGAGGGGGTCGTGGTTTGTGGGTTGGTGTGGTTGGGCCGCAACGGAACCGCCCCCCTTATGGCCACCAAGGCTGAGCAGTCTGGCGGGCTTTTGGGGAGCGGTCCGCGCGGCAATTGCGAAAACTCTTCTGGAAGGAGCCAGCGTCCAAGGCTGCGGCGTCAGTCGCGCCTGGTCCAGTTGGTGATATCCTCGTCGGTGTTTTCCTGCCTATCGGGGCCCTTGGAGGAGAGATCAAACCCGCGGCGGTTGTGGTCTCCCGGGTAGTTGTAGATGAACGCCTCGCCCCAAGCGTCCTTGGGGATCGTATCGGAGTCGAGGTACGGGCCGCGCCACATGTCCTCATCACCGCTTCGTGGATCGATGAGCTCCTCAAGGTCGCGCGGGAAGGTGCCCATGTCCATCTCGTAGTTCTTGATGGCCTGTTCGATTCCGTGCATCTGCGTGCGCGTTGCGGTGATGCGGGCTTCCTGCGTGCGGCCGGCCAGACGCGGGCCGACGAGCGCGAGGAGAATCCCGATGATCACCACGACGAACATGATCTCAAGGAAAGTGAAGCCGCCGAGGCGGTAGTGGTGACGCCGTCTTATCGTTGTCATGTTATGCTGAAGCTCCTTCCGTCGTTCGCTCTGTTACACTTGATCCTGCGTTGGTGCTTTAGGCTTGGCCGGTGGGGCGGGCCAAGGGCATTCGGGGCTCAGGAGGCGGGTTCGCGTGCGGGGTACTCTCCGGCGACTTCCTCGGCGACGACCGGCTCGCTGGCTTCCTGAGCGACTCCGCGCACCTCCACGTGTGTCTCGTTGTTCTGAGCTGTGGAAGGCCCGAGCGGCGGCTGCAGCGCCTGCGCCGCCAGGAACACGAGCGCACCACCGATGATGATCGTGCAGACCGCGAGAAGGCGGTCGTAGAACCGTGGATTTGCTGTCAGGTGCTCCATCATTTCGGCCTGCCTCCTGCCGTTGCTTGGGGAGCGCGACAAGTGCCGCTTTCTCCACCCTTGGTCAGTGGCAAACATGGGGCCAGATTGGCCCCGGGCGCTGTGGAGCAGAACCCGATGATGCTACTGTTGCTCGCCAGCGGGGGGGGAGTGCGGGAGCTTCTCGATATCGGACTGGATCACCGAGTCCACCGACTCGAATGTCTCCTGAACGGGAGGGACGTGTCCATCCCCAGCGCCTTTCTCGTCCCGCTGGCGGGAGCCTTCGAGGAGGCAGGTCATCGCGGGGATGCCGATCGTCTTGCGCGCGGTCAGGCAGCCCTTGTGGACGCGCAGTTCGGGCGCGTGGAGGCCGATCAGGCGCGAGAAGGCCTCCATGCCCTCCTCGCCATCTGTCGTTTCGGCGTGAACGACGTTGCCTTCGAAGAGGTAGATGGAGCCGACGCACCCAGGGCCCGTCAAGCGTATTGTCTTGGCAAAGCGCTTTTCGCCGAAGAGCTGCACAAGGTCCGCCACCTCCAGCCCGAACACGTCGGACTGGAAGGCTGCGACCGATTCGAGCAGGTAGTGCAACTCCTGTTTGGAGGACTCCAGGTCCTCCTCGGGGTGGGGCAGGACCTTGAGTGCGCCCTGCGCCAGCAAGGCGATGGAGTAGTAGCTGAGCACCTCCGGGAGGCAGACGGCCACGTCCCAGTAGCTCGTCCGGTTCTGGATGAGCTGGGAGACGGCGAGCAGGTCAGTGTTGGGGGTCATCCCGACAACGAGCAGCCCGGCGCGGTGTTTCTGCCAGGGCTCGATGTTCAGGTGCTGGACGAAGTGGAGGTCTTCGGGGAGGACTTCGTCGCCGAGAAGCGAGACGAGTGTGGCCCCCGTGGTGTGGTCGAAGCCCGCCAGCACGAGCGCGTTCAGGGAACGATGGGGCATGTGCGGGCCTCCTTTCCCGGTGGCGGGGGGAGCGTTTTTCAGGCGCTTTCGATGGCCTGCTTTACGGGCGATTCGAGGTCTCCCCAGCTTGCTGCCGGGTCCTTCGTGATCGTCACGAAATCGTTCACCATGAAGACCGACGTCACGCCGTCGATGGCGAAGACGGCCTTGGCAATGGCGTTGTCGTCTGCGTTCTCCTTCTTGAACGTCGTCGGGGTGGAGGTTGCGGCCCCTTCGACAGTGAAGCGCACGGCGTTTTCGTTCGGTGTGGGATCGACGCTGAGTACCTTCGGCATTGGTTGGTGAAAACCCTTCTGTCTGGCGTTGTTTTGCTACTGTAACAGGTATGGCTAGGGGTGTAGCGGTGCTGAGGCAACCGGCAACTGAATTCCGCGCGGCGCAATCGGGGGAAATCGGGGAAGTGGCGTGGGTGGACGAGGTGATGCAGGCTGGCGCGAGGCGGACGCGATGTGGTCCGCCGGGGCGTTGACAAGTGCGGCCCGCTATTCTCCTCCGGCGACTCTCACCTTCCCGCCCGGGAGCCGGACGGTGAAGCACGTGCCGCGGCGGGAGCGGCCGGTGCCGATAGAGAGCGTACCGCCGTGCGCCAGCACGATCTGATAGCAGATGGACAGGCCGAGCCCGGTGCCCTCCGCCTTGGTGGTGAAGAACGGATCGAAGACGCGGGAGCGGAACTCCTCCGGGATGCCGGGGCCCTCGTCCTCGACTTCGACGATGGCGGTGTCGCCCTGCTGGCGGGCGCGCAGGACGATGCGGCCTTCGCCTTCCATGGCCTCGCCGGAGTTCATCACAAGGTTGGTGAGGACCTGGTTCAGTTGCTCCTCGTCGGCGAAGAGTATCGGCTCGGGCTGGGAGACATCCACCTCCAGTTTGAGGTCGGGGTAAAGCGCCTCCATCGAGGCGGCCCTGCGGCGCAGCAGGCCGCCGAGCGCGACCGGGGCGGGCTGCAGGTCGCGCGGCCGGGCGAAGGCGAGGAAGGAGCGCAGGCGCTCGTCCAGCCGGCGGATTTCCTCGCGGATGAACTGGCCGGCCTCGTTGCGTTGCTTCTTGGGACGTTTGGGATTTTCCAGCACGTCGAGGCTGGACATGATGATCCCGAGCGGGTTCTTGATCTCGTGGGCGATGCCGGCGACGAGTTGCCCGAGCGAGGCGAGCTTCTCGGTCTGGTGCAGCCGTTCTTCGAGCGTCTTGCGCTCGTGAACATCGCGGACGACGCCGATGACGTAGTCGATGCCACCGTCGGGGTTCGGCACGGGGGAGTAGCTGGTCTCAACCCATCGTTCTTCGCCATCGGAGTTGGTGAGGAGCATTTCCTCGCACTGATAGCCGGCCTCGCCGCTGAAGACGCTGCGGGCGGGGCAGAGCGAATGGGCGTAGCTGAGGCCGTCCTCGGTGTGGCAGCGGATGACGTCGTTGCAGGCACAGCCGTGGGAGACGATCTCCTCGGGGGGCCGGCCGGTGATGCGGCCGCAGGCCTCGTTGAAGAAGCGCACGCGCTTGTCGCGGCCGATGATGAAGACGCCGTCCGGCATGGAGTCGAGAATGCGTTCGAACTGTCGGCGCTCCGCCGAGGCTTCCGGCACCGGACGCAGCAGCACGAGCATGTTGCCGTCATCGCCGGCGAGCGGCTGCACGAAGACGAGGCATTGGGACCACGGGGCGTTGCGGAAGTCGAACGACCAGGTGCCGAGGGCGGAGGGTTCCTCCGCCGCCCGGGACCGGGTGAGGCGGGCGGAGAGTTCGGCGGCGGCGCGCTCGCCGAGGAGCGCGGCCAGGAGGCCGTCCCCGTCGGCGGGCACTTCGGCCGCGGCCTCGTGCAGTGCCTGGCTGGCGCGCGCGACCACCCCGGCCCCGTCGAGGACGAAGAAGAGCGCACCGCTGAGGTCAAGAAAGCCCAGCGGCACTTCTCCCTGCAGTGGGTGAGTGGCGGCGGCGAGGGGGCTGTGTTTTTCCTTGCCGGTGGTCATAGTGAGGGATTCTCTTCGGGCAAATTGAATGAAACGAGGCTTGCGGGGTACTCCCCTGAGGACAGGGGCAATTTGGATACCAGAAGGGGCAATGCCCCCCCGATCAAGGAGAACCAAACGTCATGAGTGGGCACTACACCGGCGGAGTCCGGACCAGCAACTTCACCGAGAAGATCGACCTGTTTGGCATGAGCGGGGCGGACTCCTCCCGCACGGGAAACATTGCGGAGCTTGAGCACCGGATCGCCCAGCTCCACCTGCAGGTGCAGACGCTCGCGCGGCTGCTCGTGGCGAAGGGGGCCGTGAGCGAACGGGAGCTGGACGAGTGGATGGAGTTCGTGGACGAGATGGACGGCCGGCGCGACGGCAAGCTGGCGCAGGCGCGCTCGCCCAAGAACTGCCCCGGCTGCGGGCGCATGAACCCGGTCAAGGCGGTACGCTGTCTTTATTGCGACATTGACCTGCCGCGGACCAAGTTCCTGCAGGAAGCCGACACGGGCTGACTGGCGGGCTAAATGCCGAGTATCTGCCGGCTGATCTCGATATAGAGGACGAGCCCGAAAATATCCGTCAGGGTGCTGATGAAGGGGGCGCTCATGATGGCGGGGTCGAGGTTCAGCTTCTTGAGCAGCAGGGGGAGGAGGCTGCCGGCCAGGTTCGCCATGAGCACCACCGCGGCGAGTCCAAGCCCCACACACATCCCGATCATGGGGTCGCCATGGATCACGATGGCCATCAGCCAGCCGCAAAGGCCGAGGATTACGGCGAGCAACAGCCCGCCCTGAACGCCGCGGAAGAAAATCCTGCCGACGTCCTTGATCGTGACTTCGCCCGTGGCCAGCGCGCGGATGACGAGCGAGGCGCTCTGCGTGCCCGTGTTGCCTCCGGTGGCGACGAGCGCGGGGAGGAAGAACGTGAGCGCGATGACTGCTTCGAGCTGCGCTTCGTAGGCGGCAAGGATCAGCACCGCGACGGCCTGCACGACGAGGAGGCCCATGAGCCAGGGGGTGCGCCTGCGGACGAGTGAGAGGACCGGCTCTTCGAGGAAGGGTTCGTCGCCGGGGACGAGTGCGGCGAGGCGGTCGATGTCCTCGCGGTACTCCTCCTCGGCCACGTCCATGAGGTCGTCGAAGGTGACGATTCCGACCATGCTGCCTTCGCTGTCGAGGACGGGGAGGGCCAGCAGGTCGTAGCGGCGGAGCATTTCGACGGCTTCCTCCTGCGGCGTGTCCGCGCCGGCCCAGATGAAGTGGCGCTGATAGATGTCCTCGATTTTCGTGTCGAGCGGGCAGGTGACGAGCTTGCGGAGGGAGACGTAGCCGAGGAGCTTGCGGTGCCGGCCGATCACGTAACACGAATAGACGGTCTCCATGTCCTTGCCGAAGATGCGGATGCGTTCGAGTGCCTGGCCGACGGTGACGTCCGGCGGCAGGGAGACGTAGTCGGGGGTGATGAGGCGCCCGACGCTGTCCTCGGGGTAGTTGAGGATGGTTCTGGCGAGTTCGCGGTCCCTGTGGCTGAGGAGTTCGAGGAGACGTGAGGCGACGTCGGGCGGCAGTTCGTCGAGGAGCTGGGTGCGGTCGTCCACACTCATTTCCTCGAGTATTTCTTTGACTTGTTCGCGTGAGAGGGAGTCGAGAAGGGCGCGCTGCTGGTCGAGGTCGAGGTGCTCGAAGACGTCGGCCGCCTTTTCCTTGGACAGGAGGCGGAAGACGACCATGAGGCGGCTTTCCCCGAGGTCTTCGAGGAGATCGGCGAGGTCGGCCTCCGGCAGGTCGGAGAGCTGTTCCTTGATGGTGCGGAAGTCTTTCTGTTCGATCAGCTCTTCGATGGCAGGATAGAGCAGCTTTCCGATCATCCGGCGTGTCCTCCTTGGAGGGTAGGCCGCTCAGGCTGACGGAAAAAGTTCGGGGATCAATCCATATCCCGTTCTGGGGGGGTCCAGACGAGCGAGCCGGTGCGGTTTCCGATGAAATTGATCATCAGGGGCTTGGGGCGGGAAGTGCGGCGCCGGCTGTCGAACAGGGCGATGATCTGGGTGCGTTTACGCTCCTCGATGTTGATGATATAGAATGAGGAGAGGAGGCGGGAGAGGTGGAGGCCGCGGCCGTGGACATCGAAGGTGCCGGTCTGGCGCACCTGGCCGTAGAACCGGTCGAGCACCACTTCGGGGCGGAGCGTGCCGGCATTGTCGGAGACGGTGAAGCCGGCGCCTTCGGCGCTGGTCCCGTATTCGATCCGGATGCGCTCCTGGGATTCGAGCGACTGGAAGGTGCGCGGGTTGTATTTCTTCTCCCCCGAGGGCAGGCGGAAGGCGTGATAGAAGGCGTTGTTGATGGCCTCCTCGAGGATGAGGCGGACGTCGAAGAGCTGGTGCACGTCGAACCCGGCGGTGGCGAAGTGGTTGATGACGCGTTCGACCGAGCGGTTTTTCTCCGCCATGGTGGAGATGGACAGGTTGTACATCTCGATCGTGTTCTGCAGGTAGCTGAACAGGCCGAATCCGCTGGCCGGATCGACGACGCATTCGACCAGATGCATCGCCTCGCCCGGGTTGGTGGGAGGCGTCTTGACGATGGTCTGGAGAAGCCCGTGGTTGCCGAGCAGTTCGAGGTGTTCTTCCGGGGGCGTGGCGGTGACGGCGCCGGCGGGGATGCCGGGGCGGAAGGAGAGGACCCGTTGCACCTGCGCCTTGTCCGCAGCGGCCAGGGTGTCCAGATCGAGGAGCATGGCTGGGTGTTCCTCGGGACCGGAGGCGGCTGCTGCTTCGGTGATCTCCGCGATGGAAGGATAGAAGTCGACACGCCCCAGCCGCCCAAGGGGGTGGTAAAAGTCCGTATATTCGCCCGGCGCAGGGTCGAGGACGAGGATTCGGAGCTTCTGGCCGGGGTGCCTCACGGGGACTCCTCAGCGGAGGATTCGGACCCTTCCGCGTCCCGCCGGCGCTTTTCCAGAATACGGCTGGCGAACAATCCCCCCTCGAACAGGAGCACCAGCGGGAGGATCATGGCCACCATGCTGAAAGGGTCCGCAGGTGTGATAAGGGCAGAGAGCAGCAGCAGGGCAACGAAGATATACTTGCGGTGCTGCGCGAGCCAATCTGTCCGCACCAGGCCCGTCCGGGTGGCCATGACGATCGCCAGGGGCAGTTCGAAGACCGCCCCCACGCCCACCATCATCGTGAGGGTGAAGGCCAGGTAGGAGCGGGAATCCACCTGGATGGCGGTGTTTTCCACAGCAAAGTGGGCGAGGAATTCAAATGCGTAGCCGAAGAGGAAGTAGGCGAAGAGCGCTCCTGCCGGGAAGAGGAGGGTCCCGCTGGCGATGAGCGGCAGGACGAATTGGCGCTCGCTTGCCAGGAGCCCCGGGGCCACGAAGGCCCACGCCTGGTAGAGGATGACCGGCAGGGCCAAGGCCACGCCGATCACCAGGGCCACCTTCAGCCGCAGCATGAACGGATCGAGCACGCGCAGGAAGAGCACGGGGGCGGAGGGTTCTGCCCCCGCGATGCGGACGGGGTCACCGCCGCCGGGAAGCTGGAGCAGGACGGTGACGTTCTCGGGCCGGTGCTCGAGAAGCTCGTCCGGCAGGTCGCGGGCGACGACGGTGCCGTCCTCGGAAAGCTCCAGCGTGAGGGACGGGGGGGCGGTGCGCTCGAGGCGCTTTTCGTGCGTCGTCGCGAGGGGCTTGATCAGGGCCACCTGCACGGGCGGGGCGATGAAGTACCCGGCGATGAAGGTGACAGCGATGGCCAGGATGCACTTGATCAGGCGCGAGCGCAGCTCTTCGAGGTGGTCGAGGAAACCGGCCGTTTGATCGTTTGAAGAAGGCACCGGGACTGATACTCGGGGCTGGTCAGCGAGGCTGATCCGGGGTGCGTGCGACGGACTCCGGGTCGTCTTTGGGCGGGGACTTTTCTTCCTTCTGTTTTGTGCGGGGCTCCCGGCCGTGTTCGGCGGACTCTTCTTCCGGCTGCTCCGGAGGCCGGTCCTGGCCGGAGCCGGAGAGTTTCTTTCGTTCCCGATCGCGGCGCTCGTCCTCTTCGGCCTCGCGGCCGATGGTTTCGCCCATGCGGCTGGCGGCGTCGCGGAATTCGCGCATGGCCTGACCGAGGGAGCGGGCGAGTTTGGGGAGTCCCTTCGGGCCGAAGATAAGCAGCACGATCACCAGGATGATCGCGATTTCCCAGAAGCCGAGAGGGCCGACGACGGCGAGTGTGTTCACTGCCACGAGTCATGAGGTCCCGCAGTGGAATGCGGCCGGTGCCGTTCGGCCCGGCGAGGCTTTACTGGAGCGTTTGGCCCGGCTGCGGCACAAGTCAATCCGATACCCCCCGGAAAACCGTTGCTCCGAGCGGGGCT
>SLMS01000250.1 GCA_007133495.1 Candidatus Sumerlaeota bacterium | reverse complement strand
GCCAGCGACTTCGTCAGCCCCACCATGCCCGCCTTCGCCGCGCAGTAGTTCGCTTGGCCCGGATTGCCCACAAGGCCCACAACGCTCGTCACGTTCACGATCCGGCCCCAGCGGCTCTTCATCATCGGCCGTGCCACCGCACGCGAGAGCAGGAACGCGCTCTTCAGGTTGATACGAAGCACCTCGTCCCAGTCCTCGTCCTTCATCCGCATCAGCAGCCCGTCACGCGTAATGCCGGCGTTGTTCACCAGGATATCCACTCCGCCGAACTCTTTCGCCGCCCCTTCAACGACCTTCGTCACCGCCTCAGGAGTCCCCACGTCCCCGGCCACCGCGACGGCCTCGCCGCCGGACCTGCGGATTTCCGCCGCAACGGCTCCGCAGGAGGACTCCCGCGCCGAATTCACCACCACCTGCGCGCCTTCTTCGGCCAGCCGGAGCGCGATCGCCCGTCCGATCCCCTGGCCTGCCCCCGTCACAATGGCCCGCTTTCCGTCCAGTCGTTTCACGGCACTACCTCGTTGATATTGGGTTACTTGCCTGCAAGAGCCTGAAGTGTTTTCTCAAGCGTCGCCTCGCTCTCCATCGTGTGACACACCGCCTCGCGGTTGATCCGGCGGACCAGCCCGGAGAGCGCCTTGCCGCTCCCGGCCTCCACGAAGGTATCGTGTCCTTCGCGCAGCAGGAGCTGAACGCTGTCCGTCCACCGTACGCTCCCTGTCACCTGCCGCACCAGCGAGCCCTTGATCGCTTCCGGATCGTGCAGAACCCGCGCATCCACGTTGTTGACGAACGGGACCGCCGGCTTGGCGATTTCCGCTTCATTGAGCGCTTCCAGCATCTTCTCCGCCGCGGCAGCCACCAGCGGCGAGTGAAACGCCCCGCTTACCGGCAATTGGAGCGCCCGCTTCGCTCCCGCATCCCGGAACCGGCCGCAGGCCAGCTCCACCGAATCCGGGTCGCCCGAGATCACCGTCTGCATGGGCTCGTTCTGGTTCGCCGGGACCAGTGTGCCCCCGGTTTCCGCGGCGACCTTGTCGCAAAGCTCCTGCACCTTGTCGTATGCAAGCCCCACGATTGCGGCCATGGCCCCGGGACGCGAGCGGCCCGCGTCCGCAAACGCCACGCCGCGCGTCGCAACCAGCTTCAGCCCCGTCTCGAAGTCGAAACTCCCCGCTGCGTACAGCGCCGAGTACTCACCGAGCGAATGCCCCGCCACGGCAGCCGGTTCCAGTCCCGCTTCGCGCAGCACCTCCAGCGCCGCCGCACTCGTCACGAACAGCGCCGGCTGGGTCACGTCCGTCTGCCGGAGCTCCTCTTCCGGCCCTTCGAAACACATCCGCGACAGCGGCAGGCCAAGTATCTCGTCCGCCCGGCGGAACAACTCTGCGGCCTTCTCCGAGCGGCTGGCCAGATGAGCGCCCATGCCCACGTGCTGGCTTCCCTGGCCGGGAAATACGAAAACGGCTTTGCTCATTCAAATCCTCGTGTCGTGGAAAGTGTCCGGCGTGGGGCCGCTTACCAGCGCAGCACCGTCGCCCCGTAGGTCAGTCCTGCGCCGAAGGCCACCAGCACGCACACCGTACCGGCCGTCAGCTTCCCCTGCTGGCGCGCCGTATCCAGCCCCAGAGGGATGCTGGCCGCCGACGTGTTCCCGTACTCGCCGATATTGATTACCACGTTCTCCGGGCTGAAGCCGAACCGCTGCATGGCGGATTCAATGATCCGGATATTCGCTTGGTGCGGGACCAGCAGGTCCACTTCCTCGATCTTCAACCCAGCCTTGTCCAGCGCCTGCTCCACCGCCGGGCCGAACACACCCACGGCGAACTTGTACACCTCACGCCCGTTCATCCGGATATACTGATCCTCGACGTTGTCCGCCGACGGCGGATTCACCGCTCCGCCTGACATCTGATGGATCAGGAACGCCCCCGTGCCGTCCGTGCCCGCGCAATTGCCAAGGATGCCCCGGCCTTCCTCCACTTCGCCGACCACGACCGCGCCCGCCCCGTCGCCGAAAAGCACGCAGGTCCCCCGGTCCTTGTAGTCCGTAAAGCGCGAATTGCAGTCCGCACCCACCACGAGCACCCGCTTCGCCACGCCCGACTTCACCAGTCCGTACGCGTTCTGCAGTCCGAAGATGAACCCCGAGCACGCCGCATTCAGGTCATACGCCAGGCATGGCGGAATACCCATCTTCCCCTGCAGTATACAGGCCGAGGGCGGCATGGGATAGTCCGGCGTGAACGTACAGTAGATCACCGTGTCGATGTCGGTGGGGGAGAGGCCGGCTTCTTCCAACGCCTTCCACGACGCCTCGATCCCCAGCTCCGATGGCGCCCTGCCCTCCTCGATGATGCGGCGCTCCCGGATGCCCGTCCGGCTGATGATCCACTCGTCGGTCGTATCGACCATCTTCTCGAGGTCCGCGTTCGTCAGCACCCTTTCGGGCACGCTCACCCCGAGGCCCAGTACCCCCACGGATTGCGGTAAAGTGCTCAAAGGCGGCAACGATCCTCCTGATAGCCAAGATCAGTCAAAAGCGGCCACGATCCTCCGCGGCCGCCCCAAGGGCGCAAAATGGGACGCCCCACGCCCCACAGGGGCAAGCAGCAATCGCCACTCACGCAGCCCGCCACCGCTCCCGCGGCCCCGGTGACGAGCCGCGCTTGGACCGCATATTGCTCCCCGGGAACAGCGCAAGCCACCACACCATCGCATGGGAGCCCCGCCGATGATGTCTCTCCGCCTTAAACCGCTCTATTGCGGTCTTGCAACCGCGTTATGCCTGACCCTCCTTCCTGCAGCGGCCCCGGCCGAGGAAGAGTCGAACGATATCCTCAGAGACTTCCGCGCCAGCATCCAGCAGGCAGGGGAGCAGATCAGCACCGCCGCCGACGACTTGCGCGCCCGCATTGAGTCAAAGGAGGAAGCCCGCCCCACACGGGGAGACGCCGAGGCCGACCCCCCGGGGACCGGACTCCTCAGAATGACCATCCTGCAGGTGACCCTCGACGAGGAGCATCGTTTCGGCACGGGGCTGAGCGTCCGCCAGCTTCAGGACACAGTCCTGGAGTCCGGCATCCACGGCCTCGCAAGCAAACTGGAAGAGTACGGGACTGCAGCCATCGACAATCAGAGCGAGACAGAAGCCATCGCCGGGCGTGAACTCTCAATCTTCGCCGGCAGGGAACATCCTTACATCCACACCATGCTCGAGGAGGATGGCCAGAGGCGAGCCACCACCCAGTCCAGCGTCAGGTCCAGCACCACCATGAGCCTGGCGCCGCTGGCGGGCGCTCCCGGGCTGATGGCCCTTAGACTCGAGCACGATGGCGCCAGACCCTTCCGGCAGGAGGGGCGCATGCTGTTCGGCCGAGACCGGTTCAATGCCGAGATGACCGTCAACATGAGCAAGGACCAGGAGGTCAAAATCACCCGGCAACTGACCGAAATGCTGGACGGTCATGCCGCGGAAACGTACTTCATTCTGGAGTTTGAAAAACTCGAACCGTGAGCGAGGCGGCGTCTGTCATCCCTGCGGGCGTCAGAACAACTCCCCGATCAGGCAGCGCGCCGAGCCGCCCCCCACGTCCTCGAAAACCGTCAGGTCGGTGTGCAGCACCCGGCAGTGCTGCTCCACGAGGCCCTGTTGCTCCGGTGTATAGTTCTCCCACGCCTGCGTGGACATGACCAACAGCCGCTCGCCCACACTGTTCGTCAGTGAAAGCGCGTTGCCGCAAAACCGCGCCACCTGCTCGCGCGACAATGCCACCACCGCAATTCCGCTCGCCTCCAGTGACTCCTCCACCTCCCGCCGCTCCTCCTGCGATTCGATCGATTCAAGGCACACACCGGCCAGCCCGTGCCCCAGGTACATCATGACGTTCGTGTGATAATAGAGGTTCCCGTTCGCGTCGGTCGCGGAAAAATCAATAAGCCGGTAGCCCATCTTTTCCGCCCATGCCGCTGCAAGCTCCGGGTCCGTGCGCCTGGAAATCGCCGCGTACACCGTCCGTGCTGCATCGTGCATGCAAAGACTCCCCGTGCTCTCCAGAAACCTGCCCCGCTCCTCGTGGTGCGCCATGTTGATCATCCGGGAGTAGAGCCGGCGGAAGAGGTTTTCGATAAGCTCCGGCCTGCGCTCGCGCCGGCGATTCTCCGCCATCAACGGATAGAGCACCACCGTCGGCGGGACGTCCTCCTCCATGATCCCGTGAGCGTCCCGCAGCCCCTCCATGGCCGGGTGCGTTGAGAACCAGTTGTTGCAGAACGGAGCGTCGGGCGTATCTTCCGCCGCGCGGCAGAGCGTCACTGTCACCCCGTTCGAGATCAGCAACTCCTGCAACTCCCGGTGCTGCGCGAGCGCCCTCGCCGCGACCTCCTCCGGCCCAATGTCCGCAGGCAGATGCTGGAAGACGTTCGTCCCCGACGTCTCCACGTTGAAGGTGAACCGGTGCGGCTCCACCAGCAGCACATGGCTGCACGAATACACGGCGGGCAACGAACGCGGCAAGGGCTTGGACATGGACGGGTCTCCCGGTGTGGAATCGGAAGCCATCTGTACCACCCATGCCGGGGGGCTCCAAGCAGCGTTTCCAAGAGCGAGCCGTGGTAATTTTGGAGGCCGCCAGCCCTTCGCACCCCGCCTGCACTACTCCTTCTCCAGTTTCAACCTCCGCGGGTGCTCGTAGTCGAACTCCTCCCGGCGGATCATGCCGAGTGCCTCCTCGATGCTCGGCCGGTCCCCCCAGTAGGTGCCGTAATACGCCAGCCGGACCTTCCCCTGCGGATCGATAATGATCGCGGCCGGCCGGTTCACGTATTCGGCGTGCACGGCATAGGCCAGCGGGTCCAGCCCGTATCGCGCGCCCACCTTGCCGGCGAAATCCACAAGGTGAGGCCACCAGATTTTGTCCGTATAAGCGTCCTGGAAGGACTCGTCGGCAAACCAGTAGTCCGGATCGAGTTCCTTCCCCACCATGACACGCGCGCGGTACCGGTCGCTCGCTTCAATAGTGGCGACAGTGATGCCTTTCTCCTCGAATTGCTCCCGCAGGTCGATCAGCTCGCGGAACTCCCTGTGGCAGACCGGGCACCAGTCGGCGAAAATCCAGATCAGGAGTGTCCACCCTTCCTCCTTGTGGTCCGCAAGGCGCCACGGTTTCCCCTCTGTATCCGTTAACGTGAAATCAGGAGCCGGGGCCCCTATCTCCAGAGTACCGAAGTCCGCCGGGTCCAGCGACTCGTACGCCGCGCGCAGTTCCTCCCCGGAGGCCATGCCTTTGTCTATACGGTCGACCGCGAGTTCGGCCTGGTGCTTGACGTCGTTTGACGGGTCGTTCTCCAGAGTCTCGCGCAACAGGGCGAGCGACCCCTCCGAGCCAATCATCCCAAGGGCGACAACGGCCTCCGAGCGCGCCAGCGCATCCTCGTCCTCGCGCACCACGCGTTCGAGGTCTGCAACCGAGTCCTTCGCGCCGAGCACACCGAGCGCCAGGGCACAGACATACCGGACCTGCACGTCCTCGTCACGCAGTCCCGCAGCGATGTCCGGCACGGCTTCCTCGCCGGCACGCACAAGGTCGCGTACCGCAAGCAGCCGAACCCGCCAGTCCTCGTCGTCCGGGTCCGCTATGCCGTGCTGGCGCAACGTCCGGTCGATCGTGAAGCTGCGGTCGTCCACGGGGTGGAAGTTGTGCGCCCGAACGCGGTCGAACACCGCGCCAACGCTCGGAGCGGGCCCTGACGCCCCGCCTGCTGACATGCTCGAAAGGAGCCAAAGTGCAACTGCCGCCATTGTCCCGGTGGTTCCGCCGAAGCGGGATGCGAAGGTGTTGCGAAACATGGGACCGTCTCCTCGTGAAACGAAGCAAGTGGTCCCCGTTGTCCGTCCAGTAAGCGTTCCCCGGCAGAAGGAAGGGTTTTTCCCGGCCGATGGCAAACGGAATTGTGAGGTTTCTCCGTGACACACGCCCTCCAGCCCCGGGAGCATTCCCCTCCACCCCTGATTTCCCTGCGAAGGAGCCAACCATGCCCTCCAATGCCAAAGGTGTCTATACGCTCATCCGCGGAGGCTCCCTGCTCGACGGCAGCGGCGCACCGCCCCTGCCGGGCGAACTCCTCATCGGGGACGGGATCATCGCGGACATTCAGCCTCCCGGGGGCATCGCTCCCCCCGAAGGCGCCGAAATCGTCGAAGCAAATGGCCACCTCGTCACCCCCGGCTTCATCGACGCGCATTGCCACGGCGATCCCGTAAAGACACCGGCCTTCGAGAACTATACAGCCATGGGTGTCACCGCCCTCTGCCTCGGTCAGGATGGCCGCAGCCCCTCCGAAGGGACTCTCGCCTCCTGGGCGGAAGAAGTCCACGCCGCAAAGCCCGCCCCGAACCTCATCCCCTTCGTGGGCCACGGCACCTTGCGCAATCATGCCGGCATTGGCTATTCGCCCGATCCCACTCCCGAGCAAATAGACAAGATCGGAAAACTCGCGGCGGAGGCCATGGAGGAGGGCTACTTCGGCCTCACCAGCGGCCTGGAGTACGTCCCCGGCCGCGTCGCACCGTTCGAGGAGTTGCGCATCCTTGCCCGCGAGACCGGCCGCGCCGGCCGCCTCGTCATGAGCCACATCCGCAGCGAGGACGATCAGCTAATAGAGGATGCCCTTGACGAGCTTGTCGAGCAGGGCCGGCAGGGCCAATGCCACGTCCATGTCTCGCACATGAAGGTGACCCTCGGCAGGGGAGCGGTGCGCGCGGAGGAACTCCTTGCCCGTCTCGACAAGGCCCGCGCCGAAGGGGTCCGCGTCACCGGCGACATTTATCCCTACAACGCGAGCTGCACCACCATCGGCATTCTCTTCCCGGGGTGGGCGAAAACGCGCGAGGATTTCGAGAAGGCACTCCCTGCACGCCGCGAGGAGATGGCGGAGTATCTCCGCTATCGCGTCGGCCGGCGAAACGGCCCTGAAGCCGTTCTCCTTGGCGCTTCAAAATGGAAGGGCCAGACGCTGAAGGAAGCCGCCGCCAACGCGGGAAAGTCTTTCGAGGACTTCCTTATAGACGACGTCGGGCCGGACGGCACCTACGCCGCCTACTTCGCCATGGACGAGGAACTGCAGGCGCGCCTGATGCAGGACCCGCACAACGTGTTCAGCTCCGACGGCAGCCCCGAATGGTTCCATCCCCGCGGTTTCGGAACCTTCGCCCGCCTCATCGAACACTACGTGCGCGAGCGCAAGCTCTTCACCCTCGAAGACGCCATCCACCGGATGACCGGCGCCACGGCGGACACCATCGGCCTTGCCGGGCGCGGATACCTGCGGGCGGGCCACGCCGCTGATATACTCGTTTTCGACCCAGCCCGCGTCCACGAAGCCGCCAGCTATACGGAGCCCCACCGGCTCGCCGAAGGATTCGACTGGGTTTTCGTGAACGGCCGGCCTATTCGCCGCGAAGGGAAGCTCACCGAAGAACGACCCGGCCGCGTCCTAACTCGAACCTGACGCGTCCGGAAAGACAGACAATGGCAACCGTCAGTTCAGGTGCACCGTGGCGAACAGCGCGTACTCGGACATCAGGGAGCTCCGCTGGCTCGCCCCGAACAGCGGGCCAAGGTAGGGCACCCCGCTGAAGATCGGCGGCCCCGAAGTCGCCTCTTCACGCCGTTGGTACGTGTTCCGGGCCAGTGGCAGTGTCTGTCCGTCGCGCAGCCGCACCACTGTGCTCACCGAGCCCAGTGCCTCCCAGCCGCGGGATCGCTGATCCACGTCCAGATAGATGTGCTGCCCTTGCTGGCGTGCCCCCAGCCGCGCGGAAAGCGCCTCCGACGGGCCCGCCATCGTCATTGTCGTCCAGCCGCCAAGCGGCACATACGCAAGACTCTCCGACTCGACACGCAACCTTCCCGTCCGCTCCAGCGCCCGCAGCCGCGCTTCGAACCGGTCCCCGGGACTTCCGATCTGTACATCAGCGCCCCTGCCGCCCGTCCTGCCCTGAATCCGTGGGTTCTCCGGCCGGTTGCCCGCGCTGTCGTAGGAAATTTCGCTCAGAAGCTGATTCAGCGCACTCGACTCCGCGCGCACAAGATGCAGCGTCACCTGCGCCGCGTGCGGAAAATCGTCCTCCGCGTAATAACCCGGCGCGCCGGGGTAGGGCGGCGTCCCCGCACGCTGCGGACTCTGATAGCCGCGCATCGCCCGTACCGCCGGGGCAGAGGGCGGGTGCGCTTCCCACGCCCTTTCGGCTGCCTGCTCGGCCGTGCGTCCCGCGCGCATCTCCTCCACAAACCGCCGGGCAAAAGCGAGCGTCCGCTCGTCCCGCGCCGTGATGGCAAACCGCGGCGGCGACTCGTATCCTTCTATACGGACATTGGTGGCCACGGCCCGTTCCGCAAGCAGCTTTCTCAGCGGTTCGCGCTCCCCCGCGCCATCCTTCGCCCGCAGCAGTACGGACCGCCCGCCGCCGGCATAACCAGCCTCGACCGGCGTCACTTCCAGGGGTCCCAGCTCCACCGGCCCCGTGCGGCCTGCGAGCCGTGCGCGATGCGTTTCCCCCGGTGTGAGCAGCACCAACTCCGGTTCGCTCCATCCCTGCGCCTGCATCATCAGCAGATGCCCGTCCCCAAGGTCGAGCGCCTGCCCCGGCGCAATTTCCACCTGCGTCCAGGACACCGGAAGCGAAGGAGCAGCCTGAGCCGCTTCGTACGCATTGATTGCCTGACGGAGCTGCGGGCCGATCCGGTCAAGGTCTGAGGCGCTCCGCACCGAAACCTGCACCCGTTCGGCGGGAGCCACAGCGGCCGGCACCAGAAACATCGCAAGGAAACCCAGCACCGCACAGATGGTCAGCCGCGGTGCCAACTTGCCTTCGGCTCGGCTCGCCGGGGTCGGAAATGTAATCATCGGTAATGAGGGCCGTGTCATGGGAGGTACTCCTCCCCTCGCCGGGAATCGTCCCTACTTGAGCATTTCGACCGCCCCGGGACGCTACCGGGTTGGTTGGGACACGGAACCTTCCTCGTCAACCCCGCCCGGCCGGGATGCCACTGTCCGCCCGTTTGCCTCCTCCCGCGGCCTGGGGTTCTTTAATGCCTCAATCATTTCCCGCGCGATCGGAGCCGCAATCTCCCCACCGCCCGCCTCCTCGTCCACCGTTTGCACCCCGATCACGTAGTGGGAGCCTTCGTGAGGGAAGAAGCCGATAAACCAGGCGTCCACCAATCCCCGCGGGTTTTGCGCGCTGCCCGTCTTGCCCGACACGGACCACCCGCGCGGGAACTCGCCCCGGTGCGCCGTCCCCCCCGGTTCGTTCACCGCCCTCCGCAGTCCGTCCCTT
>SLMS01000317.1 GCA_007133495.1 Candidatus Sumerlaeota bacterium | reverse complement strand
GAAGCGGCGAAGAAGGCTGCGGATTTCGTGCTCGAACGGCTCCGAACGCCGGACGGGCGCCTGCTCAAGCGCTACCGCCACGGCGAGGCGGGTCTGCCGGCGCACCTGGAGGACTACGCCTTCCTCGCGTGGGGACTGACGGAGCTGTACGAGGCCGTCTTCGAATGGAAGTACCTCGACGCCGCCCTTGGCCTTGCGGAACAGATGGGCGAGCGCTTCCGTGGCCCGGACGGGAAGGGTTTCTTCCAGACTGCGGCCGACAGCGAACAGCTCGTCTTCCGCGGAAAGGACGCGCAGGACGGCGCAATTCCGTCCGGCAACTCCGTGGCCTGCATGGCACTGCTGCGCCTTGGCCGTATTACGGGACGCAAGGACGTGGAGGACATGGCGCACGAGACGCTGTCGGCGTTCTCCGAGGCCGTGGGAAAGTTTCCCTCGGTGCACTCGCAGATGCTGAGCGCGCTTGATTTTGCCATCGGGGACCGGACGCAAGAGATCGTCTTTGCCGGTGAACTGGACGGCCCCGAGGCTCGCCGCATGGTCAAACGCGTGCGGAGCCGGTTTGCTCCGGGCTCGGTGACGGTGCACCGGCCGGCGGAACTCCCGGAGGAAGCCCATGCGAAGGCCCCCGCCCTGGTGGAGAAAACCCCGCCCGAGGGCGGCCTTTACGTCTATGTCTGCCAGAACTTCACCTGTGACAGGCCGGTTTCGACGGAGCAGGAGTTGACCCCGTTGCTCTGATCGGGAGGGATGGCCGCCGGTTCCCGGGATGGACCGTCGTCCCCGGCTTCTCCCAATCCCCGCCTCGGAGCACTCTTCCCGCCCATGCGTTGCCTCGTCACCGGTGCCACCGGATTCGTTGGGGGGCATCTTTGCGAACGGCTCCTTGCCGAAGGACACGAGGTGTTGGCGCTTGCGCGGCCGGGCAGCCGCAGGGCGGTGCTGGAGCCGCTGCATGTGGAGCTGGTGGAGGGGACGCTCGACTCAACAAACGTCTTCGCGCGCGTGGCAGGCCGATGCGACATGGTGTTTCACCTGGCTGCGCTGACCAAGGCGCTGGACCGGGGCGAGTTCCGGAACGTGAACGTGCAGGGCACCGAGCGGCTGATGAGCGGCCTTGCCCGTGGCGGTTTCGAGGGCCGGGTGGTGCTGCTCAGCAGTCTCGCCGCGGGCGGCCCGGCACCCGATCCGAGCACACCCCGCCGCATTGAAGACCCGGACGAGCCGGTCAGCCACTACGGCCGGAGCAAGCGCAAGGCAGAGCGCGCGCTGCGCCGCAGCTTGTCCGAGGGCATGGAGTTCTGCATCCTGCGCCCGGGTGCGATCTACGGCCCGCGCGAGCAGGACTTCCATCAGGTCTTCCGCTCGCTGGCAAGCTGGGGGGTGGCATTCCAGACCACTCGGCCCGTGCGGCTTCAGATGACGCACGTGGAGGACGTGGTGTCGGCACTGCTCCTCGCGGCGGAAAAACCCGAGGCCGCCGGCAAGACGTATTACGCCACCGACCCGGCAATCTGGACCGATGGCGAGGTGGTGAAGCTCGCCGCCGAGGCGCTCGGCAGACGCGTGCGGATGGTGACCCTGCCACTCTGGTCTGCGTGGGTGGTTGCGGGCGGAATGGACCTGCTCGGCAAGCTCGCCCGCCGGCCGATTGCCCCTCTCACGCGCGACAAGGTGCGCGAGATGCGCGCAGCGAACTGGTTCGCCGATTCCTCGCCCCTTCGCGAGGAACTCGGCTGGCAGCCACGCTGGGCACTCCCGGACGGCCTGCGCGAGACCATCCGCTGGTACAAGGCCGAGGGCTGGTTATAGACAGCGGCCCAGGTTCCTCCACGAAAAGCACCAACCCACACCAAGCAGCGTCCGGACGAGTGTCCCTTCCCGGGCCACTCCTACGTCAGGAGCAGCCCATCCCCCAGTTCTCCAACAGCGCGACGAAATCGCCGAAGCCGATTGGAGTGCCACCAACCGAGCCCCCCCAGTTCTCCAGGAGGTACACGAAGTCTTGGAAGTTTACGCAGCCGTCGTCGTTGAAATCACCGATCGCGCGGCCGGAAGGACCGGGCTGGCCTTGCCAGTCGAGTGTGAAAGTGCCGGACTCCGTCCCGAATCCCGCAACGGCGATGCGGTAGGTGGCCCCGGCAACGGCGTTGAACTGGACCCGGCTGCGCAACTCGCAGTCGTCGTCGTTTTCCACGAGCAGGAACAGGTTTCCGACAGCATTCCCTGTATAGACGGAGAGGACCGTGTCGAAGGAGGCCGCCTGGCAGGTGGAAATGGTGGTCTGCCCCGCGGCGGGTGCAGTCCACGTGTACCAGACGGATCCGCTCTGGCCCTGTCCGGTGTGGGCGGGTTCGCCCACCTCACGCGTTGCATTGACCGTCGTTCCCTGCACCGCGCCGGTGTGACCAGGCAGACTCTGGCCGGGGAAATTGTCATTTGCTGGCGCCGGTGGAAGGGCCTCCAGAAGATCGATCATTCCCGCCAGGTTGACCAGGGGGCGGCTGGTCTGGGGCGATTTCCAGTCCGTGATCATCTCCCCCGTGCCGGCAAGGATGTTGAACGCCTCCACGGGCAAAAGGTGGCGCCCCAGTTGGGCTTTCGCGCTGTGCTGGAGCACGGTCACCGCCCCTGAGGTGTACGGAGCCGCGGTGGACGTGCCGCCGAAATCGTCCCAGTACCCGCCTCCCGTCAGCGGAGCCTGCGCGTCGTTGCTTGGAGCAAAAATGTGAAGGGCCGACCCGGAATTGGAGTAACCGGTCACCATCTTTCCCGCTGTCGTCTGGTCGAAGTGCAAAGCCCCGGGCGGGTCCGTGTTGCCGCATTGTACTCCGATGTTCAGGCACGAGAAGAAGTTGAGGCACCAGGCCTTTGAGCCGACGTTCGCGTCGTACACCGCGCCGACCGCCACCGTGCTGGCCACGCAGGCGGGATAGCCGATCGTATTGCAAAAACCTTCGTTCCCGGCGGAAGCAACGGTCATCATCCCTGCCGAAAACACGGCATTCAGTGCATTCGTATAGGCCGGCTTGAGCGTGTCGCAGAACCCCTCCATGAAGGAGGGACTGCCGAGGGACATGTTGACCACAAGGATCGGGTTCTGAGGATCACCGAACTGGTTGTTCACAGTCCAGTCCAGGGCGGCTATCACGTAGGAGTCGTCAGCCGGTCCCGGACCATCTGGGAAGACGTTCAGCCCGGCAATCTTTGCTCCGGTCGCCACCCCTCCGATGAAGTCCCCCTGGTCCGTGTTCAGTCCCGCCGCCACGCCGGCCACCGCCGTCCCGTGGGTGCTGTTGGGCATCAGGAAATCCGGCTGGTCGTTCACGAAATCCCACCCGCGCTGCACCTTGCCGTTGGGCACGCTGTCCCCGCCAAGCGCCGGGTGCATGTAGTCCGTGCCGCCGTCTATCACGGCAATGGTGATGCCGCTGCCGTCCCAATGGCTGCGCGGGACAGTAGCATTCATCATCGGGATACCTTGGGCCGTGTGGCGTTCAGAGATTCCCACCTTCTCGATAATCTCGACCCGTGGGTCGTCCATCAGCGCCACGATTGCCGCCAGGTCCGCACGCGCCGCGAATACCGGGAAGTTCTCGTACTGCCGATCGAGCTCAAAACCGGGAATGGCCATCAGGTCCTGGATGACAGGGGTGAGGCGCTCCGCCACCATGTGCCTCACTTCCTGGCGGGTGACCGGGTCCGGGTCGGCCAGCATTTTCTGGCGGCTGCTCTTCTCCGGCTCCAGGATCGTCACGAAAATATGCTGTGATGGCTCTCCCTTGTCGAAAAATGCGAACACGTCGTTCGGGAAGTGCACCTTCTCGAAGCCGGGGTGGCTGGCCATGATTTCCGCGAGCCCAAAGAGCGGTTCATTTTCACGCGGATTCGTGCCCACCGTCTTTTCGGGCCCGTCCGGGTGGTTTTCGAGCAGGCCGAAGTAAGGAACCTGCGGGGTGTCCTGTCCCGGCACCAGACCCGCAGCAGAGATCAAAACCAACAGAAATAATGACGGAATCACACGCATGCTTGCCTCCTGAAAAGACGCTCCTGGTAACGGAGTGGCAGTTGGGCCTATCTCTGACCTTCGGCAAAAAGGGAAGCAACACGGTGGTGTGTCAAGACGATAGGTGAGAAAAATCAGGGAGCTCCCTCCCCGGTTGTAAGGGGGAGCCGGATTTCCTCGCTCGAATTATATTGTTCAATGGTGAAAACCGAAGTCTGGAGCAGACTATTTATAGAGTCCGGAAGGCAGGCCTCAGTGGCCGGTGGCCAGTCGGGCGCTGGGGGAGGGGATTGCGGCCGCACTTTTCTCCCCTCCTCCTCTTCTATCTGTTCGCCTGCCTGCCAGGAGGCGCAGGCTGTTCAGCACGACCAGCACCGTCCCGCCCTCGTGGCCGAACACGCCGAGGACAAGCGGCAGGGAGCCCCCTAGGGCGAAGAACATCAGCACCGCTGCCGCGCCAATGGCGATGGTGAGGTTCTGGCGCACGACGCCGCGGGTGAGCCGGCTCAGGCGCACCGCCTCGGGCAGGTCCGCCAGACGGTCGCGCACGAGCACGATGTCCGCCTGGGCAAGCGCTGCCGCAGAGCCCCGAATGCCCATGGCCACGCCGACGTCCGCCGCGGCCAACGCCGGCGCGTCGTTCACTCCATCGCCCACCATCATGACCGGCGAACGGCGGGACTCGTTGTCTATCCGCTGGTACTTCTCGTTCGGGCGCAGTCCACCGAGCGCCTCCTCCACGCCGAGTTCGCGCGCCATGCGGTCCACCGCCTCCTGCCGGTCGCCGCTCAGAATGAGGGAGCTGATGGCCAACTCCTTGAGGCTGGAGACCGTTTGGGCTGCGCCACTTCGGGATGATTCCTTCAGGTGGAACCTCAGCCTTGGCTTTCCGTCCACATGAAAGACCGAGTGGGAGAACGTGGCGGCCGCCTCCGCAGTTTCGGGCGTCCCGGTTTCCTCCGCGCGGCCGAGGTGCACACGCTGGCCCTGCCAGGTGCCCTCGACGCCGTTGCCGGGTACTTCGCGCAGGTCCGTGATCGCCGGTGCCGAGTTCGAGGCGTGGTTTTCGTGAAGGTACGCGGCAATGGCCTTGGCCGCGGGGTGGGAGGAGGCTTCGGCGAGGGCCAGGGCCAGAGCCTCCTGTCCGTCCGGACTCCCCTTGTATAGACGCTTCATCTCCGAGACCGACGGGGTTCCCGTCGTCAGGGTCCCTGTCTTGTCGAAGGCAGCCTTGGTGACGGAGGAGAGCGCGGAGAGTCCCTTGCCGCCGTTGAAGAGGATACCCTGCCGCGCCCCGCGCGAGATCGCCGCGAGGATGGCGCTCGGCACCGAGAGCACGATCGCACACGGTGAGCCCGCCACGAGGAGCACCATTGCCCGGTAGCCGGCCTCCCGGAGGTCCAGCCCCATGGCGAGCCACCACACCGCAAAAGCAACGGCGGAGAAGCCAAGGATCGCCCAGGTGAAATACTTGCCCGCGCGCTCGGAGAGCACCTGGGCGGGGGAGAGCCGCTGCGGCGCTGCCTCGACGAGTTGGATGATCTTTTGGTAGGCGCTGTCTCCTGCGGGCCGGAGTGCTTTGACCTTGAGTGGCGCCGGTCCGTTTACCGACCCCGAGAGCAACTCCATGCCCGGTCCTGCTTCGATGGGGCGTGCTTCGCCGGTCAGGGCCGCCTGATCGACCCAGCTTCTCCCTTCCTCCACGGTGGCGTCCACCGGCACGCGGTTGCCTGGCAGGACGAGCAGCCGGTTGCCGGGGACGACCTGGTCCACGGGGATTTCCTCACGGTCACTCCCGGTCAGCCGGAGCGCGGTCTGCGGGAATTCGCGGGTCAGCTCCTCGATGGAATGGTGGGTGCGCTTGCGGGCGTAGGCCTCCATGGCGCGGCTGGCGCCGAAGAGCACAAGCAGGCTGGCCCCCTCGGCGGGGTGCCCCAGCACCCAGGCGCCAGCGGCGACGAGCAGCATCAGCAGGTCCACGTCGAGCCGGCCACGGGCCAGTTCCCGAACCGCCTCAGGCAGCGGGTAGCGCATCCCCGCCGCGTAGCTGCCAAGATAGAGCGCCGTGGCCAGTATGGGCGCCCAAAGGTCCACAAGCAGTGCCAGGGCCATCAGCGCCAGACAGACGCCGGCGGCCTTCAGGTAGGGGAACCATTCAGAGCGGTTGATCTGAGCGGAGCCGGGCGCGGTCATAGGGTAAGCCTCCAACCTGCGAGGAGGTTGTCCCGGCCGGTCCGTGAAGTCGAACTCTTTTATTTTCAGCACATCATGGCTTCCCGATGGTTGCTCATGCGGGATTTTGACATGCCGAAAAGGAGGATGTCTATACGGTGAGCCGTCAGTGTTTTTCGGCGGGCGGAATCCGGCGGGCGTGGGGGTCCATGGCCGGAGCGCCGGTCTCCCGGGCGAGCTCCTCCTCCATTGCCTCGCCGGTGACGCTCTCCAGCCGGCTGGCCGGGCCGTGAACATGGTCGGGCCGCAGGTTCATTTCCTCGACAAGCCACGTCTCCCAGAGCCGGTGGGCGCGGATGAGCCGGCGGGCTTCGTGCAGGCCGGGCTCTGTCAGCTCGAATCCCCCGGGGACGGGCCGGACGTAGCCCTGGCGCACGAGCCGGCGCCCGGCAAGCCATTCCACCGTGCGGCCCTGCGCCCCGCGGCGGAGTTCCTCCGGCGCCAGCACCGGCCGGGCGGAAACCCCGGGCGCCTCCTGCCGTCTATACAGAACGCCGAGGACCTCCTCGGACAGGAGCTGCGCTCCGAGCCGCACGCGGCGCCAGCTCTGCGCCAGCACGCCCGACTTCGGGGACAGAAAGAACACTCCGCCGAAAAGCACCCCCGCGGCCAGCGCCATCATGCCGGCCGTGCTCGTGTCCTCGTACCCAAGCACCGGCGGCAGTGCGATTGCCGAGAGGTGCCCGAGGACTGCGCTCGCCGCGGCAAAGCCCGCGCTGACCAGCAGCATCGGCAGCAGCCGGTTGCACAGCAAATACGCGCAGGCGGGCGGGACGATCAGCATCGCGATGACGAGGATGCTGCCGACGGCCTCAAAGCTGGCGACCATTGTGGCGGCGATCGCCACCATGAGAAGATGGTGCAGAAAACGCGAGGAATAGCCAAGCGCATCCGAAAGTCCCGGATCGAAGGAACTCAGTTTCAACTCCTTGTATAGCAGGCCGAGGAAAAGCACGTTGGCAAGCAGCATTCCCCCCGTCAGCAGCGCCGCACGCGGCACGTCCATGCCGAGGAACGGCACGGTGTCGAGAAAGGTCAGCTCGATGGCCCCGTACAGCACGCAGTCGGGATCGAGGTCCACGTGGTCTGCCGCTCGCCGGATCATTACCAGCCCCAACGCGAAAAGCGCCGTGAAGACAACACCCATCGCGGCGCCGTCCTCGATCTTGCCTCCGTGTTTGACAAGGCGGATCAGCACGGTGGTGACGATACCGATGACGATCGCACCAAGGAACAGCGTGAGCGGCTCGCGGTTGCCCATGATGAGGTAGGCCCCTGCGATGCCGGGGAGGACGGAGTGGCTGATCGCGTCGCCCATCATGCTTTGCCGGCGGAGAAGCAGGTAGGCTCCCGGCAGCGCGCAACCCACGGCGCTCAGCACACCAACGATAATGATCCAGGTGTCTATCACGGACCAGGAAATCACCGGCCGTTCCCCCCTCCATTCGTTGGCGTTTCGAGCCGGTGCGGGCTCGGCGGGGGAGTGTCCTCCTGCTCGCGGGCGAGGAGTTCCTCAAGTTCGGCCACCATGTCCGGGTCGAGGACGTGCTCGATGCGGTCGGCGTCGCTGTCCACGTGGGAGGGGGCCACGTCGGCATGGGTGATGAGGTAGAGTTCCCAGAGGCGGTGATTGCGTACGGCGCGGCTGGCCTCGCTTTCGCCCGCGGGGGTGAACTCCCAGCGGCCGCCGTCTATACGTTGGACAAGCCCGGCCCGGCGCGCGGAACGAAGCTCCAGGGCGGCCACCACCGGGTGCCAGGCGTGGCGCGCCACGAGCCCGCGGGCGGAGAAGGTGCGCTTTCCGGTCTGTTCGCGGAGTTCCCACGCGCGGCGGAGCAGATGCTGCCGCCGGATGCGGCGTCTCAGGCGGGCCCTGCGCCAGAGCCGCGGGAGTAGGCCGCCCTCGGTCCCGAGCATAAGGCTCACGAAAAAGAAGGCCGAGGCGCTCAGGACGATCAGTGCGCCGGAGGGGAGCCGTTCGAACAGCGCGCTCACCGCCGAACCCGTCCCCGCGCCGAGCATTCCGAACATCCCGGAAAGAGCCGCCATCGGCGCCAGCCGGTGCGTCCACAGCCGCGCCGTCACCGGCGGAATGATCAAGAGCGCCACGATAAGAATGAGCCCGACCGCCTGCAGGCCGATCACCGTCACCAACACGATCAGGCCCATGAGCAGCAGGTCCAGCCGTAGCGTCGGCCAGCCCTGCACCGCCGCAAACGCCTCATCAAAGCACAGCAGGCGGAATTCCTTGAACAGGGCGATGGCAATACCACACACGCCAAGCGCCGCGATTCCGATGATGACCGTATCGGAAATCAGCATCGAGGCCGTCTTGCCGTAGATGAAGTCGGTGAGACCGGCAGCGTGGACGCCCTCGATTTGCTGTACCATGCCGAAAAGGGCTATCCCGGCGCCGAAGAACACGCTCAGCACGATTGCCAGCGCCGCATCGTCCTTGATCGGTGACCAACGCCGCAACGCCACCACCGTCACCATCCCGAGCAGCCCCGTCAACGCCGCACCGGACAGCAGTACCGGCAGGCTCCGGCCTGTCATGCCCAGGGCGATCGACGCCCAGAAGGCGAGAATCACCCCGGGGAGCGTCGCGTGGCTGACCGCGTCCGAAAGTAGCGCGCGTTTGCGCAGCACAAGGAACACGCCGATCACGCCCGCCGCCAGGCCGAGCAGTCCTGTTCCGGCCATCACGACCCGGGTATTATAGTCCTGAAAGGTGAAGACGCGCCAGAGTTCTTCAAGCATGGACTGTCAATGCCTCTGTGCCAGCGCGGTGGCGGCGCTGGAGAGCAGGGTGAGCTGGCCGCCGTACGTCTTGCGGAGGTTCTCCTCCGTATAGACGTCCGCGGTGGCTCCGTGGGTCACCACGCGCATGTTGAGGAGGATCACGTAGTCGAAATAGGCCGCCACCGTTTGGAGGTCGTGGTGGACACAGACGACCGTGCGGCCGGCGTTGCGCAGATCGTGAAGGAGCGCAACGATGGACTTTTCCGTGGCGGAATCGACGCCGGCAAATGGCTCGTCCATGAGGTATATCTGCGCGTCCTGGGCGAGGGCACGGGCAAGGAAGACGCGCTGTTGCTGCCCGCCGGAGAGCTGGCTGATTTGCCGGTCCGCAAGGTCTGTCATGCCGACACGTTCCAGTGCCTCGTCCGCCCGCCGCACATGCTCGCGCCGCAAACGCCGGAACCAGCCCACCTGGCCGTATAGACCCATCTGCACCACGTCGCGCACGGTGACGGGGAAGTCCCAGTCCACGCTTTCGCGTTGGGGCACATAGCCGAGCAGTTTCCGCTGCTTCGAAAGCGGTTTGCCGTAGATCGCCACCCGCCCGGAGATCACCGGCACCAGCCCGAGGATGGCCTTTAGGAGCGTGCTCTTCCCGGCGCCATTCGGTCCGATCAGACCCACCAACCGGCCCTCCGGCACGTCCAGGTCCACGTCCCACAGCACCGGCTTGCGGTCGTAGGCAACCGTCACGTCGTGGATCGAAATGGGTGCGTTTGGGGAGTGGTCCGTCCCCGCTGGGCTGGCTGGGGCGGGGCGGTGTTCGGGTACGGCTGGTCTGGTGGTTGGGCGGTCCGTCCTAGTTTCCATGATTGGCTGCTGCCGCCTGCATGCCCCCGGAGGGCGGGCTGCCGCCGAGCGCTGCTGCGATCGTGCTGACATTGTGGTCGATCATGCCGATATACGTCCCCTCATAGGTACCTGAAGGGCCCATGGCGTCGGAGTAAAGCTCCCCGCCGATGACCACCTCATGGCCGCGCGAGCGCGCTCCCTCAATCAACGCGCGCACGTTCCGGTCGGGGATCGTGCTCTCGATGAAGACGGCCGGGATTTCGCGCTCGACGATGAAGTCCACCAGCCGGTTCAGGTCCTGCAGGCCTGCTTCCGAGCTGGAGGAGATCCCCTGGATGCCGTGGACGTCGATGCCGTAGGAGCGGCTCATGTAGCCGAAGGCGTCGTGGGCGGTGATGAGGTGGCGCCGGTCTTCAGGAATGGTGTCCAGGACCTGCCGGGCGTAGGCGTCGAGTTCCTCCAGCTCCGTGCGCCATGTGCGGGCGTTGGCCTGGTAGTCCTCCGCGTTGTCCGGGTCGAATTCGGAAAGAATGCCCGCGATGACCGTCCCCACCTCGGCCCAGAGCATCGGGTCCATCCACAAGTGGGGGTCTTCGCCCATTTCAGCACGGTCCGCCTCGCTCAGGTGCTCCTGCCAGACGATCTCCGCCACCGGGTGGGTGGGCACGCGGGCGGAAAGGCGCCCGAGCAGGTCCGCCATCCGGCCCTCAAGGTGCAGCCCGTTGTAGAGGACGATGTCGGAGTTGTTGAGCTTGGCGACGTCGCTCCTGCGCGGCGTATAGACGTGGGGGTCGATACCGGAGCCCATCAGGTCCTGCACGTTGGCGTGTTCTCCGGCCACGGCGCGCGCCGCGTCTCCGATCATGCCGGTCGTGGCGGTAACGGTATATCGGCCGTCGGTGGTGGCGCTTCCCGCCTGCCCGCATCCGGCCAGCGGGAGGAGCAGCAGGGAGAGTGCGGTGAAACAGAGTATGGCGAGGGGTGGGGGGGTGGTGTGACTGGGCATGGCGTATCCTCCGGGGAGATTTGTAGCCCGGACTAACATGCTTAGGTCAAGCCAATCGCGCGGCAGCGCACCAATCCAGCCAAACTAAAAGGTTTGTTCACCAAAACGTCAGGATCGTGACACTAGCAGTTGACCCGGCGGTCATGTTCGCGTAACTCCGCGCGCAACAACGGCGGACGGGAGCGATTTCATCCTGAGAACCAGCCCCAATTCGGCGCGCTTGCTGCCCGGCCCTTCGGGCTGCGACACGCCACGGTTCTTTCCGCCTTCCACACACTCGAACAAGGAGCGGTTCTGATGGGAACTGCGATTGCGCAGGGCCGGGTGGTTACGGCTCGCCCGGGCTACAACAAAGGCTGGCGGGTGACCTTCGCGGGCACGGGGGTGAATCTGGCCCTCGGCGTCCTGTACGCTTGGAGCGTCATCGCCGGCTACCTGCGGGCAGACCTCGGGTGGACCGCCATGCAGTCGCAGATTCCCTACATGATCGCCTGCGGCGTGTTTGCGCTGCTGATGGTGCCCGGCGGGCGGATGCAGGACAAGATCGGCCCGCGGACGATCATCATGGCGGCTGCGATCTTTGCCGGAATCGGGTTCATTGGTTCGGCAACGTTTCTCTCCGTGGCGGGGCTTGCGATCTGTTTCGGGGTTTTCTTCGGGACGGCGATGGGGCTGGGATACTCCTCCACGACGCCTCCCGCGATGAAGTGGTTCGCCCCCGGGCGCCGCGGGTTGGTGACCGGGCTCGTCGTGAGCGGCTTCGGGGTGGCGGCCGTCTATGCAGCGCCGCTGGCGGACTTCCTGATCGGCCGGGTCGGCATGCAGCAGACCTTCCTGGTCTTTGGCGCCGGTGCCTTTGCCTTCATCATGCTGATGTCTCAGTTCATAGCGAACCCGCCCGCGGGCTACGTTCCGCCGGGAACCGGGAAGCAGCCCGAACCGGAGGCCAAGAAAGAAGCACCCAGGCCGGCCCCGGCGGTGGACTATGAATGGCACGAGATGGTTCGCACCCCGAGGTTTTATCTGCTCTGGGCGATGTTCTGCTTCGGGTCGCTGGCAGGGCTGATGGTGATCGGGCAGCTCGCCAGCATCGCCGTCGATCAGTCCGGCGCCGCGATGGGCTTCATGCTGGTGGCGGTCCTGGCGGTCTTCAACGCCGCGGGCCGGATCGGCGGCGGGATACTGTTCGACCGGATTGGCCAGACCCGCACACTGCTGCTGATCTTTGGCGTGCAGGCGGTGAACTTCATCTTCTTCAACACCTACGTGAACCCGTTGGCGTTGCTGATCGGGACAGTGGTGGCAGGGACGACGTACGGCGCCTGCCTGTCGGTGTTCCCGGCCACGACGGCCTCGCTCTTCGGCGTGAAAAACCTTGGCGTAAACTACGGACTGGTCTTCACGGCCTGGGGCGCCGGCGGTGTCTTCGGCGGGCTGACCGGTGGCCTCGTGCGCGACATGACAGGCTCCTACCTGAACGCCTACCTGATTGCCGCGGCCCTGTGCTTGATCGGAATCGTGCTGACGCTGCTGCTTGCGGCAAACGGCAGGAAACGGCAGCGTGCCCTGACCCCTGCCCCGGCCGCCTGAGCCGCAGAACAAGGATTCGCGCTGACAGGCACGGACATCACCCGCCGCAAGAGCACCGCGTCGGGATGTCCGGGCTTGGTCGCCGTGTCCCCCTGATTTCAGCGTCCCTCCGGCGCCAATTCACCGCAGCCTTCCCAACATCCCCCTTGCCTTACTTCCCGCCGGTCGCGCAACGGTAGCCAACATCCCCGCTACCGGTGCGCGGCCCGCTCATGACCTCTCCCCATCGCTTCAAGCTCCAGGTATTCGAAGGGCCCCTTGATCTCCTCCTCCACCTCGTCAAGATCAACGAGATGGATATCTACGACATCGAGGTCTCGGAAATCACCCGCCAGTACATGGACTACCTGGCGATGATGCAGAAGCTGGACCTGGAGATCGCCGGGGACTACCTGGTCATGGCGGCGACGCTGATGAACATCAAGAGCCGCTCGCTGCTGCCGCGCACGGACCTTGAGGACGCCGCCGCGGAAGAGGAAATCGACGAAATACTCAGCACGCAGGACCTCGTCCGCCGGCTCGTCGAGTTCCGCAAGTTCAAGCAACTGGCGGGCGAGTTGCGCGCAAAACAGGAGGAGAACAGCCGGCTCTTCTACCGGGCGAACGTCATCCCCGTGGTGCCCGGCGCCTCCGAGGAGCTGCCGCGTCAGGACATCCGCACCCTGTTCGATGCCTTCGCGCGCGTGCTTAAGCGCCAGCGCACCGAGAGCCACCACACCATCGCCACAGATACCTACACCGTGGACGAGAAGATCGAGGAGGTACGCGTGCGTATCCGCCGCGACAAGCGGATCAACTTCACCCGGGTGTTCGAGGCCTGTGTTTCCCGCAACGAGGGGTTCTGCTACTTCCTCGCGCTGCTGGAACTGGCCCGCATGCGCGAAATTACCCTCGCCCAGGCGGGTCCTTTCGAGGACATCCTCATCGAACCTTGGGACGATAAAGTGATCTACGTTGGCTGACGAGTCGCAACGTTCGGACGACAAGCCCGATGAGCAGAAAGAGCCGGCCGGCAGCGGGCACGACGGCCCGGAGGTCCTCGATCCCGAACTCGCCGTGCCGGAGGGCGCCGAGGCCGTGGCCGCCCTCGAAGCCGTCCTCTTCTCCACCACCCAGCCGCTGAACACAAAGCGCCTTTCGGTGCTGCTGAACGGGTTTCCGGAGGAGGAAGTGCTGGACGCGCTGGAGTTCCTCCGCGAGAGATACGCCCAGCCCTCCTCCGGGCTGACGCTTATGGAGGTGGCGGGCGGCTGGCAGGTGGCCACCCGGCCCGAAGTGGCCGACTGGGTTCTGCGGCTGCACCGTCACCGCAAGCGCAACCCTCTTACGCCCTCGCTCATGGAAACGCTCGCCATCATCGCCTACAAGCAGCCGATCACCCGGGCGGACGTGGAGGCGATCCGCGGGGTGGACTGCGGGTCGGCGCTACGTGCGGTTCAGGACGCGGGGTTGTGCGAGGTGGTCGGCCGGAAGGACGTCGTTGGCCGGCCCCCATTGTACGGCACGACGGAGGTCTTCCTGAAGACTTTCGGCCTGCGGACCCTGGAGGAGCTGCCTTCGGTGGGCGAGCTGCGCGAGGCCTTCGGCAAGGCGGGTACCGCCCCCGATGCCGAAGGAGCGGCCGAGCAGCCCCCCACTGGCGAGCAGACCGGCGAAGAGTAGCCCACCCCGGTACGCTTCCTGCCCCGCTCCACATTCAGCCAATATCGCGAACGCACCTCAGCCATGGCACGTCACCGGTTCTCCGAAGAACAGCTCGAACGATACGCGCGCCACATCGTCCTCCCGGGTGTGGGCGGGAAGGGCCAGCGCCGGCTGCTCGACTCGCGCGTGCTCGTGGTGGGAGCTGGCGGGCTTGGCTCGCCGATTCTGCTCTATCTTGCGGCGGCGGGCGTCGGGACGATCGACATCGTTGACTTCGACGCCGTGGACTTGAGCAACCTCCAGCGTCAGGTCGTCCATCGCAACGCGGACGTGGGGGAGCCGAAGGTGGACTCCGCCCGGCGTGCCATTGCGGCGCTGAACCCCGACGTACAGGTAAACACTCACCGGTTGCGGCTCGGCGCAGGGAACGCCCGCGAGCTGGTGCGGCACGTGGACGTGGTGCTGGAGGGGAGTGACAACTTCGTCACGCGCTATCTGGTAAACGACGCCTGCTACTTCGAGCGCAAGCCGCTGGTCAGCGGTGCCATGTTCCGTTTCGAGGGGCAGGCCACGGTCTTCCGCAACGACGGCGGGAAGGACTCGCCGTGCTACCGCTGCCTTTTCCCCGAACCGCCGCCGCCCGGCTCGATCCCCTCGTGCCAGGAGGCGGGGATTTTCGGCGCGATTCCGGGCGTGATCGGCAGCCTGCAGGCCACGGAAGCAATCAAGCTTCTGTTGGGAATTGGCGAGCCGCTCTCCGGCCGGCTGATCACGTGGGACGTCCTTTCCGGGAAGTTCCGCGAGATCGCCCTACGCCGCGATCCGGAGTGCGCCCTAAACGGCGACAACCCCTCCATCCGCGAACTCGTCGAGCACGCGGAGGAGGGATGCGCAGACTGAACGCGGCTGTCAGACCTTGATTGGAATCCAGAAAATCCGGATGTTGTTTGCTTCGCGGCTCCGGCCCCAGCCCATGAAGCCCCAAAGCGGACCGTGGGTTGCGGAGACGCGCTGGCCGTCCATGTCGCGCTCCACGGCGTCCATCCACAGGATGCCTCCAAGAACGTAACGGCGGTTGCTCTCCGAGGGCGTGGCGTCCGCGCCGCGGCGGTGCAGCTCAAACCAGGTGAGATAGCCACCGACCGGGCCATGCCCGATCCTGCGTGCCATCGACCCGTCAGGCTCGGTGGTGGTCGTCGCGTAATCGGACCAGAGGATCAGCCCGGGCAGGCCGCCGAGCTTGGCCGGCACGAAGATACGAGTCTCCGTCTCTTCGTACCCGAGCCCGTCTTCTGTGGGTGCTTCGGTGATGTTGTGCTGCCAGGCGGGCCCGAGCCACCAGACCAGCCTCGTGAAGGTGGTCTGGTTCCACTCGGCCAGCTCCTTCTGGTACTCGTCCACGTGCCAGCTTGGTCCGGCATAGCGGCCACTCTCCCACAGCAGAGGGATGCCGCCGGAATCGAACATGACGTCGTAGTCATGCTGCCCTTCGGTGTATGAGCGGGACCAGAATGGCATGGAGTAGTGCGTGGTCGAGCCGGTGGGTTCGACCTGCCCGGCCTGATAGTAATGGTACTCGGAGCTGTGGAACAGGGGGAGATAGATGAAGGGGATGCCGAGGCCGGTCATGCTGTAGGCGCGGGCGCGTGCCTCGGTGCCATCGGGGGAGACGTCGAAGTAGTACTTGTTGAAGGTGACTGGCAGGGGCCAGGACATGTATATCCTGGACTCACGCGGCTCCACTTCCTCACCACCGGCGCGTTCCCAGAAATCAAATTGGAGCGTGCCGCCCGGCGAAGGGGCGATGGTGTTCTCGGGCAGGGTGTCAATTCGTTGATAGTCCAGGCCTGGCAAGCCGGCGGCGCACCCTCCCAGCATGAGGGCCGCTGAGGTCAGGACAAAGCATGCCGCACATCGGTGAAACAAACGCATAGCGGGACTCCTTTCAGGGTCCGGAGTTGACCCAAGGGAAAACTCCCCGGTTTCCATCTTGCCCACGTCAGTGAGATGTTTGGAAAAAGCGGGGCGGAGAATCAACGATATCCGCCATCCCGCCGGAGGAAATTGCATGGCAGGACCCGAAGGAGCCGACGCACTGTTCATCGCCGCACACCCCGACGATGGGGAACTGCTGGCGGGCGGGTTGATGGCACGTCTGGCCGAAGCGGGCCGGCGCGTGGTCCTGGCCGATGCCACCCGCGGCGAGATGGGCACCCGCGGCAGCGCGGAACTCCGCGCCGAGGAGGCCCGCGAGGCGGCCCGCATTCTTGGCGTCGAGCGCACGAATCTCGGCCTGCCGGACGGTGGCATCTCCTCCAACCTGGATGCCTCCGTTCGCGAAGTGGTCAAGGCGATCCGCCAATTCCGGCCCCTAATGGTTTTCACCCACTCGGGCCGGGACCATCACCCTGATCACAACGGCCTGCACACCGCCGTGCGCCGGGCGTTCTTCCAGGCGAACGTGCTGAAGTACGACACCGGCCAGGAGCGCTTCCGGCCCGTCCGCCTGTTCTATTTCTTCTCCGGCAGGCACCTCCTGCCCGAGCGCATCGATTTCATCGTGGACATCAGCCCCGTCTGGGAGAAGAAAATGGCCTCGATCAAGGCGCACCGCTCCCAGGTGCAGGGGACCGGATTCGACGGGCCGGAGACCTATCTGACCAATGACCTTACCTGGCACCGGCTCGAATCGAGATTCGGGTATTTCGGCTCGCTGATAGACGTGCGGTACGGAGAAGCCTACTTGACCGAGTCCTTCCTGCGCATCGACGATCCCGGCGCGCTGCCCGATATTGTCCGAGGCTAGAACATGGCGACCCTGCTCTGCGTCCGCGGCCCGCTGACCGGCCTCCGCATTCCCCTTGCGGGGGAGGAGATCACCATCGGCCGGGGGGGCGAATGCACCGTCGTGCTGCCCGATTCGACGGTCTCACGCGTCCACGCCCGCATCCGCAAACACCGGATGGGGTGGCTGCTGGACGATTGCAAGTCGGCCCACGGCACCTTCCTCAACGGCCGCGAGGCGGGGGAGTCCTTCCCGCTTGCCGCGAACGACGAAATCCGGATCGGCCACACGATCCTGCTGTTCGATTCCACCTATGGGGTGCAGAACGCCGGATATACGGACGGGACCGTCTATACGACGCGGCCTCCCTCCGGCCAGGAGGCGGACCCGGTGGCGGTGCTGGACGCCGTGCCGGAGGAGGAGCACTCCGCTGCCGCCCGGGACGCCACGGCGCTCCTGGCCGGGCTGCTGGACGGGCCGGCTGTCCCGTTGGGGGAAGCGGCCGCGAGGACCGTGGGGCGCATCGCCGTCTTCTTCCGGGCGGACGTGGCGGCGCTCCTGCTCGAAGACCCCGCCAACGGTGAACTGCGGGCCGCGGCGCTCGCCGGGTCCGCAAACAAGGCGCTCTTCGACCGGCAGGCGCTCTCCCGCGCCTTTCATCAACGGCAGGCGATGTTGCTGACCGGCCGCGCCGTGCTCAAGAAGCATCCCGTCCCCGGCGCCCCGAAGGTCCCGGCCGAAAGGTCGCTGCTTCTCGCGCCCGTCATGGCCGGAGGGGCATGTCTTGGGGTTCTGTCTATACAGAGGAACGAGCTGGACGCCTACTCGACGAAGGACCTGCACCTTGTGCGGGCGGTGGGGTGCCTTGTGGGTGTCTGGATGGACTCGCGCCGGCGCGCGGAGGCGCTGCGCCGCGCCTGCCCGCCGGAAAGTCCGCCGCTGCTCTTCGGGAACAGCCCCGCGGTGAAGCGCCTCCGTGAGCGGCTCCTGGAGCTGGCGGCGGAATCTGCCGTGCTGCTGCGCGGCGAACGCGGGACGGACCTGGAGGCCGCCGCACGCGAGGTGCACCGGCTTCAGTCCGCTGGCAACCCCGCTGTCCCGTTTCTGACCGTGCGTTACCGTGGCGAGTCCGCCCCGCAGTTCGAGGCGGAACTGTTCGGCCAGCAGCGCGGCGCGTTCAACAGTACCACCGAGTCCCGCGAAGGGCTGCTGGAACTCGCACGCGGGGGGGCACTCTACATCGAGGAGATCACCGAAATCCCGCCCGGGGCGCAGGAAAAGCTCCTGCGGTATTTGCAGCACGGCGGTTTTGCCCGCGTGGGAGAAGAGCGTCTCCACCGCGGCGCTGCGCGGATCGTGGCCGCCACGGCGCGCGGGCCGGAGGAGGAAGCCCGTGCCGGCCGGCTGGACAAGGACCTGCTGGCGCGTCTTGAAAGATATACGGCCGTGGTACCGCCGCTCCGTGACAGGCAGGAGGACATCCCCGCCCTGGCGGAGCACTGGCTTCGCCGCGCCGCCGCCCGTCACCGCCTCCCGCCGCCGGAGCTGGGCGAAGGAGCCGCCGCCGCGCTCGCCGCTTACGCCTGGCCCGGCAACGAGCGCGAGCTGGCCCTCACGATGGAGCGGGCAGTGCTGCTCTCCGCCCGCGGGGAAGTGGAGCCGGGCCACCTCGGCCTGGCCGACGCACCCACCCTGCTTCAGAGCCCGCCTCCGCCACCGGAAAAACTCACCGAGAGCGAAGCGACCTAGGCAGGACACCCCGCAAAGGCATCAGGATAATCGCGACTCTGCCCACGGCACTTGCAGTGGGGCACTTCCGCGGTCCGTCGCCGGCTGATCGGAGCCCTGGACTTCAGGAAGGCGGTTTGCTGCCGCGTCACTGCTGCTGTCCGGCCGGTGTGGACCCTCAGAACGCACCCTTGCGGTGCCGGTTTTCTGCTCCTTGCAGGGTCCTTCGGCAGTCGACCGTCTGGCTCGTAAGATGGGCGGTGTCAGTGTTTTATGCTTACGGTCCAAAAAAATGCCAGAAGTGGATAAATCGACCTTGACCTCCTCATTACCTTCGGGTCACTTTTTCCGCACACCACGGAGAGAGCAAGCCACCCACTGCCATGTTCCAATCGCTCCTCTTCCGCATCCGGCTCCTTCTGACCCTGGGCTTCGTCCCGCCGCGCTGGAGGGTGCCATGCTTTGCGCTCTTTGGCGTTTTCGCCGGACTGGGCCTTGTCACCACACACGTCTCCCGCGCCGTCTCCTACATGGGGGACGATCCGGAGGCCTGCGCAAATTGCCACGTGATGACGACGGCTTACGAGACGTGGCAGCAGTCCAGCCACGGCCACGTGGCCACATGTACGGATTGCCACGTGCCGCACACGTCGCTCCTCGCGAAGTACGCGTGGAAGGCGCGCGACGGAATCTATCACTCCACAATTTTCACGCTCCGGCTTGAGCCGCAGGTAATCCAGATGTCCTCCGCCGCGGTTCCCGTGGTGGAGGCGAACTGCCGGCGCTGCCATGATCAATTGGTGGACAGGGTACACGTGCGGGAATGGCAGGAAGGCGATCCGCGCTGCTGGGATTGCCACCGGGAGGTCCCGCACGGACGCACGCGCAGCCTGTCGACGACCCCGGGAGTAATGGCGCCGGAGCTTCCCGGCCTTGGCACCTTCGGAACGGAACCGCTTATCGGCGGCCGGAAACCACGTCCAGATGACCCTCCATGGAGGCAATGATGAGCAAGAAATCCGAGTACCAACCACGCACCTGGATGGGATGGGCCGTTTTTGGGGGGACGCTTGTCGCGGTCTTCGCGCTCGGCCTGCTGTACTCCTCCATTATGGAACGGCGCCAGGAGGCGCGCATCCGGCCGCCGCTCGAAGAGATCAGCAAGTTCGAGAGCGACAGTTCCGCTTGGGCCAACAACTGGCCGCGCGAGTACGACAGATTCATGATGACGGCCGATACGACCTCGGAAACGCTCTTCGGCGGCAGCGCTCCGCGGGACTACCTGGAAGAGACGCCGGAAAACGTGATCCTATTTTCCGGGATGGCGTTCGCGATCGACTACTGGCAGGCGCGCGGGCACCACTACGCGCTCGAGGACGTCAAAACCACGCCGCGTCTTTCCGACGACACACCGGCGACCTGCTGGACCTGCAAGAGTTCGGACGTGCCGCGGGTGATGGCCGAACTCGGCCAGCAGTACGTGGATAATCCGGAGGAGGCCAGCCTGCAGGAGCTTGCGCTCGCCGGCGCGGCGGATTTCTACGGCCACAATTTCCACGACTTCGACGACGAAATGCACCACACAGTGGGATGTCTTGACTGCCACGAACCAGACACGATGCGACTGCGGATTTCCCGCCCCGCGCTCATCGAGGCGTTTGAGGCTCAGGGTAAGGACATCCACGACGTGACGCACCAGGAAATGCGCTCGCTCGTCTGTGCCCAGTGCCACGTCGAGTACTATTTCCGGGGTGAAAATGACCATCTTGTGCTTCCTTGGACGCACGGCACGCGCCCGGAGGAGATGGAGCAGCACTTCGACGATTACGGCTTTGCCGACTGGACACACGCGATCAGTGGGGCCCCGATGATCAAAATGCAGCACCCGGATTACGAACTGTACTCCACGGGCATTCACGCCTACCGGAACGTGTCCTGCGCCGATTGCCACATGCCGTACCGGACCGAGGGCGGGGAAAAATTCACGGACCACTATATTCAGTCGCCGCTTGAAAATGTAGCAAACTCCTGTCAGGTCTGTCACCGCTGGAGCGAGGACGATATCCGCGAGCGCGTCTATGCCATTCAGTCGAACGTGAAGGAAGGCCGGACCCGGGCGGAAGAGGTGCTGGCGCTGGCGCACTTTGACGCGGCTGCTTGTATCGAAATAGGTGCGAGTGATTCAGAACTCGAGCCGATCCAGCAGCTTATCCGCCAGGCGCAGCTCCGCTGGGACTACGTTGCCGCAGCGAAGGGGATGGGCTTCCACTCGCCGGGCGAATCGCAGCGGCTGCTGACTGCGGCGGTGGAAATGGCAGGCAAGGCGCGCGTCGAAGCCGCAAAGGTGCTCGCACGGCACGGCTATACGGACGACGTTGTCTATCCCGACTTCAGCACCAAGGAAAGGGCTCAGGAGATCAACCAGCGTTTCGTCGATGGCGATCCCCCGAGCCTCCTGCGCGATTTCACCGCGTCGGCGTCACCCCCCGAAGGAGAAACAGCAGTGCAATGATTGCGGAAACCCCCACACCGCAAACCTTCGCCAACCAGGAAACTCAACCACCGCAGGAAGCCGGATTTTGGACGTCGCGCTGGGAATACCCGCAGGCGGTGACCATCGCCATCGGCCTGATTGGTGCAGGGATGATCCTTCAGGCGATGAATCCCGCGGTACATGTTCAGCTTCCCGCTGCGCCGTATAGTTGGCTGCTTGTGTTCGGGCCGCTCGGGGCGCTTGCCGTCATGCGGCATCTCTGGCCGGAGAACATCGTCCTGAACGGCCTGGGCAGCATCCCCATGGCGATTGTGTCGGTATCGGCGGTCGCGGTGCTGTCCATACCGGCGGCGATCTGGCCGCAAGGCGAGGAAGCACCCGGCTGGGCGCACTCACTCGGGCTGCACCACGTTTTTGCCAGCTTCGGCTTCGCCGCCGCGATCTGGTTGATGCTTGTCAACCTGGCGCTGGCGGTCGGGAAGCGCTGCTGGCCACTGTGGGACAACGCACGGTTCCTGCTTATGCACGGCGGTCTGCTCCTGGCCGTCGGAGCATCGGTGGCGGGATCATCCTCGCTGGTCCGTTCCCGGATTGTTCTCTCCGAAGGCGGAATGCCGAGTTCGACAGCCTCGGTGAACGGCGTGAACTATCATTTGCCGTTCGCCATGCGCCTGGTGGACTTCCGGAAGGAGAGCTTCTCTCCGACCATGTCGCTCGCCACGCGGAATCCTTCGAGGGAGTACTGGGACGTATCGCCGGGCTCGGCACTGCTGTCCGAAGGGAAGCGCGAGCAACTCGGCGGGTTCAAGATAGAAGTCACGGAATTCTATCAACGCGCTTTCGTAACCGCAGGGATTCCTTTCGAAACGGACATGCTTGGCGGCGGACCTGCCGCGAAGATATCCGTGACGGACTCGGAGGGCAACTGGCTGGGCGAAGGATGGCTTCATCACAAGACACAGTACGGCGAGGACCTGTTCGTGCAGGTGGACAACGACAACGTGCTGCTGATGAACCCGCCGCGGGCAAAGTCCTATGAGTCGGACGTGGAAGTGTTCGACCATCAGGAAAACTTCTACGAGGCGGTCGTTGGCGTCAATAATCCGCTCCGTGTCTCCGGCTGGTGGGTCTATCAATTCAGCTACGATGCGGACGCCGGCGAAGCCTCCTCCATCAGTATATTCGAGGCGATACGGGATCCCGCCTACCCCGTCGTACTGACGGGCTTCTGGATGGTGATTTTTGGTTCCTGCTGGTTCCTGTGGGGTGCCGCAGCCAACATGAACGGAAGGGGGCGCAAGAAATGAGTGGCGCACTCGTACTCCCGATGATTGGTGCCGCGGCGGGAAGCTGGAGTCTTGCCGGCCTGGCGACCGTGGGCTCGGTGGTTCTACCCGGCAGGCGGCAGTTTCTGGACCGGTTATCCACGGCTCTGTTGATCGCGGGCGCGGTGGTCCTTGCCGTGCTACTGGGCGGACTCTGGGTCTATCTTGACCGCGCGCCGATGCGCACGCTGGGGGAGACGCGGCTGTGGTATGCGTTTCTGCTCCCGGTGATCGGTCTGCTCATCGAATGGCGCCTGAAGACACGCGCCCTCCGGATTCCGATGATTGCGTTCGGCGTGCTGTTCCTTTCCATCAATCTGCTCAGGCCGGACTATCTGGACAAGACGCTGATGCCGGCACTGCAGAGCGGCTGGTTCGTCCCACACGTGGTTGTCTATATGGTCGCCTACGCGGCGCTTGGACTTAGCTGCGGCGTGGCGGTGTGGGCGCTTGGAAGCTGCTGGTGGCAGGGCAGGGAGCCGCAGAATTCGGACGCGCACCTGCCGATCCTGCTGATGCGCCTTGGCCTGCCGTTCCTTACCTTCGGCCTGCTCTTCGGGGCCATCTGGGCAAAGGAGGCCTGGGGGCATTACTGGACATGGGATCCGAAGGAAACGTGGGCGTTCCTGAGCTGGGCCGTCTATCTGGCTGCGCTCCACCTGATCCATGACAGGGAGTTCACGCCAAAGCGCATCCTGTGGATACTGGCGCTTGGTTTCCTTGTGGTCCTGGGTTGCTGGTTCCTCGTGAACTACCTGCCGGCCGCGCAGGTCAGCGTCCACACCTACGCGATGTAGCAGCGGGCATTATCCCCAAAGTGAGGGAGAGCAGGGAGGCGGAGGGTGCTCCCTGCTCTCTTTATTTGTTGAAAAGACGGGTGGGTCTATACAGTGACCCAGACCGGACTGCTCCATGCCATGTCGGTCCCGTCGTCGAAGATGACGCGCAGATAGTACCAGTGCGTTCCTGGCTCGATGTCCTCTTCCACGACAGTGAAGCGGGAAATATATCCTTCGCCGCCGTACTCGTACCAGAGCTGGTTGTCCTTGATCACCTGCAACCACTGGAGGCGTTCCTGGGCGATGACCTCGGCGTAGATGGAGACCCGTCCGTCCGGCGCGTTGATTTCTTCGCCCATCAGGTGGTTGTTCACGCGGAATTCGAGGCGGGGCTTGTTGCCGCTTGTGGCGTAGGTACGCCGGCGCTTCATCGCGTCGAAGAGCGCTTCCTTGGTCAGCTCGGGGGCGAGGACCACTGCCAGCCCTGTCCGGTACGCGTCGCGCCGGAAGGCCATCCTGTGGTGCCAGATAAGGCCGTGGTTGTCCGATCCACCGATCAGGCCGAACTTGAGCCCTTTCGCCAGGCCGTCCTGCACGAAGTGGCCCCTCATACCGCCCCGGTGTGGGATCGGGCGGTTGCCCTGGTATTCCATGACGCCGTGGTTGGAGACGATTTCCACGAGCGGCTGCACGCCGGGGTCGTGGTTTTCCCAGTCCGTGCCGGTCCAGCCGACGTGGTGCGGAATCATGATGCCGCCGATTTCGCGGAGTTCTTCGGCCAGCTTCGCCCCTGTGTCGTACCGCGGGTCGCGATTGTCGAGCAGCGGAATCGGCTCCGTGTGGTATAGACACTTGTGGCCGACGCCGTTCGGCGGCCTGCCGGTGGTGTACTCCTGGCCGAAGAGCGTGGCGAATTCACCCGGCTTGTCGTAGTGCGCGGCGAACTCGTTCATCAGGTCGAATTCGCTCGGGAAAATGTGCTGATTCACAAACGTGTCGTGGTCGGTGAGTGCCGCGAAGTGGTCCTCGTAGTATTCCTTGCGGATGCGGAAGTACTCGTCCACGTCGCCGGTCCCGTCGGAAGTCCAGGTGTGGCCGTGCAGGTCACCGTAATAGAAGTTGAGCGGTTCGTCTATACCTTCGAGGTCCTCCAGCGGCTCCCAGGCCTCTGCCCGGCGGAGGATATTGACAAGCGGCACCGCCGCGGCTTCGCGCTCCTGCATGGAGACTTCGCGAACCGGCAGGTCGCCGTTCGACGCCGGCAGGTCCTCGATCTTGTGGAGCACGACAACCTGCAGGTCGCGGCGGATGACCCAAAGGTCTCCAGCCTCATCGAAGGCGGCGCTGAGGAACTGGCCGCGGCCGCCCCATCCGTCCTGCGGCAGCCGGAAGAGCGGCGACCAGCCGTCACTGCCGAGCATCTGGAGGCAAAAGTTGTGCGACGGGCGGCCGGTCACGAGCACTTTCCCGTCCGGTGCCATGGCCAGGCGCGGGAATTCGAAGCCCTGGTCGGTGCCGGTTTTCTCAAGGTCCTTGCCCGGTGGCTCCTCCTCGGGCTCGTACCAGCGGTCCGCCACCGGATCGTAGCAGCGCAGATAGTACCACCGGGGGATGTCCCACTTGTCCTCGTCCTTGCGGTTGGAGTGCCAGGCGATCCAGACCCGGCCATCGTTCGCGACGGCCACGGCAGGAGCGTTGTTGAACGCGCGGTGGTGCGTCACGCGGCGGACGGCGCCCGCCTGCCCATTGGCGAGCGCGTTGACGTCCGCCAGATAGACGGCCGAGCCGCCCTGGCCGATGACTTCGTCCCAGACGAGCCATGCGGCGCCGTTCTCTCCGGTGGCGAGTTGGGGGCGGGAGCGGTCGCTCTGCCCGTTGCCTGGCAGCTCCACCTCCACGGCCTGGCCGGGGCCGGCGGGGGGGATGCGCTGGAGCCGGATGCGGAAGGCGTCCTCGCCCGCCGGCTTCTCCTCGAAGGCCAGCCAGAGGTCGTCCCCCGCGAAGGCCAATGCCGGGCGCCAGGCAATGCCGCCGTTTCCGGTGCCGGCGGGGATGTGGTGGGAGCGCTGCAGACGCCCGTCGATGACGGCGGCCAGGACGATATGCCAGGCATTCCAGCCTTGGCGTTCGGCCCACGCCATGGCGAGCCATTCCTCATGGGCGCAGATGGCCGGATGTGCAGCGGCTGTACCTTCCTCGTTCAGGACGGTTTCGGGGCCCCACTGGCCGTTCTCAAAGGAGCGGAGGACCAGCGTTTCGCGCCCTTCGCGCAGCAGGATGGTGCAGGTCCAGAGCCGGCCGGCGTGGTCGAAGGCCAGCCGCGGCTGGGCGTTGTAGATGTCGTCGCCAATCTGGCCGCGGGCGGCCAGGCGCGGTTCGGTGTCCTGCTCGAGCATGGGCATATCCAGCCTGCCTTCGTGGGGAATTTGATCGATGCCGATCTGGGCAAAGGACAGCGTCCCGCCGTAGTGCCAGGCGATTCCGGCACCGGCAAGCACCGTCGTGGCGGCCAGGAAGTCCCGCCGTGTCATTGCCGTTGGTGTTGGCTTCATGTGCACTCCTCCATGGTCTTGAACAGTGAGCATAGCCTTGGACCGCTCTGAAGGGGGGTCAAGCCCGCCGATGGCCGGACGGGTGGCCCAGCGGGGGAGGCCACCCGGTGGTTCAGGGAAACGGCGAGACTGGCTGTGCCGGGCCCGCGGAGGGATGCAGCCCCTCGTCCAGCGTCACCCACCACAACGGCATCCCGTAGGGGAGCGACATCTCCAGCACCGGATCGTCTTCCTCGCTGCTCTGGGCCGTATAGATGAGGCGGGTGCGGCCGGGTCCCGCCAGAACCCAATCCGGCTGGCGAAGCTCCCGGCCCGCGCTGGGAAGGAGGAAGCCGTGCTCCAGGGAGAGGTTGTACCAACCCACGGTTTCCCGTCCGTCGCTGGCGCGTGTTGCCTGGAAGGCGATGCGGTCCTCGATCTTCCCCCAGGCAGGCTCGTCGAGGCTCCATCCGTCGAAACCGGGGTCCAACGGCGTGATGTCATCCGCAGTGAAGTCGTAGATGTAGAGGGCGTCATTGCCGTCGCGGTCGGAGACGAAGACGAGTTTCCTGCCTCCCGCGTCGGTGTTCCAGTCCGGGCGGCGGTTGTTGTGCCCGTCCTGAATGACAGGCGTGAGGTTCTCGCCATCGGCGTCCACAACATAGATGTCGAAGCTGCCCCCGCGATCGGAAGCGAAGGCCACGCGCGCGCCGTCGGGAGATAGCGCCGGTTCGATGTCGTCCGCCTCGCTATCGGAAACGTTCAGTGGCGCGTTGTTGCCATTGTCGAGGTCCATTACGAAAATGCCGGAATTGCCGTCGGCGTCCCGGCCCTCGAAGGCAATCAGCTTGTCCGCACCAGGCTCGCGCGTCAGCGAGGGGCGATGGTAGCTTTCGCGCTCAGCCTCGCTCGTATCGATCGGAGTCTCCACGCCTGTCGAGAGATTCACCAGATAGAGTTCCTCATCGCGCTCGAACGCGACGGCGACGCGGTAGGCGGCAAAGTTGGGGTCGTCCGGGTCCGTGGTGGGAGGTCCGGGCGGCGGTGGTGGTGGCGGAGGCACCTCGTCGAGGCACGCCGGGTGGATGTCCTCGGGATCGAACACGAACAGTGGGCTCGTGTTGCCCTGAAAGTCCGTCACCGTTGCGGAAATCAGGAGCTGCGGTATCTCCATGCCGGGGGGAACGTCCACTTCGGCGATGTAGCTGAACCATTCGTGCTCCTCGGTTTCGGTATGGATGATGAAGGAATCTGCCTGTCCGGAGGAGGCGTGGAAAAGCTCAATGCGCGACCCGCTGGGCACAAACTCGGAAACCTTCCCCTCGGCGAAAAACCAGAGTGAACCGTCGGGCTGTTCACGGTGGCTCACCTCGCAGATGATTGGTGCTGGCAGCATGGCGTTGCCGCCTTCTTCCAGCACGATGGGATCACCTTCGTTGCCGTGCAGCACATTGGCCGAGAGCGTGTTCTGTACCGACGCAGACTCGACGCGGATAGCGCCTTCGGTGTTATTCGATATCTCGTTGATGTCCACGCGATTTTCGTCACTTGCCGCAAGGAATCGGATGCCTGCACCGCCGTGGTCGAAAATCCCGCTGTCCGTGATCACATTGCGGCTCGAGCCAATAAGCATCACACCGTCACCGTCGTGGTGACCGATGCGGTTCTCGTCCGAGACAACGCCGCGGGAGGAAATCAGCGTCACCCCCGTCCCCGGGCTCTCCTCCACACCGATGAATACGCCGAAAACGTCCGGGGGGAAGGCCCGGCCGATCACGTTCCTGTGCAGATCAACAAGGCCACCCTTGCTGCCATCGATGTCCAGTATAAGAATACCGCCTTCCTCGTTGCCGGAAATCACGTTATCTACAATCCACGCGGTTGCGGGAATAGGCGATTCCCCATTGCCGTTGGCGGAGTCCGCTGGCCGGAGAGCAATTCCGTACCCCTGGTTGGGCAGGGAGCCGGTCCCGTTCGAATCGGTTCCAATGAAGTTCCCCTCGATATGGACGGGAGCCGGGTTTTCCTCCTCGTCCACTTCCACGATTATGCCATGGCTGCCATTGCCGGAGATCAGGTTGCCATCCGGTGGGTTGGGTCCACCAATAATAATGTCACCGCTCCTGTAAACGCGGACGCCACCCATGTCGTTGCGCTGTGCACCAAAGCCGCTGTCCGACGTGCCGATAAAATTGGCGCGCACGGTCACGTCCTCGGAATTGCGGATATGCACGCCCGCCCCGGCCTTGCGGCCGAGCACGTTTCCGGCCTCCGGTCCGCCGATGTGGACGTTCCCGGCGGTGGCGTCCTCCACCCGGACGGCGTCGAAGCCCTCAGCAGCCGGGTTCCCTGCCTGTCCGG
>SLMS01000323.1 GCA_007133495.1 Candidatus Sumerlaeota bacterium | reverse complement strand
GGTGCCGTGGCGTGGGAGGCCGCCACCATCCGCCCGCCGGCAGGGTTGGTGCTCCTGTCCGCCCTTTGCTCCGCGAAGGAGATCGTTGCTCCCCTGCGGCCGGCCAGGCATCTGCCTCCCATCGTTCACGACGTGGCGACACGGGTCTCCCGCCACCTGGCCGGACTGGTGGCCCCGTTCCACGGGTGTGCCGGGCCGGAACGCCGTCTGGTGGCCGAGATGTTCGCCTCCGCCGATCCCGGTTTCATTTCGTGGGCGCGAAGAATGTCCCTGAGGTGGGACCCCCCGCCTCCGCCGCCGGTGCCCACGCTTCGCATCCACGGCACGCGGGACTGCCTGGTCCGGCCGGTCCGCTCCGCGGACACCGTCTGGGTCCGTGGCGCCGGACACCTGCTCACCATGACGCACCCGCGGCCGGTCAACGACGCCATCGAGCGGTTTCTCGGGGAGCTGCGTATAGACAAAACGGCGGGAAACGTATAGATGCGGGGCCGCGCCGTGGCCCGGGAACTACCGTCCGGCGAGGCGTTTTTCGAGTTCGTCGAGGATGGCCGCGGCGATGCGGTCCTTGCCGGCAAGGGGCAGGTCGCGCCGCAGGCCGCCTTCGCCGAGCAACACACCCGTATTCGATTCCGACGCGAAACCGGCCTCCGCCCCGTCCACCGGGTTGGCGAAGAGCAGTTGAAAGCCCTTCCGCGCCATCTTCTCCCGGCCTTGGGCCTCCAGGTCCTCCACCTCCGCCGCAAACCCCACGAACACCTGCCCGGCGCTGCGCGCCCGGTGGCACTCCAGCGCCACGTCCGGCGTGCGGACAAGTTCCACCTGTATAGACGAGGGGGCGCCTTCCTTCTTTGGCTTGCCGGGGAGGCGCTCGGCCGGGCGCCAGTCGCTCACTGCGGCTGTGAAAACCGCCGCGTCCGCCCGCGGCAGCGCCTCGAGCGCCGCATCGCGCATGTCCCCGGCGCTCTCCACCGGCACAAGCTCGATCGCCGGGTCCTGCGGCGGCGCCACGCTCCCCCGCCCGTATATCAGGATCACTCGCGCCCCGCGGCGAGCCGCCTCCTGCGCGAAGGCAAAACCCTGCCGGCCCGTCGAGGGATTCGTCAGGCACCGCACCGTGTCGAGGAACTCCCGGGTGGCGCCGGCGGTGACCAGTATCGTCCGCCCGGCAAGAGTGCCGGCCGCACCTGCCTCCTCGGTTTCCTCCATGAGCGCCACGAGGGCCCGCAGCACGTCCTCCACTGCCGCCAGCCGGCCCGTCCCGACGTCGTCGCAAGCCAACCGGCCTTCCGCCGGACCGGCAAACCGGTGCCCGCGCTCCCGCAGGATCGCCACGTTCGCCTGCACCGCCGCGTTGCGCCACATCTCCGGGTTCATGGCCGGGGCAATCAGCAGCGGGCGCTTGTTCCAGGCAAGAAGCAGCGTCTCCAGCGCGTTGCGCCCGAGCCCGTGGGCCAGCGCGCCGAGCAGGTTTGCCGTCGCGGGAGCCACCACGAACCAGTCGGCCCACTTGGTCGCCGCAAGGTGGTCCATCTCGCCAGCGTGCGGGCTGTCCCACAGCGAGACGATCGTGCGCTGGTGGGTGATGGCGTCGAAGGCCGCGGGGCCAACGAGTTTGACGGCGTTATCGGAAAGAACGGCGCGCACTTCCGCTTCAGCCTGACGGAGCTGGCTCGCCATGTCCAGCGCCCGGTACGCCGCGATGGAGGAGCCCACTCCCAAGAGGATGCGCTTGCCGCGCACGGGGCCCAGATCGGTTGGAAGGTTCATCTCCGTCACGGTGACGAGGGAGGTGGAGGGGCCTGGCGGCTCACGACTGCGAGGCCAGAACGGTGCCGAAGCCGTCGCGCACCATCACGCGAGAGGCGCGGAAGCGCTGCGCCTCGATGATCGTCTTCATGTTTTCGATGGTGTCGGTGAGGTCGCGATTGACCAGGATGTAGTCATACTGGGCGGCCATGCGCACTTCGTTGCGGGCATTTTCGAGACGGCGCTGGATGGCCTCCTCGCTGTCCTCGCCGCGGCCGCGCAGGCGCTTTTCGAGGGTGGCCATCGAGGGCGGCAGGATGAAGATCGTCGTGCAGTCGCGCACCGATTTGCGCAGGCGCATGGACCCCTGCACGTCAAGGTCGAGGATCACGTCCTTGCCCTCTTCGAGCTTTGCGTCCACTTCCTCGCGCAGGGTGCCGTAGTAGTTGCCGTGCACCTCGGCGTACTCGTAGAAGGCGTCCTCCTGAACGAGTTGCTTGAACTGGTCAAGCGACAGGAAGCGGTACTCCCGGCCGTCCTCCTCTTCGCCGCGGCGCGGGCGGGTGGTGGCGCTGATCGAGTAGTCGAGGGAGGAGTCCGCGTCCAGCAGTGCGCGGATGATCGTCGATTTGCCGCCTCCGCTGGGAGCCGAAACCACAATCAACATTCCGGTGCGTTTCAGTTCGAATTCGATCACGGCTGGCCTGCCCCCATCCGATTCAAGTCGGTGAAAGTGTCGGCACTTGGCACGGCAGGTGTCAAGCGATCCGCCGCCGGCAGGCAGCCCCCCAGGAGCTTTCCGTTCTGCCGCTCGACCACGTGGCGGGCTCCGGCCGTAGGCAATCATCCGCCGATTTCGCCGATGGGGGGCTGGTGTCCGGTCCCGCTGGTGGAGTGAGGCTGTATCTGCGAGAATCTGCGGAATCTGCGGATAAAACCAGAGTCGGTGGCCATCGAAACAAAGGACGGGAACAGTCGAGAACAGAACCATCCTGAGCCCCCCCAGGATGTTCTCAAGGTCCGGTAGAAGGCAGACAGGACGTTCTGCTTGGCGCCAGGATCGAGGCGCCGCAAGGCGAGGGCCGAAGCGGAGTGTACCTCCGTACATGACCGAGGCCCGAGACCGCAGCGCAACGAAGAGATGGCGACAATGAGAACGTCCTGCAGAACCCCCTCCCGGCGCGCTGGCCCGGGAGGGGGTCCACACGGCAGTCTGCCGCGGCAGGGCTGATCAGTGGTAGATCGTCCAGTCCCGCGTGGCCGTCGCTTCGGCCGGACTCTCGATATCCTCGTCCAGCGGAATGTGGTAGAGGAAGTTGTCCACCAGCACGGTGCCGGTCCACGGGAAGTCGCTTCCGCTGTCGATCGCGGAGACGCGGACGCTGACGATGTCGGTCAGGTCGAGTTCCTCCTCGGGGTCACCTGCGTGGCTGACATTTTCCCAGGCCCGCACGGCGCCCCACTCGGTGGCGACGTCGCGCTCGGTGAACAGGACGAGCCGGTCGTACTGCTCAGACAGCAGGGCGTTGTTGGCCCTCCAGCGGAAGCGGTTGCCGTCGCTGTCCTCGAAGTCGATGGAGAAGGTCACCGTGTCGGGGATGTCCGGGTCGCCGGCGATGGCGATCTCGAACACGTCTAGATCCTCCACGGTGCCGGGCGGGTCCTGAGGGGCGCGCTGGCCGGTGGACCAGTTGGTCGCGTCGCCGGTGAGTTCGAAATCGAGCTGCATGGCGCCGGTGCCGGCGAAGACGTTCGTGGTGTTCAGGCTCGGCTCGGATTGCGCCTCCTCGTTCGGGCCGCCGCTGAAGTTCTCCGACCACGTTTCCAGCATTTCCGCGGTGGAGGTGTAGTCGAAATCGTCGCTCACGACGGTCATCATCCTGTCGGTGCTCGTGCTGTACCGCCAGTTGTCCACGTGAACGGTCGTGGAACCGGGGTCCTCGATGTCACTGACCTGTTGGAGGTAGAACGTGACGGACTCGACTTCGCTGAGGCTCGGCGGACGGTAGGCCGTGTTGCCCCACTCCTGCCAGACCAGCTCGGCCAGGCTGAAGGTGTAGGTCATCCATTCGCCATCCTTGGGGCGATGGACCGGAATGGTGTTTTCCGTGTAGCCGCTGCCCATGTAGTACTTGATGGACTGGCCGTGGACGTCGGTCATGACGGCGTACCACTGGATGTCCTGCTCGGAACTGGCGTCGCCCTTGACGTCGATGGCGAACTCCTGCGCCTCCGACAGGTCCATCGGCGGGTCGAATTCCTTGGTGATGCCGATCTCGAAGGCCGCGTTGCCCGAGTAATCGTAGTCGATGACGATGGAGCCGCTGCCCTGCGTGAAGTCGTCGTTGTCCACGGCGATCTGGGCGGTGGCGGCGTTATCGTCGATGTCGTTGCCCGCCACGGTCCAGACGGTGTCGTCCTCGAACGTGGCGATCATGTCCTGCCCTATGGCCGGTGAGTAGGCCAAGGCGAGCAGGGCTGCTGATAATGCTGCTGTGGTTTTCCTCATGTGCGCTCCTCCTGGGATTTATCTCAGGCATTTTATTTAGTGCCCAAGTAAAGCCAAGCACCCGCGTTTCGCTCGACGCAAGTGAAGAGTGCCAGGCCCGGCCATTGCGGGCGGGATGATCCCGCTGCCGGCTGGTCCCCTTCTTTGCCCGATGGCCACTGACAATGGTGTTATCCGCAGATTCCCGCAGTTACTGCTTCACTGGATCCGCGACACCGGACATCAGCCCCCATCGGCGTGAATCGGTGAAATCGGCGGATGATTCCATGCGGCCGCAGCCCGCGCCGTGGCGCCGTTGCGTGATCCCCCACGCGTCACCTCACGCCACGCCGGTGCGACGCCACGGCACCGCGGATGGCAAGGCCCCTGAACTCTGCCCCCCGTTTTTGGGGAATCGTGCGGGGTGTTTCTGTTCTCCGCTTCAGGTCGCACAATGGGGTGCGGCCCCTGCCGGGGTCGTGGGCACCTTCGTCCCGGTTACCGGTGGTGTCGCTCCGCTCAACCACCGGCTACCATCTTGGACCCCTTGACGGGGTCCTCGGAGTGGAGCACCTGCCTGCCTCTGAAAGATCAACCCGAGAAGAATGGAAACTTCCTGCCTTTCCCGGCCTCATGCCCTATCCTGAAGGAGGAATCCCCTCCCGGAGGGGTGGTCCGGGAGGGGATTCGCGCAGGGAGGTGCGGCAGACGCCGCGGGAGGATAGTTCAGTGATAGATGGTCCAGTTGCGCGCGGAGGTGATCTCCGCAGGGCTTTCGACCGGGTCTTCGCCTGTGGGAACGTGATAGACGAGGTTGTCAACCAGGGCGCTGCCGGTCCATGGATAGACGGTGCCGCCGTCGATCATATAGACAACGATCAGGGAGACATCGCTCTTGTCGAGGTCGCCTCCGGCGTCCCAGACCTCTTCTTCCCATGCGTTGACGGCACCCCACTGAGTCGGTGCGTCCTGGCGTGTGAAGAGGGGGAAGCGGTCATATTCGGAGGTGCGCAGGCCGTTGCGCAGGCGCCAGCGGGCGCGGTTGCCGGCGCTGTCCTGGAAGGCGAGCATCAGGTCGGCGGTTTCGGGGATGTCCGGGTCGCCGGCGATCGCGACCTCGAAGACGACCGTGTTATCAACGAGACCGGTGATGTCCCAGGATTCGGCGAGTGGCCAACGTTGCCCGGTGGAAAAATTCTGGGCGCCCTCGACCAGGTTGAAGTCGAGCTGCATCGCTCCGGTCCCGGCAAAGACGTTGGTGGTGTTGAGCGTTGCCTCCGACTGTGCCTCGCTTCCGGGGCCGCCGCTATAGTTGACCGACCAGACGTCCAGCAGGGCCGCGGTGTTGGCGTAGTCGAACTGCTCGACCACCTCGGTGACCATCCGGTTGGTGGTTGTGTTGTAGCGCCAGTTATCCACGAGGACGGTGGTGGAGCCAGAGTCTTCGATGCCGGAAACCTGCTGAAGGTAGAAAGTCACCGATTCCACGTCGGAAAGACTCGGAGCACGGTAAGCGACATTTCCCCACTCCTGCCAGACCAGCTCGGCCAGGCTGAAGGTGTAGGTGTTCCACTCCCCGTCTTTCGGGCGATGGACAGGCACCGTGCCACCCGGGTCGGTATAGGAGGAGCCGAGGTAGTACTTGATGGACTGCCCGTACACGTCGGTCATGACCGCGTACCACTGAAGGTCAGCCTGGGAGCTGGCGTCGCCCTTGACGTCGATCATGAACTCGGCGGCGTCGGTCAGGTCGATCGGGGGATCGAACGTTTTGGTGATGCCGACCTCGTAGTGGGCGATGCCGCTGTAGTCGTAGCTGAAGGCGATGGCACCCAAGCCCTGGGTGTAATCGACGGCGTCCACTTCGATGCCGGCCGTGGCGCTGTTTACGTCGATGTCGTTGCCGTGAACGGTCCAAAGAGCCGCATCATCGAAACTGGCGATCATGGTCTGGGCCGTGGCGGTGGAAAAAGTCAGGGTGGCTGCGCAAGCGACAAGCGCCGCGAGGGCTTTGCGCATGATTGGGGCTCCTGTTCTCTACGGGAGTTTATTTATGACCACACCAAACAGGTTAGGAGGCGGCCGTCCGGTGGCAAGCGAAAACGGACCTCCTGATCGTCATTCTTGCGAGATGCCCCCTTCAAGTGGCCCCTGCCAGCGCGTTCCGGCGTTCCAATCGTGCTTGACGGGCCCGTGCGAGTGCCGGGAGCGTACCCGCGAACTCAAAACCCTTGGGGGAAACGCTGACATGAGAACATCGCAAAACCGCCGGGACTTCCTGAAAATCTCCGGCCTTGGGCTGGCAGGAACCGCTCTCTTGAGTGGAGCCGGGACGATGCCTTCGCGGGCCAACGGCCGCGGCCCAGCCGTCACCTACGGCGGCGGAAGGCCCACCAGAGTCATCTTCCTCGTCTCCGACGGGATGAGCATGGGCGTGCCAAGCCTCACTGAGTACTTCTCGCGCATGGTTCGCGGCAAGGGCACCCACCTGACAGCCATGATGGAGAACCGGAGCATGGCTCACGGCTGGATGGAGACGCACTCGCTGAGCGGAATGGTCACCGACTCTGCCGCCGCTTCCTGCTCCTGGGGAGCCGGCGCCCGCATCCTCAACAACTGGGTGAACATGTACCCGGACGGGACCAAGCTCGACCCCATCCTCTGGCTCGCCAAGGACGCCGGCTACGGCACCGGCCTTGTGACGACAGCCACCGCAACGCACGCCACCCCGGCGGGGTTCGCCTCCCAGATCGAGCACCGCAACCAGCAGCCGGGCATCGCCGAGCAATACGTCAACAAGGTGGACGTGGTCATGGGCGGCGGGCTCCCCTTCTTCCAGGCCGAAGAGCGCGAGGACGGCATGGACCTGATCGGGAAATACCGCGAAAACGGCTACCATGTCTCCTATGATCGCGACGACACCCTCAATGCCGGCGGCAATGAGAAGATACTCGGCCTGTACGCCGACGGGCACGTCCCCTACACCGTGGACCACATAAACGACGAGGAGCTGCTGGCCAAGGTGCCGACCCTGGCGGAGATGACCAAGGTGGCCCTTGAATCGCTCGATAGACACTCCCCGAACGGCTTCATCGTCCAGGTCGAGGGCGCGCGCATCGACCACGCTGCCCACACCAACGACGCCGCGGCATTGCTGTGGGACCAGATCGCCTTCGATGACGCCATCGGCGTCGCCCTCGAGTATCAACGGGAACATCCCGACACGCTGATTGTCGTCACCTCCGACCATGGCAACTCGGGCCCATGCCTGGTCCACTACGCCCCGGCGGGCGATGAGTCCTTCGCACGCCTCGCGTACGCGAAGTCCTCCTTCCACCCGACGCGCGCCAAACTGCGCGAGGTGGCCAACGGCAACGGCGTCACCCCCCCGGGAGACGTCCAGGACGTCGTCAAGGAACTGCTCGGCATCGAGCTGAGCAGCACCGAGGCGCAGTACGTCTCTGAAATGACGGGTGGCGACATCCCCTATGTCCTCAACCGCACGCAACGGAACTTCCACGGCGCCTTCAACGCCATCCTCACGAACCACAATGGCATCGGGTGGAACTCAACTTCCCACACCGACGAGTACGTCATGGTCACCGCCTCCGGCCCCGGCAAAGACCGGTTCCAGGGCCTGATCCTGAACACGGACGTCTTCGAAACCTTCACTTGGGTCCTCGGCATCAGGCACCGGAACAAGCAGATGACCCAAGAGCAGGCGATGGCCCTCGCCTGAGCCGCCGGGCTCCGGACTCCCTTGTCCACCGCCCCCTCCTGCCCCCGCGGCAGGAGGGGGCTTTTCGTGACCGGCCTGCGCTGTGGGCATTGTGGACAACGTGGACGGTGTGGACTTCGGACGACGAGGGCACCACCCCGATCCCCCAAGGCCCCGCCAACAGTTCGCTTCAGGCTAACTGCAGCCCTGCCCCCCATTTGGACCGGAATCCCCTCGACAGACGCCCCCCGGGGCCCCAACAGTTTACCCCAGCATCCTGAGAGCACGATGTTTCTGCGTTGGGCTCTCCGGCGGGTTCTGCCCGCGCCCGGCGCACGTGGCAGAACAATCAGGGCATGTCCCCTGCGGACATGCCGAGTTTTCCTACCAAACCTTGGAGGAGGTTGTCATGCGCAGTAGTTTCATCCTGGTTCCGGTCCTCGGACTTGCGTTGGGGGCTGGCCCGGCCCTGTTGCCGGCGGACAAAATGCAAACACTCGGTCTGACACCCGAAGGCAAGCCACTGGCAATCGAGCAGCCGGCACAAAAAGCCGAGCCACCCGCCGGCGTCGTTCACTTCCACACCGCCGATCACGGCAAGGTAGCCGTCGAGCGCCCAGCCCTGCTTGAGGCCAAGAGCACCTCCGCCGAACAGCAGGCACGCACTCTGGTCGAAACACTACTTGCCGGCCCGACCGAGCAGGAAATGCAGGAGAAGGGCGCCCAGCCGCTCTTCCCCGAAGGCACCGACCTGCGGGATGTCACCCTCAATGAGCACGACATTGCCGAAGTCCGTCTCGTCTTTCCCGAATGGTTCATCGACGGGCTTCGCGCCGACGAACTCATGTACGAGCACCTCGCCCATGCGCTGAAGCATGAAGGGTTCGATCTCCCCCTCTCCGGCTTTCAGCTTCTGGGCCTTGACCGGGATGCAGGCGAATTCAAGCCACTGGACGACTTCGTTCCTCTGCCGGACTTCCTTGACCCGGAAAAGGACCTCTCGGGTCTGCAGAACTACCATGAAAACTGGACTGCCAAAGAAAAACAACTCGCCGTCCCCGCGGACAGCAGCCGGCCCACAGGCTCGCTCACCAACCGCCGCCTCTACCACAACGCAGGCCACGGGTGGTACTGGACGGGAAGCCGCTATGCGGTGCAGCGCAGTTTCGTTTTCAACAACATCGAGGACTTCTCCAACGCGGACCTCGTCCACCATTACCTCGACGCCTATCTATACAACGCCGGCGGCGAGGTCTTCCACGTGCGCGAACCCGACCCCAACCCCAACATGGTGATCGTGGACAATGATGATGGGGCACCCGACTATGTCGAGACAGGAGAATGGCAGGACAGCTCCGTCTCCGGCTTCGCGAACGGCCACATGCCCTACGGCCGGTTGGAAAACCC
>SLMS01000137.1 GCA_007133495.1 Candidatus Sumerlaeota bacterium | reverse complement strand
CGCCAGCCGGAGGCTCTGGCGGAGGCGCTTGTGGAGGGAGCGCGGGGTGGCGCGCCGGAGGAGTTGGGTGCCCGGGGGCGGGCCCTGGCGTCGGAGGAGTTCGCGCCGGAGGCGACCCTGCCGGCTTTCCTGGAGTGGGCCCGGGCGCCGCGGCGTGCTTCGGACCAGAAGGACGGCCGGGCAGCGGGCCAGCCGCCGGAGGTGCTCGGCCGCAGGCTCCTCAAAGAGTGTTCCTTGGCCGGGCCGTCGCTTTTCCGGGAAAACGCACCGGCAGAGGGGGTGCCGCCCTCTCAGAGCTTGCGGCCCCTGCGTGTCTTGTGGCGGAACATTCGCCGGACCATTCAAGGAGGCTCCCGTTGAAACGGCTTACCCTGCTTTTCGCCCTTGTTTTTCTGATAACTCCCAAGCTGCACGGCCTCCCGCCGGGATTGGAGGTGGCGGACTTCCGCGGCAGTGACGATGTGCTTCTGGAAACGCCACGGTACACCTTCACGGAGGCGGAACTCTTCCGCTACGCGGTGATGACGAACCTTGTGGCGCCGGAGACGGTGACCGAGTGGCGCGACCTGGACCGCACGGAAAGGCAGCGGGTGCGGGAGGCGCTGCGGATTTTTCTGCGGGGCAGGATTCTGGCCGAGCGGTGGGTGGAAGAGGAGCAGGAAAGTGCCTTCGAGGCGGAGCTGAGCGAAAAGGGTACGCGCATCATGGCGTACCCGACGGCGAAGCTGCTGTGGGCGGATACGTTCGTGCGGGAGAATATTCACATTTTCCCCGAGGATTACGTGTACTTCTACAAGGAGAACCAGGATCTCTTCGGGGACCCGGGAACGGTGCAGGTGCGCCGGCTGCGGGTTCCGTTTCCGGCGACGGTAACGCTTGAGGTGCGGAACCGGGTGCGGACCGAGGCGGAGGAGTTGCGGGAGCGGGCGCTGCGCGAGGGCGGGCTGGAGCCGTTGCTGCAGGAGCGGCCGGAGTTGCTGGTGGACCCGCCGGGGCGGACCTACGAGATCCAGCGCGGGACGACGGCGGTGGATGAGTTCGTCAAGTCCGAGGCGTTCCGGCTCGGGATTGCGCAGATCAGCGAGCCAATCCCGACGACGCTGGGATATACGCTCATCGAGGTGGTGGACCGGCGGGAGTCGAGCGTGCTACCGTTGGCCGAGGTGAAGGAGGCGGTCGAGGAGGAGCTGGAATTGCAGTTCCTGCCGCAGCAGTTCGAGTATCTTTCGGTGAAGCTGATCGAGCGGGCGCGGCCGGTTGCGCGGGGGCACCTTTACCAATTCATGCCGGAGGACGCGGACATTGTGCGGGTGCGGCGCTTTGGTGTGACGCTGGAGGAGTTCCGCCGGCTGTTCCCCGAGGCCATCGGCGACGAGGAGGACCCGAACGAGCTGGCAATCATTACGACCGTGGGCGGCATCATGGTGGGCGAGGCGATAACCCAGCACCTTGAGCGGGAGGCACGGGCGGGGGATTCGCTGTACCGGGAGTCGCTCGCGGAGGCGCGGATGCTGCACCGCTCGGGACAGTACGTGCGGAAGGTGCGGCGGGAACTGGACCCCGAGCCGGAGGAGGTGTGGGCGCACCTTGACGAGAACCCGGACGAGGTCGTCCCGGGGGCGGAGAAGACGGTGTGGCGTTTTCAGATGGAGATTCGGGGCGCTGGTGACTTGTCACCGGTCGAGCGCGAGGGGTTGCGGTTGCTGATGACGGGCTACATGGAGGAGGCGATTTCGAGGGCGGAGCGGCAGCTCGATGAGCGGGCGCTTGTGAACCCGGATGCGCTGATGGAACCGGACCAGGTGATGCGGAATATCCCGGCGCCGGGGGACCGGAGGTTGCGTACGGATTTCGGCAGGCTTGGAACGTTCGACGAGAGCCGGACGCAGCGGGAGCTGGCGGTCGGGCACGAGGAGCTGGAGCTTGGGCGGTTCACGCGCCCTGTGGTGCTGAGGGATGGGACGGTGGTGAGTTATTACGTAGGCGAGGAGGCAATCCCACCACTGCCGGAGGATGAGCTGGAGTTGTATGAGCTGGTGCGGAATTCGTTGATCATGAAGTTATCGGAGGGAGAGGCGAACGAGCTGATCGAGGAGTGGGAGGAGTCTGGGGAGTTGCGGTTTGCGCCGGAGTTGGCGGTGGAGGAGTAGCGGCCGCGGTGTCCGGTCCCTTCCGGGGCCGGCTGGGATGGTCCGGGGGCAACTCAGGGACGGATCCTTTGGCTGTGGTTGCCTGCTCCTTCCGGGAGCATGAACCGGGGGTCCTGGGGGCGGGAGCTTGCTGCCGCGCCATGCGTGCTGCCCACAGCCAAAGCGCGCGCGGGCAAGCCCGCTGCGCAAAGGCGGCGGCAAGCCGCGCGCACTCCAAGGGCACGCGGCACTCCCGGTGGGAAGGTCCGGCAACCACGCCGGGAAACCCCCTCTTCGGTGGGTGTTCAGGAATTGGCTTGCCGCACGGGGTGCGGTTCTTCTGGATAGGGTACATTGAACTTCCGCGGGCTTCCCCCCAGCCCCGGGGCAGATTGATGGGCGCGGGAGGGCCCGGTGCAAAGTCCGGTCTGGAAGAAGGTTTCCCTTTGTGCAGGGGGGATATTGCTTATCGCGGCGCTCGCGGTGGGGGCGGCGTATGTGCTGCATTCGCGGTCGATGAGCAATTGGGTGCGGGAGGATATTGAGGACCTGGACCCGCTACCTTTTGTGCTGATCCATGATGGGGAGGTTAGCGCAGAGGCCTTCGAGAACCCGAAGGATGCGGCGCTTGTGGAGCACACGGCGGAGGGACGGCACGTGGTGGAGATGACGCGGTCGGAGTTCCGGCGGGGGTTTCTGGGACGGGACAGGTGGGCGAAGGTGGTGCTTGTGACGGAGCGGCCGGGGGAGGCGGAGGTGCAGCTTCGGCTGAAGCTGCTGCACCATCTTGGGCGCGGGCCGGACGGGCAATGGGAGGTGCGGGAGGTGGAGGAGCTGGCGTTGCCGTGAGGGGCTATTCTTCGCGGAGGCCGCAGTACACTTCGTTTTCCCACTTCATGTTGAGGAGGCCTATTTCTTCCGTCCAGAGGTGGCCGGTTGCGGTGGAGATGTTTTCGTCCTTGCGGCTGAATTCTTTGCGGAAGCCCATGGGGCGAAGGTGCCGGCCTCCGGTGCGGCGCGCGGCGCGCTCGACGACGTTGAGGGGCGATTCCTGGGGGACTTCGCTGGCGATGGTGCGCTTCCAGGTTTTTTTGTCGACGCCGAAGGTTTTCCCGATGTCGTGACGTTCGAAGGCGTCTTCGAAACCGAGCAGTTCCTCGCGGAAGACGTCGAACAGTTCGCGCGCCTTTTCCTCTTCGCCCCGCCAGCGCCATGCGGTGATGGCGTGGGCGACGGCGAGGGTCATCATGGTGACGTTTTCATAGGTGGCGCGGGTGTCTATATTCTCGGGCGCGAACGCGGTGGCGTTGAGACCCATGTAGGCGTGTTGTATGGCGTGTGCGGCGATGCCGGCGATGGCGCATTCGTCGTCGGTGAGGTCGAGTTCGTTGTCCTCCTCGGGTGGCGCGTCCTTGAGGAGCTGTGTGATGCAGAGTTCGCGGAGTTGTATATCCGCCTCGCTGATGCCGTGGTGGATGAAGTGTTCCTTCCACGCGACGCGGGACATGACGACGAGGAAATCCTCGATGTTGCGCATGGCGACGGGTACGCGGCGGATGGGGACGATTTCGCGTATGAGGCCGAGCATGCCGCCCATGAAGGTCTTGGGTTCGCCGGTGATGGCGCGATAGACGCGCTGGAGTGCGGCCATGAGGGCGGGCTTCCAGCAGGGATTGCCGGGGTGTTTTTTGTGTGCGCCGCCGGGGAGTATCTGGGTATAGGGCCGTTCGGCGCCGAGGAATTTCCTGGGGGCAAGGCCGCCGGTTTCAGTATAGCCGAGGTAGCGTTCCATGGAGGCGGGGTTATCGAGCCATCCTGCCCAGCAGGTGTTGTCCAGCAGTGTGGTGCGGCGTGGTTCGCCGGTTCCGTTGCCGTACACCTTGAGGAGTTTTCTGCGGACGAAGACTTCGGGGGAGCAGACCTGGTACTTGAGTTCGGTGAGCTTGAGGAGTTTTTGCTCGAAGTTGCGGCAGGTTTTGAAGGTGGAGAGGAGGGTGCGGAGGGGTTCGAAGTGGGACCATAGATGGTCCACGCCCTTGTCGCGGAGGACGGCGTCCACCTTTGCAATGGTGCGGTCGAGCTGTTTTTTGGTGGAGGGGTGTCCGTGGATGACCCAGTCGCTGAAGGTTCTTTCGGTGAAGATGACGGAGACGATATCGCGTGTGGTGGGCGATGGGCGCAGTGTGTTCCAGCGCTTCATGAGGGCGTCCTGCTCGCGCTCGCGGCTCTGGAGTGCTTCGAGTATGATGACGAGGTGGCAGGGGGTGATTTTTTCCGCCTCGCAGCGGCGGATCATTTCCTGGTGGAGTATCTGGAGGACCTTGTTGCTGAAGGCGCCTTCGGGGAAGCAGAAGGGTACCATGAAGTAGCGCTCGCCGTGTATGCGTGCGGCGGCGCGGTTGTAGCGGCGGAGCATGGGCCAGTAGAATTCGAGCCCCATGCGTATGAGGAGGCGTATTTCGAAGTCGTGCCGGTATGTGGGCAGTAGTGTGTGGAAGGGCGTTGTGGCGATTGGGGTTATCATGCCGCGCTGGACGAGGTCCATGAGCCGGCTGTAGACGTTGTCGGCGGTGTCGTAGTCGGCTTCGATGACGCGGGAGATGGTGACGGGGTCGAGGACGAGGCCGAGGAAGGAGACGGCGCCTTTTTCGCCGAGGAAGGTCTTGGAGGCGAGGTCGATGCCGGCGGCGACGCGGGTGAGGTTGGCGGTGAGGCGCCGGATGAGTTTGACCTCCAGCTCGGGTGGGTTGATGGCGGTGAGTTCCTCGTCGTTGAACATGCAGGTGACGGGGGAGATGCGGTCCTCGTACTCGGGGGGGCCGGAGAGGAGTTCGAGTACCTCTTCGGGGTCCTCCTCCTCGAGGTCGAAGGGGAGCTCGCGGTCCATGTCGATTCTTGTGCCGATGGGCTTGCTGTATTCGACCTGGACGGGGTGGAGCTTGTTGCTGCGGAATTCTTCTATGCCCTTGCGGGGTTTCCGCCCGGGGCGGTTTCCTTGCGTTGGAGTTGACAGCGGCAAACCTGGATTCCTCTGGGTGTCGTTCTGGTGGGAGCGGCGGGACGTGCGAGGACGCCGTGCGATCCCATCGTCCAGATGGTAAACGGCACTCCGGTGAGTCTGGCAAGAAAAAACTTGAGCGACCTGTCGGGATTACGTTTGGGCGCGTTGTAACTTCGCCACATAGAACGTATCGCAGGCGTGGCGATGGGTGAAGGTCCGCCATTTTCCGGGGCCTGCGGAGAAGGGTGCGGTGTCGAAGGGGAGGGCTTCGGGGGCTTCCGCGGGGGTGAAGGCGGGGGTGTTTTCATGGAGAAATTCGTCGATGACGCGGTCTGTTTCGAGGACGGTGAAGGTGCAGACGCTGTAGAGGATGGTGCCGCCGGGGCGTACCCAAGTGGCGGCCTGGCGGAGGAGTTCGGCCTGGGTTTGGGCGAGTTCGCGGACTTGGCGGGGGCTGCGGCGCCAGCGTATTTCGGGGTGTCGGCGGAGGGTGCCGAGGCCGGTGCAGGGCGCGTCCACGAGGACGAGGTCGAAGGTCGCGGGTTCGTAGTGTTCGGGAAGGGTTGAGACCTCGCGAGTTTCAACGAGGGGCCGCAAGGCGAGCCGGTCGAGCGTTTCGCGAAGCCGGTCGAGCTTTTCCTCTCCCACGTCTGTGGCGACGAAGCGGGCGGGCCGGCGGTCCATGAGGTCGAGGAGATGGGCTGTCTTGCCTCCCGGGGAGGCACACAGGTCAAGGACGCTCATGCCGGGGCGGGGGCCGGCGAGCCATCCGGCGAACTGGGCGCCCTCGTCCTCCGCCGTGACGAAGCCCCGCTGAAAGAGGGGCAGGTACTCGGGGGAGAGGCCGCGGGCACGGACGTGGAGGCATTCGGGGAGGAAGCGGCCGGGGGCGATCTCCGGGAGAGCATGGGTGAGGTCAACGACCTCGCCGCGGAGGCGCTCTTCGATGGGGACTTCGGGGGATTCAGCGGCGGGGCGGGTGATGCGGAGGGAGAGGGGCGCCTGTTCGTTGAGGGCGGCGAAGAACTGGTGGAGTTCGTTGGTGGGGAGGACCTGGCCTGCTTCGCTGGCGAGCCAGTCGGGCATGCTTTCGCGGACGGGCCATGAGACGTCCGGGCCGGGTAGTAGTTCGGCGCGGGGTGTTTCGACGATGCGGCGCATGACGGCGTTGGCAAGGCGGCGGTAGCCTGCTTCGGTACGTACTTGGCCGGTGAGGCGGACAGTTTCGTCCACGATGGAGTGGGGAGGAATGCGGTGAAGGTAGATTGCCTGGAAGATGCCGCAGAGGAGGGCTTCGTGGACGCGGACGGCGCCGGAAGGCAGGGGGCGGTGGACGTAGCGGGCGAGGATTTCTTCGAGCCAGCGTCGGCGGCGGCAAACGCCATAGGCGATTTCGCGGGCGAGGGCGACGTCCTGTGCGCCGATCTGGCCTGAGCGGCGTGCGTGCTCCAGGACGGCGTCCATGCCGCGTCCGCGGGGGTTGCGGACCTCCTTGAGCATGGCGAGGGCGAGGGTCCGGGCGGGGGCGGCCGCGCGGGAGGCGGTGCTCTTCCGGGGGCCTGCTTGTTTGCGGGCCGTGAAACGCCGTGCCATGGTGTGCCCCTACGCCTGACTCTGTCCGGGAGTCTCAGGGTGCTGTTGGCGGAAGCGCCGGCGGAACCTGCGGCGTGCTTCGCCCCACAATCCTCCGATGATATAGACGGCAAAGCCTCCGAACAGGAGGAGCGGCAGGTAGTCCATGAACACGATGGCCATGCAGACAACGAGCACGACAAAGACGAGCGTGTTGAAGGGCTTGCGGCTGACCTGGATGATGTTTTTGAGCTTCATGAAGGGTACTTCGCTGACCATGAGGAGAGCCATGCCGACCATGAGGAAGAGGATGGAGCGATGGAGGCCGCGGGTGAGCCATGCGGCGTCTTCGAGTTCGGCAACGAAGGTGAGGTTGCCGAGCCAGACGACGAAGAGGTAGGCGGTGACGACGACTCCTGCAGCGCCGGGGGTGGGGAGGCCGGTGAAGTAGCGCTTTTCTGCGTTGTCCGCCTGGACGTTGAAGCGGGCGAGGCGTATGGCGGAGCAGATGGCGTAGAGGGCACAGGCGCCGAGGGCGAGTTTGGGCGCATGGTCGGGAAGCACGGTTTCGTCCATGGCCTGGAGGTGCCAGAACATGAGGAAAGCGGGGGCGACTCCGAAGGCGACGAGGTCGGCCAGGGAGTCGTACTGCAGGCCGAAGGAGGAGGCGGTGCGGGTGAGGCGGGCGACGGGCCCGTCGATGACGTCGCAGAGGGCGGCGCCGATAATGAGCCAGCTCGCGATGATGAATTCGCCTTCTGCGGATTTGACGATGGAGAAGAGGGCTAGGAAGAGGCTGGCGCTGGTGAACAGGTTCGGGAGGATGTAGTGTGAGTAGCGGGGGGGATCAGCGGGCAGGGTGCCGCCGAGTTCGGGCACGGTTTGGGAGCGCCGGCGGAGACGGAAACGGTTCCAGCGTTTCTTGGGCTTGGAGAGCTGTCGTGGTGGCGTGCTCAATGGCGTCTCCGCGTGTGACGGCGAGGCTGACGCTGCCCCGGCCGCAAGGGAAGGATATCAACCGCGGGAGGGGCGGGTTCTGTCAAGGCGGGAGCCCGTGGGCGGAAAAATGCTTGCCCGGCGGGTGGGGGGGGAAGGATTCGGTTGTCTCATCGCACAACCGATTCCTTTGGAGGGGACGTCCCATGGGAGACTCGACTTTTTTTGCCCGGCCTGCTGGCCGGAAACGGAGCGCGGAGGCTGGTTCTTGGGCCGGTACAGGGCTGCTGACGGGGGTGCTGGCGGTGCTTCTGAGCGTCTGGGCAGCGCCGTCACATGGCGAGTGGCGCCTCGGTTACGGCGACTCTGGGGGCGGGACCGCGGCCGGGGAGGTGGAGGCCGGTGCGGACCACTACCTTTTCGTGGTGGGGGGCGCGACCACTACGAACGACATGGAAGAGGTGCCGGACGGGATCGACAATGATCTGGACGCGCGCGACGACCGGAGTCTGCGGAGCGTGCTGGTGGCCGACGTGGATACAGAGGAGAAGACGGTGAAGAACTGGCGGCGGGCGGGTGTTCTGCCGCTGGTGCATCCGGTGAACGGAGGGGACCTGCACTGGAACTATCTGCACAGCATGGTGACGGTGCACGAAGGGCGTCTTTACGTTGGCCCGGCGACGGTGTTCGCGTCCAGCGAGCTGGAGCCGGTAACGGCGAACCTGGTCGCGTGGGCGGAGGTGCAGGCGGACGGCTCGCTCGGCGAGTGGGAAATGTCAGACCCCTTCCCCGAGCCACCAACGAATCAGCGCATCGGCGGCCAGACCATCGTCGAGGTGGATGGTACGGCTTACATCTACGTACTCGGCGGGAACCAGGACGAGACGGGACAGACGGACCGGATTCTGTACGCGGAGATAGACGATGAAACGGGCGCCTTGGGCGAGTGGAACACGGCGACCCTGAGCCTTCCGTCGGTGGATTGGTTCAACCCGGCGATTGGAATTGACGGGACGCTGGTCCACGTAAGCGGCAACCTGCGCGGCTCGATGTCCGTTGACCTGATCACGCCTCAGGCCAATGGCGACCTGACGGGCTCCTGGATCAGCGAGGTGTACAGCGACGACGAGACAAATAGCTGGGAAGAAGGCGTGGTCACGGTGACGGACCCGCTGGGCGACACGTATCTGTACATTGTGGCGGGAAGCCCTACACCGCGGGACCGCGTGTATTACACGAAGTTTGAATTCGGGCTGACTTCGGAGTGGGAGACGGGGATGCTGCCGGTGGAGCGGGGCAGGACGAGCGCGGCGGCGGCCGGGGACATGATCGTCATCCCGGGCGGGTCGGCCATAACCTCGAGTTTTGCGGACGGCGTGAACTCGGTGTTGATCGGGAGCGTGGCGGAGGGCGGCGGGGTGACATGGACGGAGTCGCCGGTGCCGATGATGCAGGCGCGGTCCTTCCATGGCGCAGCGATGGCGCCGGTGCCGGAGGACCCGGAGCCGACGCCAACACCAACTCCGACACCCACACCAACTCCAACGCCGGTTCCGGTGACGGTGATTTTTGAAGACGATTTCGAGAGTTACGACGATAATGAGGACCTGCTTGAGACGGATGAGTGGATCAGCCTCGTCGGCTCGATGGAACTCGTCACGGATGAGGAGGCGTTCTCCGGCACAAACGCGGTGAAACACGCCGCGGGGACCAATGGTCAGCTTACTGGGGGGCACTCTCCGGTCGATCCGGATGAGATCGGCCCGGACAAGCCGCTCG
>SLMS01000139.1 GCA_007133495.1 Candidatus Sumerlaeota bacterium | reverse complement strand
CTCAACCTTGTCCTCTCCTGAAGTACCCGGCGGCGTGGCTGCGAAGTCTCCGCTCCTGCGGGCGGGAGTAGTCGGCAGTGGGCGGGCGGAATTCGCTCCGTTCCTGCGGGCGTTGGGGATCGAGGTCGTCCCGGTGGATGATTCGCCGGACTTCGTGGTGTGCTACGGGGGGGACGGGTCGCTGCTTGGGGCGGACCGGGATTTCCCGACGACTCCGAAACTGCCGATCCGGCGCAACGACCTTTACGAGAAATGCCCTGTCCACCGTGACGAGGCGGTGTTTGAGCGGGTGCTTTCGGGCAATCAGGGTATCGTGCGGCTGCCGCGGCTGACGGCGATCGCCGGGCCGGTGAAGCTCCACGCCATCAACGACGTCGTCTTTCACAACGCCAAACCGACGAGCGCGGTGCGCTACCGCATCCGCATCGACGATGCGCCGTACAGCGAGGAGATCGTGGGGGACGGGCTTGTGGCGGCGACGCCGTTTGGCTCCTCGGCCTACTACCGTTCGATCACCAATTCGGTGTTCCGCGTGGGGATGGGGGTGGCGTTCAACAACTCCACCGAATCGGTGAATCACCTGGTGCTGGACCCGGCCTCGGTGGTGCTGGTGACGGTGACGCGGGGTCCGGCGGTGGTGCTGGCGGACAATTCGCCCGAGGAGATTGAGATGGAGGAGGGAGATGAGCTGGTGATCCGCTTTTCCAGCCAGAACGCGGAGATTTGGGAGCTTGGGACGCTGACGTGTCAGGACTGCAAGGTCCGGGAGACGGGGAAACCGGCGGGCTTCCGGCACGTTTAGTTGGATGGCCGGCAAACCGGCGGATTTGCTGAGGTGGTCCTTACTGTTGACGTAACGGGCTTGCGGCTATGGGCTCGTCTCTGCCAAGGTCCCGGCGGAATCAACCACGCGGAAGGGCCATCGACCCATGAGATACTCTGTTCCCCTTATGACACTTCTGCTCCTGGCCGCGGTTGCGTTGACGGCAGGGTGCCGGAGCAGGTACTACATCCGGGACGTCGATCCCGAACGGCCGGACGCGCGGCGGGTGCGCTCGCTGGGGCCGGAGAGCCAGGACGTGATCGGCGTGGCCGACACGATGGTGCGCTCGCTCCTGGAGAACGACACACTGCGCAGCCACAACAATCCGCCCACCATCGTGATGCTGCCGATGGTGAACAACACACGCCACGCCATGAACCAGGAGGTGTTCACCACGCTTTTCAAGGCGCGGCTGAACCAGGAGGCGCGCGACCGGATGGTGTTCGTCTCGCGCGATCTTTGGGACGACATTCAGCTCGAACGCGAGATGAAGCGCGAGGGCGAGGTGGACTACGATCCGGCCATGCGGGCGGTGGCGCCTGCGGGCGGGGATTACTTCCTGCGCGGACGTGCGGACGGGCTGGCGGCGGTGAGCACGCGCGGCCAGTCGGACTTCATCATCTATAGCTTCAAACTCGTCGATGCGGAGACGGGCCTTGAGGTCTGGGAAGGCGTTTATCAGACGATGCGGGAGGGGCAGGACGACGTCATCTACCGCTGAGCGGCCGTTCCTTTCAGCCGGGCGTGACGATCCAGAGGGGGCGGTGAACGGACTGATGCCGAGGCGAATGCTGCTGGCCGGCCGGTTGTTGCTGTTTGCGGCCGTGGCGCTTGTGCTGACGGCGGCCCCGGGCTGTGTGGCGCGTTCGCAGGGTGGCAAGCCCCCGGGAATGGTCGGCGTTGAGGTGCCCGAGGGGATGGGGGGCTACCTCACGCGCCTTGCCAGCGAGGGGGAGCGCAATTGGGTCCTTCATCTGAACGAGCTGGCGGTGGAGGCGATGCGGCGCGGCGACCACGATCTGGCGCGCCGTGCCCTGGACGAATCGATCCTCAACATTAATGCGGTTTTCGGCACGACGCCCGAGGCGGCCCGTGCCCGCTCGATTTTCTTCGCGGAGGACGTGAAGCTTTTCAAGGGCGACCCCTACGAGCGGTCGATGACGTTTCTGCTCCGCGGCCTGTTGTATATGCAGGACCGCGACTGGGAGAACGCCCGGGCGATGTTCCGCAGCGGGATTCTGCAGGATTCCTTCGCGGAGGAGGAGCAGCACCGGGCGGACTGGGCGATTTTCGATTACCTGATCGCGGTGTGCGAGGCGCAACTGCGCCGGCCGTTTTACGCGGAGCAGGCGTATGCCCGCTCGCAGGGCATCCTGGAGGACTTCCCGGCACGTTATCGCGAGCTGACCGGCCGGTCGATTTCGACTGCGCCGGAGATTTTTGCCTTGCCGGTGCGGGAGCACAACCTGCTGGTGGTGACGCAGGTGGGGAGCGCGCCGCGGAAGGTGCGGGCGGGCCGCTACGGACAGTACCAGGCGGTGGAGCGCGGGGCGAGGGGGACGCCCTCTCCGGCCCTCCTCCGTATAGACGGAGACATGCTGCGGACGAACGTTCCGATTATCGATTCGGTGTATTACCAGGCGGCGACGCGGGGCGGCCGGCCCTTCGACGCGATTCAGGGGCGCAAGGTGATCGTGAAGGAGGCTTCGGAGATACTCACTGTCGCCTCGCTTTACAGTGGGATGGTGGTGATGGATGCGGCGGGCAACCAGGACACGGCACTCGTGGGTCTCGGACTGGTGGGAGCCGGGATTGCGTTTGCGATCTTCGCGGAGCTCGTGCAGACCAAGGCGGACGTGCGGCAGTGGACAAGCCTTCCGGACACTGTCGGCGTCTATATGGATACGGTCCCTGCGGGCCGGCGTCACGTTTCGGTTTCGGCCGGTTCGGGCCCGCCCGCCACCGGCGAGTTGTATGTGCCCGAGCCGGGAGAGGACCTTGCAGTTGTCGTGCAGCTTCCCGGAAATCACTCGACCCTCCTCGTGCCACCAGACCTCATCCCGAAGGGAGACCCCGAACCATGAAAGCCCTCCGCAACCTCGCCTCGATGCTCTGTCTTGCGCTGCTCGCCGGTGCTCTTGTGGCTGCTTCGGCCTGCCACCGCACCTACCGGGGGCCGGGCACGCCGCGCTCGGACGAACGCGCCACGGAAATGGCCACCCAGCCTGTGGTGCTTCTGGACACGAATCTCCAGCGCCGGGTTGCCTCCGATCAGCATTATCAGGAGCGCACGTCCGAGGGGCTGCTGCGTGCCGCGGCGATTCTGCGCAACCGGACCAACTCGCACCTCCGTGTGCAGGCGCGCACGGTTTTCCGCGACGAGGAGGGGCTCTCCACGGGCGATGAGACGGCCTGGGAGAATGTCTTCCTCTCGCCGCGCCAGTCCACCACGTACCACGCGGTGTCGCGCACGCCGCAGGCGCAGTCCTTCACCGTCGAGGTGCGCATGCCGTAGGGGCGGGCACGAGTCATGCGCCGTGCCGTGGTGGAGCCGTCTCCGCCTCCTGCGCGGAGAGCCGGCCGGACTCCGTATAGACGGCTGGAGGTGCATGACTTATGAAATACCGATGGTTTCCGTGGAAATGGATAGTCGGCCGGCTTGCGCGCCGGCACGGGTTCCTGGACCCGCTGACGATTCTGGCGCAGATGCAGCGCTTCGCCAAGCCCTCGGAGGTGGGGGAGCCGGTGGAGTTGCTGCGCGCGGGGATGGTGTTTCACGCGCGGGGATTGCTGAACACGCGCGCCATTCAGCACAACCTGGACTGGGTGTGGCCGTACTGGGTGGAGAGGCAGTTCGACCCGGGGGACCCGTCGTTCATTCCGCGCTCGTTTTCCTTCAGTCACATTAATCTGACGCACCGGAACTGGACGGCAGTGGGTGTGCCGGACTGTCCCGCGATGCCGATTGTGGACCCGCGCGGGCTGGTGACTCCGGCGTACAACGGCTGGTCGTGCGACGCGTGGGTTCTGGCGGAGGATGGACGCCAATTGCTTCCGTGCCGGTTGTTGGAGGCGGAGCAGGAGCTCGTGCTGGAGCCGGAACTGAAGGTTGTTACGCGCTCTGAGGCGGACGGGTTGAGGCTGGAGGCGGAAACGGCAGTGGTGATGGAGAACGGCGGGCCGGTCTGCCGCACGCGCTATCGGGCAAGCGGCGGCGGGGGAGCGACGCTGGTGCTTTCGTTCCGTCCCTATAATCCGGAAGGTGTGAGTTTTGTATATGACATAGTCATGCGCGAGGATGGCCTTGGCGGCCAGATCAACAAGGAGGAGAGTTTCGTTTTCGATAGCGCCGCGGAGGAGTGCGCCATCTCGGATTACGAGTATGGAGACGTGTTGCGACGGCTTGGCCGGGAGAGAGTGGCGCGGAGGGAAGTGCACTGCGGCGTGGGAATGGCGACCGCTGCGGCGTCCTTCCGGATTCCTGATGATGGAAGCCGTGAGGTGGTTCTTCGCGTGCCGTTGTCGGTCAAGGCGGAGGAGGACCTTGTGGAGCCGCTGCGGCCCGGGGCTGTCTATCCGGGATGGAGCGAGGCAATGGAGGGGGTGGCGTCCCTGGAAGTGCCGGACCGTAAGTTTCAGTTCTTGTTCGACGCGGCCGTGCGCACGCTGATTTTGCATTCGCCGGGAGATGTTTTTCCGGGACCGTATACATATAAACGTTTCTGGTTCCGCGATGCGGCGTTCATGGTGAATGGTTTGCTGGCGCTCGGGATGACCGGGAGGGCCGAGAGGGCAATCAACCGGTTTGCGAAACGGCAGACAACTGCCGGCTATTTTCTCTCGCAGGAGGGCGAATGGGATTCGAACGGCGAGGCACTGTGGAGCTACCGGCAGTTCTGCCGGCTGACGGGCGGGGCGCCGCGGCAGGCATGGCTCAAGCCGATCGTCTCTGGTGCGCGGTGGATAGAGCGCAAGCGAATGAAACGGCACGGCAAGCATGGGCACGAGGGGTTGCTGCCTGCCGGGTTCAGTGCGGAGCATCTGGGCCCGAACGATTATTATTATTGGGATAATTTCTGGGGTATTGCCGGGCTGGAGGCGGCGGCGGATTTGCTCGCGGGAACAGAAAAGGATTCGTATTGCGAAGAGTTCCGGGAGGCTGCGGCGCGATACAGACAGACGGTGGAGGAGAGTATCGCGGGCTCGCGTACGCACAAGGAAACCGGAGCGATTCCGGCTGCTCCATCGCGGCGGATGGACGCGGGTGCGGTCGGCTCGCTCGCGGTGGACTATCCGCTACGATTGTGGGAGCCGGGTGACACGAGGGTGTTGAAGACCGCCGAGTATCTATACGAGAAGTGCTTCGTCGGGGGCGGTTTCTTTCAGGATATGATCCATTCAGGAATCAACGCGTACCTGACGATTCATCTGGCGCAGGTTTTCCTGCGGGCGGGGGACCCGCGTGCATTTGAGCTGGTGGAGGCTGTCGTGCGGCTTGCTTCCCCGACTGGACAGTGGCCCGAGGCGATCCACCCGCGGACGGAAGGCGGCTGCATGGGGGACGGGCAGCACGCCTGGGCGGCGGCGGACTGGGTGGTCATGGTGCGCAATATATTCGTGCGCGAAGAGGGGGAGCGTCTGGTGCTCCTCTCCGGGGTGCCGGAAAAGTGGCTTGCCGCGGGTGAGTCCCTGCGGTTTGGCCCCACGCCGACCCCGTGGGGGCCGGTCACTGTCTATACGAAGGCCAATGAAGAGAAGGTTGAGGTGACGTGGCAGGGGGAATGGCGCGGCGACGCGCCGGAAATCGAGGTGCGGCTGGCGGGTGTGCCGGCACGGGTGATGGCAGGCGAGGCCGGAAAGGTTGAAGTGGAGAGGACGATGGCATGAATATCTGCATGATGACGAATACCTATCTGCCACATGTTGGTGGGGTGGCCCGTTCGGTGGAGACGTTTGTGCAGGACTATCGCAAGCTTGGGCATCGTGTGCTTGTCGTGGCCCCGGAGTTCCCCGATACGCCGGAGCTGGAAGAAGATGTTGTCCGGGTGCCGGCGATTCAGAATTTCAATGGCAGTGACTTTTCGGTGCGGCTCCCAATCCCGGGTTACCTGCACCGGGCGTTGGAGGGCCTGGACATAGACATTGTCCATGCGCATCACCCGTTCCTTCTGGGGGACACGGCGTTGCGGCTGTCATCGGAGCGTGGTGTGCCGCTTGTCTTTACGCATCATACGCTGTACGAGCAATATACGCATTACGTCCCCTTCGACTCGGAGCCTCTCCAGCGTTTCGTTATTGAAATGTCCACTCGATTTGCGAATCTGTGTGACGGGGTCATTGCGCCTAGCGAAAGCCTTGCTGCCATCATTCGGGACCGGGGTGTGAAAGTACCGATAGAAGTTGTGCCGACGGGTGTGGACATTGATTTCTTTGCGGCGGGCGACCGGGAAGGAATGCGCAGGGAAATGCGGATTCCTGAGGGCGCTACGGTGATCGGGCACGTCGGCCGCCTTGCGAAGGAGAAGAATCTGGAATTCCTGGCGCGCGGTGTCGCAAAATGCCTGAAGGCCAATGCCGCCGTTCATTTCCTGCTGGTGGGTGCCGGGCCGATTGAAGAGGAAATAGCGGAGATTTTGGAAAGCGAGGGCTTGTCGGAGCGGTTTCACTATGCCGGGAAACGGATGGGGAAGGAGTTGGCTTCTGCCTACCGGGCGATGGACGTCTTCGCCTTCGCGTCGAAAAGCGAGACACAGGGGGTGGTGCTGGCGGAGGCGATGGCGGCGGGCAATCCGGTTGTGGCGCTGGACGCATCGGGCGCGCGTGAAGTCGTCCGGGACGGCAAGAACGGCTTCCTGCTGGACGGTAGCGCGGACGAGCAGGGGTTTGCGCAGGCACTCGGAAAGCTTGCGGAGAATGCAGAACTGCGCGCGGAAATGCGGGAGAAGGCGGGGGGGACGGCGCGTGATTTTTCACGCTTGGAGTCGGCCCGGAAGGCTATCGCATTCTATGAATGCACGATGGCCGCGGAGGGCAAGACCCATAAAGAGATCTCAGAAGACTCCTACTTCGCAAAGGTGCTCCGGCAGATCGAAGCGGAATGGAACCTGATGGCGGGCCGTGCGGAGTCCGTTCGGGCGACCTTCGGCAGGCACACGAAAGAAAAATATCCGAAGTAGGCTGAGCCACTTCCATCCGAGGGATGTCTTACTGCATCGTGACGGCGGATGCAGCGCCGCGGGCGATCTCCCAGAAGAAGTTCGGCACGGAGCCCATCCAGAGCACGACTACGCAGGAAAGCACGGCGCCTGCAGCAGCGAGCGGTGCGGGGGAGAGCCTGGTTTCGTCGGTGGCTTCGAGCATGTAGGCTGCGCGGAGAACACGCAGATAATAATAGATGGCAATTGCGGAGTTCAGGGCGGCGATGAGGACGAGGAGGAATTGCCCTCCTTCGAGCGCTGCGGAGAAGAGGAACCATTTGCCAATGAACCCGACGGTGGGGGGGAGGCCTGTCAGGCCGAGGATGCCGATGAGGAGGCAAAGCGCGAGAAATGGCGAACGGTGCCAAAGACCGGCCATTGCCTCGACGGGCACACTGTCTCGGTCGCGGCCCACCTCGCACACCACAAGGAAGCAAAGGTAGGTCATTGCGAAGTAGCCGATCGTATAGAAAAGGACCGAGGTGAGTCCCAGATCGCTGAACGCCTGCAGGCCCACGGCGAGATAACCCGCGTGGGCCACCGCGGAATAGCCGAGGAGGCGCTTGACGTCCTTCTGCACGAGGGCCGCCAGGTTTCCGAGAGTCATCGCCGCCACGCTGAAGCAGACGATCAGCACCTGCATGCCCTCGGTGCCGATTGATTCCTCACCCATGGCGAAGGTGGCGACTATCCGGGCGAGGACGCCGATGGCAGCCACTTTGGATGCGGTGGCGATGAAGGTCACGACAGGGTGCGCGCTGGCCTGATAGGTGTCAGGCGCCCAGAAGTGGAACGGGAAAAGTGCAATTTTGAAAAGGAAGCCGGCGAGGGTGAGAAGCAGGCCGACCCAGAAGAGCGGCTGTCCGGCGACCTCGGGCACGGCCGCTGCAAGCTCGGCGAGATAGGTGGTGCCTGTCATGCCGAAAAGGAAACTCATGCCGTAGAGGGTCGCGGCCGAGGCAACCATGCCCTGGAGCATATATTTTACGGCGCTCTCGCTGCCGGAGCGTTTCTCCCTGTTGAGGGCGACCAGTGCATAGACGGGGAAGGCTGAAAGCTCGAGCGCAAGATAGAGGGTGAGCAGCTCGGTGGCGCTCACGAGGAGCATCATGCCGGCAGTGGAAATAAGCAGGAATAGTGGGAACTCGCGGCGCGCGTCCCGGCGGAGTGTTGGCGGCGAGTGCCCGAGCACCAAAACGAGCAGCAGCCCCACGGCGAAGACGGTCTTGAGCAACTGGGAGAAGAAATCGACGCGGTAGATGCCGGGGAAGAAGGGCTCGCCGGATTCGCCGATTGTGTATAGACACGCGCCAAGGATGAGTGCGCTCCCGCCGAGTGCCACGCGGGCGGTGCCAGGGACGCTGGCCTTGAAGATAATGCAGAGAAAGACGGCCAGTGCCGTGAGGAGCGTGACAGTCTCGGGGAGGAAGAGGATCGCGTTTGTCATCGGTTAGAAGACCTCCGTAAGGAGGCTGGTGGTGCTGCCGATAAGGTCGAGCATCGCCCGCGGGAAGAATCCGAAAAATACCAGCACGGCGACGAGGATGGCGCGCGGCAGGAGCGCCCAGCCCTGCATGTCGGCCAGGCCTTCCCATTTGGGGTTGGGTGGCCCGAAGAATGCCTGCTGGAAAACGCGTAATACGTATAGGGCAGTCAGGATGAGGCCGGCGACGACGACAAACCCGAGGATTGGATAGGTGCGGATCGCGGCGAGGAAGACGAGCAGTTCGGCCCAGAAGCTCGCGAGGCCGGGCAGGCCCGCGCCGCAAAGACCGGCGACGATGAAAATCGAGACGGCTCTAGGCATCTGGGAGCCGAGGCCGCCGAAGTCGCCGATCATCTTGGAGTGCGATGTCTCGTAAATATAGCCGACGGTGCTGAAGAAGAGTGCTGTCATGATGCCGTGGGCGAACATCTGGAAGACCGCGCCGTTGAAGGCGTCGTCCCCTGCAAACCCGAGCACCCCGATGTTGAGGCCGAGCAGGACAATGCCCATGTGGGACACGGAAGAGAAGCCGATGACGAACTTGAAATCGGTCTGGCGGAGAGCAACGAATCCTCCGTAGATGATCCCGACCGCGGCAAGGACGGCGAAAAGGGGGGCCCAGAAAACGGCGCCTTCCGGCAGCAGGCGGATGCCAACGGCCAGCACGCCGAACGCACCGAGCTTCATCAGGACGCCCGCGTGCAGCATGGAAACGGCTGTTGGCGCGGCGACGTGGCCGGTGGGTGACCAGCCGTGGAAGGGGAACATACCGGCCAGCACGCCAAAGCCAAGATAGACAAAGGGATAGACGAAAATCTGGAAATCGGTGCTGAACGTGTGCTGGGCGAGTTCAACCAGGCTGAACGTTCCCAGCCCCGCCTGATGATATATTGCCAGAAGCGCGGGGAAAAGGAGGGCGCTGCCCACGAGAAGGAAAAGCAT
>SLMS01000151.1 GCA_007133495.1 Candidatus Sumerlaeota bacterium | reverse complement strand
GGAGAAGGGCGAAATGCGCGGACACGCCCGGGGCATCGTTGCCATCGGCGACATCGCGACGGGTTGGATAGCGCTCGGTGGCCTTGCGCGGGGTGGTATTGCTTTTGGGGGAGTCTCTCTCGGAATTATGTCCTTCGGAGGCGTCGGAATAGGAGCCCTCTCGTTTGCCGGACTCGCCATCGGGGCCGTTGCGTTCGGGGGCTGTGCCATCGGAGCCGTTGCCGTGGGAGGCGCCGCGTTTGGCTACTACGCCATGGGCGGAGCTGCCTTCGGCGCCCACGCCGTCTCCGCGCTGGGGAGCAGCCCCGAAGCCGTCGAATTCTTCCAATGCTGGTTCCCCTTCCTCCCCGTGGAGTGAGGGGGAGGCAGTCCATCCTGCACGTATAGACATGATGCAGGAAGTGGTGCACCTGCCTTGGAGTGCGGCGGCTTGCCGCCGCCTTTTGCGCAACGGGCTTGCCCGCGCCCCCCCTCCTACTCCTCCCCCCGTCCCACCACTTCCTCCACCAGCCTCCAGGCAAGGTCCGCCTCGTAGCCCTTTCTGAGCAGGTGCTGCGCGGCGGCGAGGCGGCGCTTGCGGGGGTCATCGGGTTTGGTGCGCCGGTTCCACTTTTCGAGGAGCGCGCGGGCGGCGTCCTCCCAAGCGCCCTCCGGGTTCTCCGATTCGAGAGTCCCGGCCGCCAGCTCCTCCGCGATGCCGCGCCGGCGAAGCAGGTCCCTGATGGCGCGCGGCCCGTCGCCCTTGCGGAGCCGTTCGCGGACGAGCAGGCGCGCGTACGCCGCGTCCTCCACGTGATTCTTCGCGCGGAGGTCCGCCACAACGGCATCGGCGGTCTCAGGGCGGTAGCGCTTGCGGACGAGCGCGGCGCGCAGTTCCCCGGCAGAGCGCGGCCGGTGGTTGAGGAGGCTCCAGGCCGCGATGCGGCAGCGGCGGGGTTCGTCTTCCCGGAGCGCCGTCTCCCACTGGGCGGGAGTGACCTCCGTGCCCGTGGCCCAGCCGTGCCGCGCGGCGGCCTCGGCGGAGAGTTCGGCACGCGTGCCGTCCTCCAGCTCAGCCACGACGATCTCGCGCAGGCGGCCTTTGGGGCGGACTTTGGCGATGCGCACCGGCAGGGAGTCTCTCCTTGGCAACCGTATTGGGACAGAACGGCGCGGGTCAGCCCAACCCGCCGAGCACTTGAAGCGCCACGGCCACCACCAGCACCAGAACAAAGACCGCCTGCGCCACCAGCAGCTTCGCGTACAGCCGCGCCGGCGGGAACCTGCGCCACTCGTTGTGCAGTCCACACAGCCCACCCACCAGCAGCCCGGTGAACAGGGCGGAGTTCAGCACAATGAGGGTGAAGCCCAGCTCGGCGGCCTCCGGGACCGCAAGAATGGCCAGAACGAGGACGATGACACCGTTGGCGAGACCGAGCAGGGCACCCCAGCGGAGGCCTTCGAGGGAGGGATTCTTCGCGTAAGTTTCGCGGCGGCGTTCGGCCAGTTTTTCCACGAAGGTGGGCAAAAGTGTCTCTCCGGCGGCGCTTGGAGTGGGGGAGCCGAGGGCCAGAATAGCGTCGCGGGGCCGCTACGCAACCCCCGCGGAGGCTTTCCGTTCATATCCGGCAACAATTTCGCATTCGTGAACCCGAACGCCCGGAAGGGACCATCGCAAAAACGCCGTTCTGCCGGCTCCCTCCCGGCCTGCGTTCCGACACCCACCACCGCGAAGGAACCCCCACCATGGAAACGAACGGCAAGAATCCCACCGCCAGCCAAAGCACAATCCCTCCGGAGCTTGGGACGTACCTGCTGCTGGTCCACGACCTCCTGAGGGAGAAAGGCTACGTGCGCGGAGTGGAACTGGCAGAGCGCCTCCGCATCAGCCGGCCCACAGTAACGCGGGCGATGCAGCGGCTGGCGTCGTTCGGACTGGCAAAGTACGAACGGTACCGTGGAATCACGCTTACCGACAAGGGCCGGGACGCGGCAGAGCAGGCGCGCCGGCGCTACGAGGTGGTCGAGCGGTTCCTGCGCTCGACCGGCGTGGAGATCGCCGATCTGCAACTTGAAGCCCGCCGGCTGGAAGGCTTCTGCAGCGACGAGGTCATCAACGCCTTCGAACGCGCAGCGGACAAAATGCCCCAGTAGGTCAGCCGGAGCCGCCCGCCTCCGCGCCAAGAGGCTCCACCACGACGGCCGTGCCGTACGCCATCAGCTCCGCCATGTTGGAGCCGATCTCCGAACTCTGGAAGCGCATGGCCACGATCGCATTGGCCCCAAGCGTCTCCGCTTCACGGACCATGCGGTCGGTGGCCTGCTCCCGCACCTGGGCAAAAACCTGGGTGTATTCGTGAACTTCCCCACCGACAGTGTTCTTCAGCCGCGCCACCAGGTCGTCCCCCGCATGAAGGGCCCGGACCGAGCAGCCCTTGACCAGCCCGCGGACGCTTTTCACCCGGTGCCCGGGCACCGATTCCGACGTCACAACAATCACCGGCGTATCCTCCGGTAGCGGTCTTTTGGCAACTCCAGCATCCTTCCACGCAGTACCATAACGAACAGTATGGCGACGCCTGCGGCAACCGCGAGGATGCCGAAGCGCACGAGGTCGTTCTCTGCAAAGGCGAGTACCTTTACGAACCCCCAGAAAATCAGCACGGCCGCGCCGGCGAAGGCAATCGTCCATCCGGCGCGCCGCTCGATCCGGCGGTCGATCTCCTCCCAGTACCCGTCCCATGTCTCCTCGGGGGGGCGTTTGGGCCGCAGGCCGCGGGTCGCTTCGACCACGTGGGAGAGCCTCTCGAACTCCGCACGCCATTCAGGGTGACGGGCAAGGGCGCGCTCGAACCTCGTGCGCTGTTCGGCGGGGAGTTCCCCGTCCAGATAGGCCATCATCGTTCTGACGGGAGGCCTTTTTTCGCTCATCTAGTCTCTCCAGCTTCCCGCGCGGGCACTCGCACCACTCCTACCGGTTGCGGCGGGGGATTATTCCACGGCCGAGCGGGCCGGCGGCGGGTCATCGCAGGTCCTCCCCCTCGATTTCACGCGCCAAGGCCCGGCGGGCATGGTGCAGCCGGCTCATGACGGTGCCCATCGGGATGCCCAGCGCCTCTGAGATTTCCGCGTAGGACATTTCCTCGAAATGCTTGAGCGCCAGAATCTCACGATGGGCGGGCTTGAGGCGCTCGATGGCGGCAAGGAGGTGCTCCTTGCGCTCATGCCGGCGGGCGCTCTGGCGGGGGTTCTCCCCGCTGGCAGGGAAGCGGTCGCCCACCTCCTCGACGATCTGGTCCAGGGACACCGTGCGGCCGGGGCGGTGGCGGGCAAGATGGCTCATGCACGTGTTGCGCAGAATGCGGTATATCCAGGGGAAGAAGGGCCGGTTGATGTCGAAGCGCCCCAGGGCGCGGTAGGCCTTGACGAAGGCGTCCTGGGAGACGTCGAGCGCGTCCTCCTCGTTGCGCAGCAGGGCCAGCGCGGCCCAGTACACGCGCTCCCGGTAGGCGGTGACGATGCGGCCGAAGGCGTCCCGGTCCCCGCGCTGTGCGAGGAGGAGGTCGCGTTTTTCGTTGCCGCCGGGGTGAGAGGGCGTCCCGTCCAAAGGCAGGCCATTCTGGTGGAAGTATCGCCAGTGGGGGAGTCGATGGCCTCCCCGGGCAAAAGGGTCAAGGGGGGAGCGGCGCGGCCCGCCGGCGTGGCGGGACCTTTCGGTTCTCTTGAGGCCAGGCTTCGCACCGGATGCGGCCCCCTCCCGGGAGCGCCAATCTCCCGATTGGCGGAACACAAACCACTGAGCCGCGAAGGGCATGGAGAGTACCCTCCCCGGCTCATGAGCGCCAGACTGCGGCTCCACCGGTGTGCATTCCTTTCACCCGTGGACTTCTTCATGCCACAGATGGAGAGGATGAACACAGATTTTCCGCAGGTTCCCGAATATACGGTTTCGCTCAACCCGCGGGAATGGGCACCAGTTCTCATCGGCGTAAATCGGTGGAATCGGCGGATAATTCCCTCCGGCCGGAGTAGGCTACGCAGTCGAGCAGCAGAAGAGAATCTTCCTGGGACCCAACCCACGCCGCAGCCGCCAGTGTTGCCTCACCCCACCGTTTGTGCCAGAGATCCAGCGTGTCGATTTGCGGTGTCCGCGTTCGGCAATAGGGTAAGGAGGGCCCCGTTGCGCCGGCGGTTCCGGGCCCCACACCAACTGGAGGAGTGTACCATGACCATAGCCGAAACGGCGGGAACAGAACGTCCCCGCAGCATTTTCCGGAGCATCGGGGCCGTTTTGGCGGGCCTGATCGCCATTTTCGTTCTCTCGACCGCGACCGATGCCGTGCTGCACGCAACCGGCGTCTATCCACCGCCGCTGGAACCGATGTCCGGAGCGCTGTTCCTGCTGGCTACTGTCTATCGCATCATCTACGGCGTGGCCGGTGGGTTCTTGGCCGCGTGGCTGGCTCCGGGCCGGCCGATGGCTCATGCGCTCGTTCTGGGTGGCATCGGGTTTGTGATCGCGACCGTCGGCGCTGTGGCCATGTGGGACCACGGGCCCGCCTGGTTTCATCTTGCCGTGATCGCGATAGCGATTCCTTGCGCGTGGGGTGGCGGGAGGCTCTTCCTTGCGTGGAGGGGCAGCGTATAGACAGCGCGGCCTCCTCAATTCACCCAGGCGCTTCCTTTCGGCACTTCCTCTTCTGCGGGGGGGCGGTCGAGCAGCACCCGCCGGCGCACGGCCGGGGCGGCTTCCCCCACCATGACATCCACGGCGGGCGGCCGCAGCGTCAGGTGGCAGATCTCAGGCGGACAGAGCATTCTCGCCCCGCCTTCCGATACGCCGATCCCGCGCGAGACAACCAGCGTGCTCTCCGGCCCGACGCGGTACACGCCCCCGGGGTAGCGCAGGCCATAGCGGCTCGGCACGATGAACGGCCCGAAAAGCGGCAGGCAGTACTGCCCGCCGTGGTTGTGACCCGAGAGAATGAGCGAAGCACCGTGGCGGGCGGCTTCCGGCGCGTTGTCCGGGGTGTGGCTGAGCAGGACGACGGCGTCGCCGGCCTCCCGGCGGATGAGCCGGCGCCAGTCCGCCGAACGCTGGTTGTTCCATGGTGCGTCCGTGCCGGTGAAGATCAGCCGGCGGCCGGCGCGCTTGAGGATGCGGCGTTCCCCGCCGCCAAGCCAGGCGATGTGTGTCTTGGCCAGCTCGCGGCGGATGCGGTCGGGGTCGGTCCAGTAATCGTGATTGCCGAGCACGGCGAGGGTGGCGAGCCGGCCGGCGAACTTGGAATGGTACTCCACCGCGCGGCGTATATCGCGCCGGCGTTCGACCAGGTCACCGGTCAGCACCACGATGTCCGGCTGCAGGCGCGCCACGCACTGGGCGGCGCTCTCCAGGTAGTTCTCCAGCTCCAGATGCCGGCCGTAGTGCACGTCGGAAACCTGCACGACGGTGAGCCCGTCGAAGGCGGGGGCGAGGCCGCCGACGGCGACCTCCATGCGGGTGACGACCAGCTCCCCGGTGGTTTCAAGCTGGCGGACGAGCGGGGGGAGACGCGGGGCCACGGGCGAGGCACCGGCCTTGCGCACTTCGCGCGAGAGCAGCGCCCCCGGCCGGTCCGGGAAAATCCGTGAGCCGAGCCACATCAGCGCCCGCGCCACGAAGAACGCCTGCAAACCCGCCACGGCGACGAACAGCCCCGCAGCACCCAGCGACGCCGGCCGCCAGCCCAGAGCCTGCCGCACCGCCGGCACGTCCCACAGCGCCAGCACCGTCAGGAACGGGAAGACCACCGACCCCAGCAGCCACAAATGGAGGATCGGCCGCTTCCAGCGCCCCTCCTTGATGCACAAGAGGTAGCGGTTATAGACGAAAAAGAAGAGGTGGATGAGGGCAGCGAGGAAGAAGAGCAGCGCTTGAAGGTCTTGCATCATGGCCGTTTCGCCCGGGAAAGGGAAACCCCACCGGCTCGAAGGGCGCCGGTGGGGTTGATGGTTGCTCAGGGGGGTGTGGCCGCGCAAGGGGCGCGGTTGGCAGGCGGGTTGGTGTTTTACTCCGCTGAGGCGGTGGCGCCTTCCTCTTCCTTCTTCCCCTCGCCGGCTTCCTCGGCCTCTTCCTCTTCGCCCTCGACCGCGGCCATTTCCTCGGCCTCCTTGGCCTTGGCCGCCACAGCGAAGAGCACCGAGTCCTCGGGGCTCAGGACCTTCACGCCCTCCATCTCCGGCAGGTCGCTGACGTGGAGGTTCTCCCCGATGTCCAAGTCCTCGACGCTGACCTCGATGTGCGGGGGGACCTTGGTGGGGAGGCAGCGGATGGCGATCTCGCGGAGGCCGTATTCGAGCAAGCCACCCACCTTGACGCCCTTGGGCAGGCCGACCGGGTGGACCGGTGTCTTCGTGTCGAGTTCCTTGTTCAGGTCGACGCGGAAAAAGTCGGCATGGAGCAGTTTCTCCAGCGCCGGATCGCGCTGGATGTTGCGGACGAAGACCTTCTCGGTCGTGTCGCCGTAGCTGAGGTCCACGAGGACCTTCTCGCCGTGGATGCGGCCGAGGACGACTTCGGTTTCACGAATGTCAAGCGTCAGTGAGGTGGGTTCCTTGCCCACGCCGTACACGATGGCGGGGAACTTGCCCTGCTTGCGGAGCTTTTTTGCCTTTTCCTTGCCGCGGTCGCTGCGGACCTCGGCCTTGAGCGCGAAACTGCTCATCTTGCCGGTGTTTCCTTTCTGCGTTTGGAGCGCGCTGGCTCAGCGCGCCATGCTTTGAAAAAGATCGCTCACCGAGCGGTGGTCGTGAATCCGTTCGATCGCCCCGGCGATCAGTGGCGCGACGCTCAGGACCCGGATTTTCTCGGGAAGCGGCCGGTCCACCTGGGAGATCGTGTTGGTCAGAACGACCTCCCTGATCGGGGAGGCTTCGAGCCGTTCCAGGGCCTTGCCGGAGAGGACGCCGTGGACCGCAAGGGCGTACACGTCCTTCGCGCCCCTCTCCCGAAGGGCGTGGGATGCGTTGCAGATGGTCCCGGCCGTGTCAATCATATCGTCGAAGATCAGCACGTTTCTCCCCGGAATGTCCTCGTCGCCGATGATGGACATCACCTCGCTGACGTTCGGCGCCGTCCGCCGCTTGTCCACAATCGCCAGCGGCGCGTGCACCATGTCGGCGTAGTTGCGCGCCAGCTTGACGTTGCCCACGTCCGGCGAGACGACGATGAAGTCCTCCAGCCCGGAGTTCTGCACGTAGTCCACGAGCACCTGCCCCGCCTGCAGGTGGTCCACCGGGATGTCGAAGAAGCCCTGAATCTGGCCGCTGTGCAGGTCCACGGTCAGCACGCGGTCGGCGCCGGCCGTGGTGATGATATTGGCCACGAGCTTTGCCGAAAGCGCCACGCGCCCCTGGTCCTTGCGGTCCTGCCGCGCATAGCCGAAGTAGGGAATCACCGCCGTGATGCGGGCGGCCGAAGCGCGGTGCGCCGCGTCCAGCATCAGCAGCAGTTCCATGACGTGGTCGTTGGTGGGGGTGCTGGTGCTCTGGATGATGAAGACGTCGCGCCCGCGGATGTTGTCGAGCACCTTCACGAAGGTCTCGCTGTCGGAGAACCGGCGCATCTCCAGCCCGGTGACCTCGATCCCCAGGTGCTGGCAGATTTCCTCCCCGAGCTTCCGGGAGGCCGGCCCGGGGATCACCACCGGCGCCTCGCACACCAGCGAGTAGTGACTCAGTCGGTTCATCGTTTCTTTCTCCCCCGGGGCTTGAGCACGGCTTGATTTGTCAGAACACCGGCCCTGTGGGTTCTCGATCCCCTGTCAGGTGGTGGGGGGCAATATGGGAGTGATCGCCGATCTGAATATTGCGCAGGGTAACGTAGGGCCCGATGATGCAGTCGCTGCCGATGATGGTGTTTCCCTCCAGCACCACTCCGGGCAGGATGCGCGTGCGCAGGCCGATGCGCACAGACGGTTCGATCCGCACCGTGGAGGGCTCGTGAATCAGGATGCCCGAGGAGAGGTGGCGGTACTTGATCCGGTCGCCGAGCAGGCTCTCCGCCATGGCCAGGTCCGCCGGATCGTTGATGCCCAGGAACTCGTCCGAATCGGGGTGGAGGTAGGCGCCGACCGGCTCGCCGGCAGCAAGGAGGTTGGCGATCGAGTCGGTGAGGTAGTATTCGCGCTGCACGTTGTCCGTGCGCAGGTTGGAGACGGCCTCGCGCAGGGCCGCCGCGTCGAAGCAATACGTGCCGGTGTTCACCTCGCGGATGGCCTTCTCCTCGTCCGTGGCATCGCGGAACTCGACGATGGCGGCCAGGTTGCCCTTCGCGTCGCGTTTGATGCGGCCGTAGGACTTCGGGTTGTTAAGGACCATCGTCGCCACGAGCGCCTTGGCGCCCGAGGTGCGCCGCTTCTCCAGCAGCGTGCGGTAACACTCGCCGGAGATCAGCGGCGTGTCCCCGCAGGTCACCAGCACGTCGCCCTCGAAATCGTTCAGAAACGGGAGCGCGCACTGCACGGCGTGCCCGGTGCCGAGCTGCTCGTGCTGCCAGGCGATCTCGGCGTTCTCCTTCACGAACTGGGTCACCAGGTCCCCGCCGTGGCCCACCACGACGATGGGCTTCTTGACGCCTGCTTCCTTCAGCGAGGCCAGCACGTAGCCGAGCATCTCGCGGCCGAGCACCGGGTTGAGCACCTTTGGCATGTTGCTGCGCATGCGCTTGCCGAGCCCGGCTGCGAGGACGACCGCCCTCATTTTCGTTGAATTCATCTCGTTCGGGGAGTCCGTCCTGGAGGTAATGACCGCCGGGGCCCTTCTGCGGCCCGGATGGCCGGCGGCGGTTCGTCGCGGGGCGGACGGGGCTGATGGCTGGGGAGGCAGGACTCGAACCTGCGACATCGGGTTCCAAAGACCCGCGTTCTACCAGCTGAACTACTCCCCAGCGGAGCGCCGCCCCGGCCACCGCGTTTGCGGCGCGGGAGGGAGGCTACGCCGAGCCCCCACCCTGTCAATGCCGAACCCCGGGAGATGACGCCTGCGCGCGGCGCATGCCGCCGGAAGGAAAGGCGCTTGACCTGTGCCCGCCCCCCCGGTTCGCTCCCCTCCAAAATCAGGCGCCAAGGAGGGCCTCCCCCATGAGGATGCTTCGCTTTCTTTGCATGGCCGGGCTTGCCGCAATGGCCAGCTCCGGCATCCGCGCAGGCACCTCCTCTCCGTTTCCCTGGAGCGAACCAATGATCACCGTGTGGGAGCACAGCCGGAGCGTTGGCGCGATCGGCCAGGCCGCCTGCCACCAGCAAGGACAGCCGCGCAGTCGGTGAGAAGTGGCTCCATGATAGACGGACGACTGCACACGAGAGGAGTCCAAGCATGACGGAACCATCACCAATCACATTTCGCCTGCTGCCCCACTTCGTTCTGGTCTTCTGCGCCCTGCTTGCTTCTTCTTGTGATCAGAACGAGAGGTCGTTCGTGCTGGAAGACGAACAGGACCGTATAGCTGCGACGCTCTGTGGC
>SLMS01000020.1 GCA_007133495.1 Candidatus Sumerlaeota bacterium | reverse complement strand
GCAGGGAATCATCCGCCGATTTCACCGATTCACGCCGATGGGGGTTGATGCCCCGCCCGGTGGGTGGAGTGGAGTTGAGTCTGCGAGAATCTGCGGATAGCACCAAAGTCTGTGGCCATCGAGCCAAGGGATGGGGACAGTCGAGAATGGAAACGTCCTGCCCCCCGGGCGGAACTGCCCCAGAAACGAATTGCACCGGGATTCGGTTGTATCCATCTTCCACCAAAGTAGAAAGCCCAGCGTTGCGCATTCCGGAGCCTGAAATGACCCCCTCAATCCTGTGCCGGTTTTTCCCCTCAATCCTCTTGGGTACGTTCCTTCTTTGCCTTCCCCGCACAGCCTTGTGCGATCCGCCAGGCACCGTCGTGGCCGATCTGATTATCCACAACGCCAAAGTCTGGACGGTTGACGAGGCGAGTCCTGAAGCCGAGGCAGTTGCCGTATGGAAGGGCAGGATTCTCGCCGTCGGCGACAATGACGCAATTCAACGGCATGCCGGCGAGGAGACCAAAATCATCGATGCGGAGGGCATGCTCGTTCTGCCGGGATTCAACGACAACCACACCCACTTTGTCTCGGGTGGGATGTCGCTGACGAGAGTTCAGTTGAAGGATTCGACCTCGCAGGAAGAGTTTGGCGAACGGCTTGCCGCCAAATCGGACGAACTGCCGGAGGGCGCATGGATCACAGGCGGCTCCTGGGACCATGACAACTGGCCCGGCGGTGAGCTTCCCAGTGCGGAACTCATCGATCGATATGTCCCCGATCGTCCTGTCTTTGTCAGGCGCTACGACGGGCACATGGGTGTTGCGAACAGCATGGCACTGCGCATGGCCGGCGTGAACGCCGACACACCCGACCCCGAAGGCGGAGTCATCGAGCGCAAACCCGGCTCGAATGAACCCACCGGGCTGCTCAGGAACCATGCCGCACGCCTCGTCGGGCGAATTGTACCCCAGGAGTCCTACGAGGAGGAGAAAGCCGCCGCGCTCGCTGCCGTTCGCGAAGCAGCACGTGCCGGGGTCACCAGCCTGACGGACATGAGCGGCACTCCCGGCCGTCTTCGCATCTACCAGGAACTCCTCGACGAAAACGAGCTGACCGTCCGCATCAACATGCTTATTCCGCTTTCACGATGGCAGGACTATGAAAGACTCGGCATACTCGCCAACTTCCGCAACGACAACTGGATCAAGATCGGTGGCCTCAAGGTCTTTGCGGACGGTTCACTCGGCTCAAGCACCGCGCTCTTCTTCGAGCCCTACCTTCAGGACCCCGACAACCACGGCATACGCGTCACCCCACTTGAGCAACTCGAGCAACAGGTCATCGCCGCTGATAAGGCAGGACTCCAGGTCGCCGTTCACGCAATAGGCGACAAGGCCAACTCCGATGTCCTGGACATCTTCGAGAAAGCAGGCGACGTCAACGGCCCGCGCGATCGCCGCTTCCGCGTCGAACATGCACAGCACATTCACCCCAAGGACTTCGAGCGATATGCGGCACTCGGCGTCATCGCCTCTGTCCAACCCTACCATGTGATCGACGACGGCCGCTGGGCCGAAGGCCGCATCGGACACGAGCGCTGCGAGTCATCCTATGCGTACCAGTGGTTCGAGCAGGAAGGAGTTCTCTACTGCTTCGGTTCCGACTGGACTGTGGCTCCGCTCAATCCGCTACTGGGCATCGATGCGGCCGTCACCCGCCGCACACTCGACGGCGAGAACCCCGGCGGATGGTTCCCCGAGCAGAAGATCACCGTCGAGCAGGCCATCCGCGCGTACACCTACATGTCCGCCTACGCCGAGTTCGGCGAAGACGTGAAGGGGACAATCACCCCCGGCAAGCTCGCCGACATGGTCATCATCGACCGCGACATCCTCACCATCCCATCCGACGACATTCCGGAAGCACGGATTGTGTACACCATCGTCGATGGCCAAATTGTCCATCAGGACTGATGAACGCCCACTGCCCTACCCGGCCTATACCCCTTGAGGCACTCGGCCTGAAGGAGGACGACACCGAATCAATTTCAACGGCGGCCGAAGACCAAAGGGGAGCCGGGCATAAACCGGACGAGAACCACCACGAGCATTCTACGACTGGCAACGAGCATGATTGCGCTCGTGACGATGTTAACCGGAGGTGGTCCGCAAGGCCCGGCAGGCACACTCAAAGGGAACGGCTATGGTGACGAGCAAATCACCATCATGCTCCCGGGTGATGTGCCGCTGGTCATGGTGCGTATCCCTGCGGGGTCGTTCGTCATGGGTTCGCCGTTGGACGAGCGTGGACAATTTCGCAATGAAGGCCCACTGCCTAATGTTGCGCTGACCCAAGACCTCTACATGGACAAGTATCAGGTGACGCACGCGCAGTGGCTCGTGGTGATGGGACGGGAATGGCAGCACCTTGCTTTTTGCGGCCGCCCGAACAACCCGATGGAACGCGTTTCCTGGAATGATGCGCAGAGCTTTATCGGAGCGCCCAATTCCGGGCACACTCCGGACCCCGCATCACCGCCCAGTTCGCATGTAAATCCAGTGCTTTCAGTGGCTCCCCCACCTGGACTCGAACCAGGAACCTACGGATTAACAGTCCGGCGCTCTACCAATTGAGCTATGGGGGAACACGTGCTGCCGACGCTTTGGCCGGTTGGCGGGAGCCGGAAGGGCGTCCCGCACCGCGCTGCCACCGCGCGGCGCGCCGCGGCAGGCGTGCAGAGACTAGGCGTGGCGGGCGGCAGGTCAAGGGCGGAATGGGCCTGTGGAGGAGGAATTTCTCTTTGCTCTGGCTTGTGGTCGGGCGTTTGATGGCAGCAGATGCCTGCCGGGCGTAACGGTGCGAAAGGGGGCGCCAAGAGATGAGCGATGCGAAACGGTTTGCGGTGATCATGGCGGGGGGAAGCGGCGAGCGCTTCTGGCCGCTTTCGTCCGAGGCCAAGCCGAAGCAGCTTCTGCGGCTGACGAGCGAGCACGAGACGTTGCTGGAGGAGGCGCTGAAGCGGATCGTGCCGCTTGTGCCGGAGGAATCGGTCTTTGTGGCGACGTCCGAGGCGCTGGCGCCGGCGATCCGCGAGGCAGGGCTGCCGCTGCCGGCGGACAACGTGCTGGGCGAGCCGATGCGCCGGAACACGGCGGGGTGCCTTTCCTGGGTGGCCGCGGAGGTTCTGGCACGTAACGGCGAGGTGGACCCGGCGAACATCACGATCGGGGTGCTGACGGCGGACCACCGGATCGGCGAGCCGGACAAGTTCCGCGAGACGGTGCGCAGGGCGATGGAGGCGGCAGAGCATTTCGATTCGCTGGTGACGATCGGCATTCCGCCGACGCGGCCGGATACGGGTTACGGGTACATCGAGGCGGGCGAGAAGGCCCAGCCGGAGGATCATGCCCACTCGGTGCTGCGGTTCCGGGAGAAGCCCGACCAGGCGCAGGCGGAGGCATTCCTGCAGGCGGGGAACTTCTACTGGAACAGCGGCATGTTCTTTTGGCGGTTGGAGGTGTTTCTGCGGGAGCTGGAATCAGCCTCGCCGCCGCACTTCGCGGCGATCCATGCGATCGCGGACGCCCTGCGCAAGGGCGACACCGACCGGGCGAAGGAGCTGTTCGGCGAGCTGCCGGACATTTCGATCGACTACGCCCTGCTGGAAAAGTGCCCGCACGTGCTGATGCTGGAGGCGGATTTTTCCTGGGATGACGTGGGATCGTGGGACGCGTTGGAGCGCTCCCGCACCCGCGACGAGCACGGCAATGTGAAGGTGGGCGACTTTGCGCTGGTGGACACGGAGAACTGCATTCTGGTGAATCAGACGGAGAAGCCGGGAGTTACCGTGGGGGTTGTCGGGCTGCGGGACGTTGTGGTGGTGGCCTCGCCGGAAGGAATCCTCGTGGCGGCGAAAGACCGGGTGCAGGACGTGCGGCAGATCGTGCAGCTCAAGAAGCTGGCGGAGGAGGCCCGGAGCAGCAAGTAGCGGGAGCGCGAGGCGAGCGGAGCGGGGTGGGCCGGCGGTTCATGGAGTCCTGACCGCGCGCTGGCCTTCCCCACAGCCTGGTCCGCAGGCCCTGAGTGCCGCACTTTCCGCTGGCCCCGGGTGGGGGCGGTGCTTCGGATTGCCAATTCCAATTCCTGCAGGGACGACGAATCCACATGCCCAGAACCGTTGTGACCGGCGGCGCCGGTTTCCTTGGAAGCCACCTCTGCGAGGCACTGCTTGAACGCGGCCATGAGGTGGTGTGCCTCGACGACCTCTCCACGGGGGCGACCGAAAACATCCACCACATCCGCGACGAGCGGTTTCTCTTCATCAAGCAGGACGTGACGAATTTTCTCTACATCGAGGGGCCGGTGGATTACGTGCTGCACTTTGCCTCGCCGGCGAGCCCGATCGATTACCTGGAGCGGCCGATCCCGACGCTGAAGGTGGGGTCGCTCGGGACGCACAAGGCGCTGGGGCTGGCACTGTCCAAGCGCGCGCGCTTCCTCCTGGCCTCCACGAGCGAGATATACGGCGACCCGCTGATCCACCCGCAGACCGAGGAGTACTGGGGCAACGTGAACCCGATCGGCCCGCGCGGCGTCTATGACGAGGCGAAGCGCTTCGCCGAGGCGATCACGATGGCCTATCACCGCTTTCACGGGCTGGAGACGCGCATCGTCCGGATCTTCAACACCTACGGGCCGCGAATGCGGCTCAACGACGGGCGGGTGGTGCCGAACTTCATCAAGCAGGCGCTGCTGGGCGAGCCGCTCACGGTGTTCGGCGACGGGTCGCAGACACGGAGTTTCTGCTTCGTGTCGGACCTTATAGACGGCATCCTGAAGCTGCTCTTCAGCGACCTGACGGAACCGTGCAACATCGGCAATCCGGCCGAAATGACCATCCAGCAGTTCGCCGAGGCGATTATCAAGTTCAGCAACACGAAGAGCGAGATCGCCTACCGGCCACTGCCCGAGGACGACCCGAAACAGCGCAAGCCGGACATCACACGGGCGCGGCAGCGCCTTCACTGGGAACCGAAGGTGCCGCTGGAGGAGGGCATCGCCAGGACGATGGAGTACTTCCGCACGAAGGTGAAGCCGCAGTAAGGTCCGGGACCACCTGCCCGATCGGCTGTATTGACGGCACGAACTGAGCACGCGGGACTGCCCCGGCAGCGCCGTGTCTATACACCTTCAGCGGCGGATTGTGCCGCGGGGGAGCCGGTTGTCTGCCCGATACGCCCCGCGTGAAGGGCCAGTTCCGGCTCTTCCGCCCCGGGCAATTCCAACAAACAGACAGCAAGCGCATGTTTCCAGCCCTGCGGAAGTGGGACGGCGATTTCCGAGGTGCCCTCCGGCAGGTTGTATTCGTGGACGTCTTCGGTGGCGATCCATCGCACGCGGAGCTGCCGGGCGGCGGGCGTTTCGAGGCGCAGGGAAAGGGTGCGCTGCTCCCCCGCCGGGACGAGGAGGGTGGCGCGCTGCGAGAGCTGCCGCACGGTGCGGCCATGGCGCTCGACCGGCCCGGAAAACCCGTGCAGAAAAGGGGAGGCGGGGGGGTCCGGCTCCGCGACGGGAAGGTCCCCGGAGGGACGGGGGAAGAGCTGCTCGAGCGTTTCGGCCCATCGCTCAGGACTGCCGGGTGTGGATGTCCGCTCTGCGCGCATTTCCGCGTCGTGATAGACCATGCCGCTCCAGTTCTCCTTCTCGCGGTGGCGGATGCGGAAGATGGCGGCGTTGTCGGTCCACTCATAGCATGATTCGAGATGCGTTTCGTCCTCATGGACGGCGACGGTGAGGGAATAGTCGCCATAGCCGAGCCGCAGCGGGATTTCGGCACGCACGCGGAGTGATTCACCAGCACGGCAGGGGCCGAGGTCCATGCGGCGCAGGGCGGTGTTGGTGCCGAACAGGTGCAGGCCGAGACGCTCCTTGATCAGCAGGCCGACGGTGGGGGCGGCGACGGGAGCGAGGAAGAGGACGTCTATCTCGACAACGAGCGTGTCACCCGGCGTATAGACTTCGGTCTCGGTGCCTTCGGTGTTGAGCAGCCGGAGACCGGTGACGAGGGCCATGAAGGTGCCGCTGCGCGAGGGCGCGGTGGGGTCGCCATCGGCGGAGCGGACGGTGCGCATGGCGACGTTGCCCTCCCCCACCGCTGCGAGCAGCGAGTTGTATTCTTCGAGGATTTCCTTCGGCGTGCCACGGCTTTTCATGCGGCCTTCGTGGAGCAGGATGGCCTCCTCGCAAAGCGAGGACACGGCGGCGGGATCGTGGCTAACGAAAAGGATGGTGGTGCCCCTGTCGCGGAACTGACGGATGCGGCGGATGCATTTCTGGGAGAATCGCGCGTCACCGACGGAGAGTGCTTCGTCCACGATCAGCACGTCCGGTTCGAGCGCGGCCGCGATGGAAAATCCAAGGCGGACGACCATGCCGGAGGAGTAGGTGCGCAGGGGCTGGTCGATGAAGCTGCCCAGTTCGGAGAATTCGATAATTCCGGGCTCGAGCGCCTGTATTTCCTCTGGGGAGAGGCCGAGCAACTGGCCGTTCACGTGGATGTTCTGCCGGCCGGAGAACTCCTGATGGAAGCCCATGCCGAGTTCGAGAAGTGCGGCGACGCGGCCCTTGACGTCTATCGTGCCGGTCGTGGGGAGCAGCGTGCCGCAGATGAGCTTTAGGAGGGTGCTCTTTCCTGCGCCGTTTGCGCCGATGATGCCGACCGTCTTGCCGGGGGGGACGTCCAGGTCGATGCCGCGCAGGGCCCAGAAGGGCTGATGCGTCTGCGCAAGGCCGAGGAGTTCCATCAGCCGGCCGCGCTGCGTGCGGTAGAGCTTGAAGCATTTGGAGACGTTGCGCAGCGCGATCATGGGGGATGCCTGTCTATATGTGCGGAAGGAAGGCGGTGCGGAGTTCCTGCGGCAGGTCCCGGAGCGAATAGTCCTTGGCGTTGACGAACATGAGGACCTGGCGCCCCTTGCCGAGCATGCGCTTTGGATGAGCGAGTATTTCGTGTTCGAGGGTGGCGAACTTGCGGTTAAAGCTGTGCACCCGGATGCGGACCGTGATGATCTCGAACTCCTTCGCTTCCATGTTGAACTTGTGGTCGATGGAGCGGGTGAGAATGTAAAATGGCGTGTTGTCGATGTCGAAATCGGGCATACAGGCCCGGAAGAACATTTCGCGGACCTTGCCGACCCACATGACATACTGCCCGAAGTAGATGTTGCCGACAGAGTTGGTGTCCTGATAGGTGGCCTGGAAGGTATGGGTGAACCATTTGCCCTCGAAGTGGCCCTTGGCGTGTTCCAGCTCGGCGTCCTTGTGGTACTGCTGGCCGTTGCCGTCCTCGGACGGATCGGGCTGCATGGACGCAAGGACGGAGGTGAGAGTCTGGGCGACGGAAGGCTCGACGCGGTGGATGACCTCCTGGAGCCGGCCGCCGAGCTTGGGGTCGATGCGCGTGATGGCGTTTTCGAGGGCGTGGAGGGCCATTTCCGCGGCGCGGCCGGAGTAGCTCCCGCCGGCGGGTGGAAGAGCTGAGGGGTCCTGTGGCTCGGCAGGTGGTGCGCCCTCCTGTGGCTCCTCGGGGGCTTGGGGGATGGCGCGCTGCAAGTCGTCCACAACGGCGCGGCCGGAGATCACGGCCGCTCCGTGCACCGCGGGGAAGAGCGCCCCGAGCGCCATGAAGTACCACTGCTGGTCGAAGTAGCCGACCCCGAACAAGCCGAGCGAAAACGCGCCGATGGCAAAGAGGGTGGTTTGTGTGAAGTTGGTGAACTGCGGGCTGAAGGTGCTGCGGAAAAGGAAGACGACGGCGTAGCCGATGGAGAACGAACCGTAAAAGGCGACAAAGTATTCGAGTTCCCATTGGAGCGGAAGTCCGAGCAACCCGACGCCAACGGCGGCCAGGAAAACCGGCACGGGCGAACGCATGGCGGTTTCGGGGATGATGCTCAGGATGATGTGCTCGCTCTTGCGGGTGAGTTCGCGCAGGTACCACTTCAGGGCGACGTAGCCGCTGTCCAGCGTCGAAATGATGCACAGGAAGAGGAAAGCGGCGTAGAAAATGGCGAACAACAGCGGGGCGCCGAATTCAGGGACGAAGGCAAACCGCGTGACAGCATCCTTGGCGTGGAAGAGCCCATCCGCCGCGGGCACGAGCAGTTGGGACGGATCGACGGGCAGGACAAGAAGCGCCAGAACGCCGTGGAACAGCAGAATGCAGAAGAAGAAAATGCCGCCGAAGAAGTACGACCCGCGGATGGTGCCTTCCTCACGGCGTATCTGAATGGCGCGCTGCCATTGCTGTATGTCCAGCCACGGGCCGACAAGGAAGCCAAGGACGATGGGGATGAGGAAGCCGAGGAAGGTGAAGCCGATGACCGGCTCCTCGCCTGGCCAGAGGGCCCAGCCGGTGGGCTGTGCGGCGTGAAAGTGCCGGAAGGAGAGCCACGCCGCGACCATCGACACGAGGACGAGGAGGAACATGACGAGGTGGCTCCACTTGATGCGGCGGATGGGGAATTGCTCGCCGAGCATCAGCGCCCCGCCGAGCGCAAGGAGGACCCCAAGGGGGAGGCCAAGGCCGAGGGGAATGAAAATGTAGCGGAAAACGGCGAAGAAGGTCAGGGCGATGGCGACGAACTGATAGGCAAGGATGACATAACGGAGCGAGTGGCTGGTGTCGAAGAAGTGCCGTTCGAAGTCACGCGCGGTGGGCTGCCGGCGGGAGATGCGCTCGGTGAGCAGGCCGAAGGCCATCAGGCCGATGGCGTTGGGGACGACAAAGGCGAGGAGTCCCCCCAGACCGAAGTGCAACGCCATCTGGACGGAAAGAAAGAGGCCGAGTCCCCACGTCCAGGAGAGTGCAATGGAGGTCCCCCAAAGCATGGCCTTGAGAAGTCTGAACACCGGAGAGCGCTTCCTCCTGGTTGGAGTGGTTTGGTTGCTTTCGGGGGTCTGGCCCCGGTGGGCGGAACAAGCTAGGGGGGCTCCGGTTGGGGCGCCAAGGGGGAAAAGGGCGTTGACCCGGAGGCGTAGCGGCTGGCAACCCTTTGTAGCTGTTGGCTACGGAATTTGACTCACTGCTAAAGAAAGAGGTTATGGCCCAGATCAAATACAATGCCCGCTCCGCTGCCAAGCGCCGGGCGGACCACGCGACCGAGAACGCCCAGGACTACGTCGAGCTGATCGAGGAGATGCAGCGCGAGGTGGGGGCAGCCCACGTGACGGACATCGCCCGCCGGCTTGGGGTCAGCCATGTGACGGTGCACAAAACCATCAAACGGCTGAAGGCGCTGGGGCTCGTCCACGCGCCGCCGTATCGGGCGGTCTCTCTGACCGAGGAAGGCCGGGAGATGGCGCGGGAGAGCCGGCTACGGCACGAGATCACGCTGCGGTTTCTGCGGATGCTCGGGGTGAGCGAGGCTTCGGCGCTGAACGACGCCGAGGGGATCGAGCACCATGTGGGGCACGAGCTGCTCGACCGGATGAACTTCTTCTGCGACCGGATGGAGGAGGACGGG
>SLMS01000234.1 GCA_007133495.1 Candidatus Sumerlaeota bacterium | reverse complement strand
GTGTGCCCGGGGACGCATTGTTGGTTCGGACGGGGGGAGTTTCCGTTGCACCGGTTGCTGGAGGCGGGTGTCCGCGTGTACCTCGGAACGGACTCACTTGCGTCCAACGAGGACCTCGACATGCGGAGGGAAGTGCGTCTCGCAGCGGAGCTGACCCCGGGCGTGGACCCGGCACGGATTGTGGCGCTGGCGGACGCGCGGCGCGCGGTGGATTTCCTGTATGTATAGACGCTCGGCTTGGTTCTGCCGGGCGTGCGGAGTCAATCCCAGCCCATTTCGGCCGAATCGAGCCAGATGGTGACGGGCCCGTCGTTCCGCAGCGATACCTCCATGAATGCACCGAAGCGCCCCTCCCCCACCGGGCCGCTGAAGTTGGCACGGGCAAATTGAACAAACTTGCCGAAGAGCGCCTCGGCCTCCTCTGGGGGCATGGCGTTGATATAGGAGGGCCGCCGGCCTTTCCGCGCGTCGGCGTAAAGGGTGAATTGCGAGACAAGCAGGAGACCGCCGCCAGTGTCGAGGAGAGAGCGGTTCATTTTTCCCGCCTCATCGTTGAAGATGCGCAGATTGATTATCTTGTCGAGGGCAGGCTGGAAGAGCTTCTCCGTGTCGGTACGGGAAAGGCCAACGAAGGCGAGCAGGCCTTCGCCTATGGAGCCGGTTGTCTGGCCGTCCACAACGACGGAGGCATGACTGACGCGTTGGAGCAAAAGTCTCATGGCGTGGACTGCAGTTCCTCCTCGAGGTATTCCTCCGGATTGAGTTGTACAGTCTCCCAGCGGCCGGTCACAAGCCAGTTGGCGGCCGTTTTCAGGTCCTCCAGGATCAGGTAGAAGCAGGGGAGAAGGATAAGCGTAACCCCCGTGGCCAGCATGAGGCCGAAGGCTATCGAAATAGCTGTCGGGATGAGGAACTGTGCCTGGAAGCTCGTTTCGAGCATGATGGGAAAGAGTCCGAGGACGGTCGTTATCGAGGTGAGGATGATTGGACGGAAACGGCGCTTGCACGCCTTGACGGTGGCCTCGAAAAGATTTTCGTGCTTCTCCCGGCGGGCTTTGTTAATGAATGACATAAGGATCAGTGAAGCATTCACGACAACACCGGCCAGGCCCACCATGCCTATAAGCGACGGGAAGCTGATGGGCATGGCTTCCCGGCCGGGAATGAGGCCGAACATCAGGTGGCCAAGGGCGGCGCCCACGAGGGCGAACGGTATGGCCGTCATGACAAGTATGGGCTGGATATAGCTTTTGAACAGAACCGCGAGAATACAATAGATGGCGACCAGAGCGACGGGGAAACCGTAGGCAAGGGAGCCGACGCCCTCGTCGGTGTCGCGCCGGGCGCCTTCGAAGGTGATCTGAACGCCGGGAAACCTATCCCCGATATCCGAGAATCTGTTTATCAGTTCATTTGTTATTTCTGCGGTGTTGCCAACGTTGTAATCAACATCGGCGTACACGGAAATGGTACGACGGCCGTCTATACGCGTTATCTGGGCGACGCCGCGGGTGAGTTCGATGCTTGCGATTTCGCTGAGCGGCACCCTGTCCCCGTTGGGAGTGGAAACACGGAGCTTTGGCAATTCCTCAATGGAGCGCCGGCGGTGTTCAGCGAGCCGGACCCAGACCTTCACCTCCTCATCCTCGCGCTGCAGAGCCTGGGCCTCGTATCCAAAGAAGGCGCCGCGGACCTGCCGGGCAATGGACTCGACGCTGAGGCCAAGCGCGCGGGCACTCTCGTTCATGCGGATGCGGAATTCGAGCTTTCCGGTGCCGCCATCGTCGTCAATATCATGAACGCCCGGGTAACGCACCATGACCTCGCGGATGTAGCGGGTGGCCTCCTGGACGATCTCGTAGTCCGGGCCGCTGACCTTCATGTCTATATCGCGCCCGCCGGGGCCGCCCCCACGGTCGCGGTAGCGGAGAGAAACCGCGCCGGGTATATTCCCGACGCGCTCGCGCCAATCGTTAAGGATGGCGTCGCTGGAGCGCTCGCGCTCTTCGGCGTCGAGCAGTTCCACCACAACCTCGCCGATGACCGCGGGCTCGTCGAAAACTTGTATATCCTCATCTTCGCGTGAGCCAACGGCTGAGAAGACGTTGCGCACGCCGTCGAGCTCGAGTGCCTGCGAGGCGATCCAGTCGAGGGCCTCTTCGGTTTGCTCCGCCGAGGTGCCGCTGGTCATTTCGAGTTCGGCGATAAGTGTATCTGCGTCCACCCGTGGCATCAGCACGAACGGAAGAAACCCCGCGACCATCAGCGCAGCCGTAAGCATGGATATAAGGGCACTGAAAGCGACAGTAACGTACCGCCAGGAGAGCGCGATGCGCAGGAGCCAGATATACCAATCGCGTAGTTTCTGCCCGAACCAGTATTCCTTGATTTCGGCCATGCGCTCCCCCGCTCTGCGGAAGGGGGCGAGAATCTCATGTATTTTCCCTTCACGCTTTGTATCGCTCGGAGTGGGCTTGCCGAACTCAGCGAGGTGAGAGGGGAGGATGGCGAATACCTCAAATAGAGAGAGGGCCAGGGCGCTCATGACCACGAGCGGAAGGACAATGAAGAGGTCGCCAATGACACCTTCGACAAAGGCAAGCGGGGCGAAGGCGACGATGCTCGTCAATACGGTTGCGGTGACGGGCGCGGCCACCTCCGTGGCGCCTTCGAGCGCGGCGACGTGAGGCGGGACGTTCCTTTCTATACGTGCATAGATGTTCTCGGATACTACAATGGCCGCATCGACAACGAGACCAATGACCAGAATCAAACCGAAGAGGGAGAAAAGATTCAGCGTCTGCCCGGTCAGGTCCATCACAACAAAGGTGCCGAGAAAGGCCACGGCCAGACCAACACCCACCCAGAAAGCAAGGCGCAGGCTGAGAAAGAGAACAAGCGCGATGAAGACGAGAACGAGTCCCTGCATGGCATTCTTGGCGAGCATGGAGATGCGCTGCTCGATGAAGCGGGCCAGGTCCACGCGGTATTGCAGTTGTATTGCTTCGCCCTCGAATTCCTTTCCTTTTTCGTCGAGGTAGTCCTTTACGAAATTGGAGATTCGGATGGCGTCCTCGTCGCCGCGCTTGAAGACGGTAATCTGCATGGCGCGCTGGCCCTGGAACGTTCCGCGCAGGGCGACTTCCTCGAACCCGTCGCGCACAGTGGCCACATCGCCCAGACGGACTGAGCGGCCGCCGGGATCGCTCCGGAGTATCAGCTTTTCAATGGCCAGGCCGCTGCCTTCCTCGCCGAGGGTACGGACAAGGATATTGCCGGTGGGGGACTTTATTTCCCCGCCTGCCAGGTCTATATTATTGGACCGGACGGCATGGCCGACCTCCTCGAAGGTGAGGCCGAAGGCTTCCATCCGGTCGGGTTCGACCTCTATGGATATTTCCTCGTCACGGACACCGCTGATGAAGGCTTGGGAGACAAGAGGGGAAGCGAGCAGATCATCACGTATTTCTTTTGCGGCGCGCTTGAGGCAGCGTTCGTCGGCGGTGCCGAAAACAACGGCAGAAATTACGGGAATGCGGAGGTCAACTGTTTCGACAATGGTGTCCTCCGCTTCGGCTGGCAGATCGCGGATGCGGTCCACCTTGTTGCGGATGTCCTCTGCCACCCGGGAGGGGTCGAAGCCTGCGAGCACTTTGACCTGGAGAACACCGACATTTTCGAGCGATCGCGAGGTGACCTGGTCTATCCCTTCAACCCCCTCTATTGCCTGCTCCATGCGGGCGACGACACCGCTTTCCACCTCCTCAGGCGTGGCACCCGGGAAGGGTGTGGTAACCAAAACGATGTCCGCGGGAATGGAGGGAAAGAACTCCCGTGTGATGGTGAGTCCTTTGTATAGTCCCATGAAAATCACCGCAAACATGACAATGTTCACGGCGACGGGATTGTTGACCGAGTAGCGAATGATGCCCATTGCTGGCGGCGTTCCTACCTTCCGGAGCCGGTAACCCCGTCGCGTGCCACGACGTCGGGGGAGATGTCCACCGGCAGTTCAAGAGGCATTTCCTCTATTTCTTCTGCATCGGGGACTTCGAGCCTTGCTCCGTCGTAAATGCGCTCAAAGCCGGACATGACAAGAATGGACCCTTCGGGGATATCGTCGCGTGTGAGGGCCACGTCGTCTAGTGTTTCGAAGAATTCCGGTTCGTAGCGCGCGGCGCGATCATCCTCCACCAGATAGATTGCTCCATCGAGAATCGCGTTGCGGGGGATGGCGTACACGTCCTCGAAGCGCCTGCCCTCCACCTGCGCGGAGAGGAAGGTTCCGGGGGTGAGACCGGTTTCCGTGCTTTCGCGCTCTATCATGACGTAGGCGCTGACGGTGCGGCTTCCGGGATGTATGCTGGGGGAGATGCGTTCGATGGTGCCGGTGGCCACGGGTGTGGACCCGTAGTCCGCGTGGAGCAGGGCCGGCGCTCCCTCCTCGATTCCGCGGGCCTGGGAGGCGGGGATTTCGATGGGAAGCTCGAGCCTTGTTCCGTCTATAAGAACGAAGAGCGTGGCGCCGGGCGAGACGAGGTCCCCCTCGTTGACGTTGCGCTCTTCGATAAAGGCATCGAAGGGAGCGGCGGGGGTTGTATAGCTGAGGTCGTTTTCGGCGAGGGCGACTTCCATTTCGCGGGCGCGGATGCTCGCCTGAAGGCGCGTTTCTTCCGCTCGCTGTATGGCATCCTGGCGGTTGAGATCGCTGAGGCGCTGGTTGACGCCCTGGACCTGCACCCGGGCCTGATCGCGGGAGCTTTCGCTGATGGCACCTTCACGGAAGAGTTGTTCGGCCCGTTCGAGTTCCGCCTCGGCGATGTCACGCTCAATTTCGAGGAAGCGGCGCTTTTCGCGGTTCTCCTCGAGTTCGGCACGTGTGCGGACAAGGTTTTCGCGCGCTTCTTCGAGCATGGCTTCGCGGCGGAGCAGTTCCGCCTCGAAGGGGCGGGGATCGATGGTGGCGAGGACGGTGCCCCGTTCGACAAAAGCGCCGACGCGATGGCGCTCCGGGATGTCGAGGATGTTGCCTTGGACCTGGGCGGCGGCACGGGCCCGGCGGACGGGTTGGGCCAGGCCGAATCCGCGGAGGCTCTCGGTGACGTCGCCCCGCTCGAGCTTCATGGCGGAAACCACGAGCGCGGGAGGAAGGATTTCCTCCTCCGGGGGGCCTTCGGCGTACCAGGAGGCCACCATAATGGAGAAGGCCCCGGCACCAAGAAGGGCGACGATCAGGATGATCGAGAGGAGGACTTTACGCAAAATGGGTTTATGTTGGGGCACAGAATAGGGCTCTCGCAGGAGGTGAGCACGCTAACCGTCGACGGAAGCAAGCTTAGGGCCGGGATGCAATGGTAACCCGAAGCGTGGACCCCTCCTTCACCCACATGCCGGGGGCGGGCCGCTGGGACAGGACGCGGCCGGGCTCGAGGACGCTTGTGGGCTCCTCGCCGTCGAGCCGCAGGGGGAAGCCCTCCTCAGAGGCGGTGCGGAATGCCTCTTCGAGCGTGAGGGCGTGGAGGTCGGGCGCTTCGCGCTCGGGGGTGCGGATGAGCTGTTCGGCGGCCAGGTAGGCACCACCAGCGGCAAGGGCGAAGACGACGGCGCCACTGATGGTGAGGCGCCAGAGCAATCCGAACAGGGTGTAGTTTTTCCGTTTCCGTGCCATGGGAGTTCACCTCTGCCGTTCGTACCGGTTGGGGCTTGCCGCGGCACCGCGGCAAGTTGATTTTGGCGCGGCAGGCCAAGCAAACCGGTGGAGGGCCATGGATGGCGGATTTCGAGGACTTCGCGAAGCTGGATATCCGGGTGGGGCGCGTGGCGAAGGCGGCGCCGCTGGAGGGGGCCCGGGTGCCGGCCTACAGGATGGAAATAGACTTCGGGCCGGAGATCGGGCTGAAGCAGTCCAGCGCGCGCATCGTGGATGGTTACCGGCCGGAGGAGCTGGTGGGCCGGCTGGTGCTGGGAGTGGTGAACTTTCCGCCGCGCAGGGTGGCGGGCTACCGGAGCGAGGTGCTGACGCTCGGCGTGTATAGCCGGGGAGGAGAGGGGCCGGTGGTGCTGATCGGGCCGGACCCGGGAATGGACGTGGTGCCGGGCGACCGGCTGGGGTGAGGGGGAGTTACTCCAGCCCGTTCAGGCAGACGCCGTCTATCAGGACGCGGTTGCAGCCTTTGCGGATGGTGCCGATCTCCACGGCGTGAACCATGGAGCGGCGAAGCGTGCGGATGGCCTCGGCGACGTCCTTCTTGGCGAGGACGAGGCAGAGGCCGATGCCCATGTTGAAGACCTTGTACATTTCTGCGGGCTCGACGGGGCCGTGCGCGGCGATGGTGTCGAAAATCGCGGGCCGCTCCCAGCGGTCCGGATAGAGCACGGCCTCGGTTCCTTCGGGGAGGACGCGCACGAGGTTGCCCGGCAGGCCGCCACCGGTGATGTGGGCGATGCCGCGAACACGGATTTTTTTGAGCAGCCTGAGGACGGGCTGGACGTAGATGGATGTCGGGACGAGGAGGCGTTCGAGGGCGGCGGTGCGCTCCTTGCCGCGCAGTTGGCCCCGGCCCTTCAGGAGGACCTTGCGGGCGAGGCTGTAGCCGTTGCTGTGCAGACCGGAGGAGGGCAGGCCGAGCACCACGTCACCGGGGCGGATTTTGGAGCCGTCTATAACGTGGTTCTTTTCCACAATGCCCACGCCGAAGCCGGCAAGGTCGAAGCCGCCCTTCGGGTAGACGCCGGGCAGTTCGGCGGTTTCGCCGCCGGTGAGTTCGCACCCTGCCTGCTTGCAGCCGTTGGCGATCCCCTGGACGATTTCGGTGGCCTCGTCGGCGGAGAGTTTCTCGACGGCATAGTAGTCGAGGAAGGCGATGGGGCTGGCACCGGCGGCGAGAATGTCGTTCACCACCATGGCGACGAGGTCCACGCCGATGGTGTTATAGACGTCCAGTTCCTGGGCGACGAGGAGCTTCGTCCCCACACCGTCGGTGGAGAGGACGAGCTGCGGTTCCCTGAGCCCCGCGGGAACGGGCACGAGGCCGCCGAAGCCACCGATGGACGGATTGATCTTTCTGATCTCGTCCACGAGGGCTTCGCCGGCGTCTATATCGACGCCGGCGTCGCGGTAGGAAACCGGGCGTGCCATTGTCTAGCTCTTCGCCTTGGCCTGGTTGGCGACGGCTTCGGCGGCCTTCTTCGCCGCGCCGGGGTCGCCGAGGTAGTAGTTCTTGAGCGGCTTGAGGTCCTCGTCGAGTTCGTAAACGAGCGGTATCCCCGTGGGGATGTTGAGCCCAACGATTTCCTCGTCGGAGATGTTGTCGAGGTACTTGACGAGCGCGCGCAGGCTGTTGCCGTGGGCGACGATGAGGACGCGTTGCCCGGCTTTGACTTCGGGGGCGATGGTCTTCTCCCAGTAGGGCATGAAGCGGGCGACGGTGTCCTTGAGGCTTTCGGTGAGGGGAAGCTCGGACTTGTCGAGGCTTGCGTAGCGGCGGTCGCGGCCGGGGTGGCGCTCGTCGCCGGGTTCGAGTTCGGGCGGCGGAATGTCGTAGGAGCGGCGCCAGACGAGCACCTGTTCGTCACCATGCTTGGCGGCGGTTTCGGCCTTGTCGAGGCCCTGTAGGGCGCCGTAGTGGCGCTCGTTGAGGCGCCAGTGGCGGATGACGGGGAGCCACATCTGGTCGAGTTCGTCCATAGCGATCCACATGGTGCGGATGGCGCGCTTGAGAACGGAGGTGAAGACGAGGTCGAACTCGTAACCGTCCTCGCGCAGGAGGCGGCCGGCTTCGGCGGCTTCCTTGCGCCCCTGCTCGCTGAGGTCCACGTCGGTCCAGCCGGTAAATCGGTTCTCGAGGTTCCAAGTGCTTTGCCCATGGCGAAGCAGTACGAGTTTGTGCATCGGAAAAACAGCTCCCATTGGATTTTGAGGAGAAAGTCAGGCGCCGGGCAGGGGCGGCAGCCTGATGACGTCAACGGCGCGCGGAGGCTTCCACTCCATGCGGGCACGAAGCAAGGGCATTTGGGAGAAGGGGAGGAAGGGCGCTACAGCGGCGGCAGTTGCGCCTCGATGGTGGCGCGCTGTGGTTCGAGCCAGGTGGGAAGCACGAGGCGCTCGCCGAGCGCTTCCCTGGGCTCGTCGATCGCCATGCCGGGCTGGTCGGTGGCGACTTCGAGGAGGATGCTGCCGGGCTCCGTGAAGTAGATGGACTTGAAGTAGCGCCGGTCCACAATGGGAGTGACGCGCAGGCCCCGGTCCGTGAGCGCCTGTTGAATCTGCTCCTGTTCCGCGCTTCCGGCGCAGCGGAAGGCCACGTGGTGGACAACGCCGGCTCCCCAGGAAGAGCGCGTGCCGGCGTCTTCAACAACGCGGACCGCTCCCCCACCGGCGTTGCCGGATGGGATGAGCAGCGCCGGATCGCCCTCCGCGGGTGTATAGCCGAAGATGTCCTGCATGAGTTCGCGCGTGCGGTCCGGTTCACGGACGGAGAAGGTGACGGAGTGGAAGGCGCGGATGGTGTGTTCGGGAGGAACGGGGCCGCCCGCCCATGGTTCGCTGTCCGGCGGCGAAGCGGCGGTCAGGGCCAGGCCGATGCCGTCCGGGTCGGCGAAGCGCAGGGCGCGGCCGCCTTCGGCCTCCTCGACTTCAAGGCCGGAGCTGGTGAGGCGCTGGCGCCAGTAGCCAAGGGCCTCCTCCGGCACGGCAAAGGCGACCTGCATGACTCCGCGGGTGCCCCGGCGGGCGCCCGCTCCATTGCCCCAGGGGAAGAACGTCATGAGGGTGCCCGGCCGGCCGAGTTCGTCGCCGTAGTAAAGGTGCCAGGTCCCCGGGTCGTCGAAGTTGACCGTGCGCTTGACGAAGCGCAGGCCGAGGACATCCGTATAGAAGCGCCGGTTCGCGGCGGCGTTGCCGGCGATGGCGGTGACGTGGTGTATTCCGGCTGAATGTAGTGTCATGGCTGTCTCACTTTCACAAGAGAAGGGGCGCGGAGCCCGCACCTGATCATAGTGCAGGTTCCGCGCCATCGCCTACAGCCGGGGCTGTCCGGAATCAGGTTTTCCGGTAGATTTGGCCGCCAGCCTCCTCGAATTCGCGGGACTTCTCCTCCATGCCCGCCTCGATGGCGGCCTCGCTGGTGAGGCCCTTTGCGGCGGCATAGTCACGGATTTGCTGTGTGATTTCCATGGAACAGAATTTCGGCCCGCACATGGAGCAGAAGTGGGCCACCTTGGCGCCTTCGGAGGGCAGCGTCTCGTCGTGGTACTCCCGGGCGGTTTCAGGATCGAGGGAGAGGTTGAACTGGTCCTCCCAGCGGAACTCGAAGCGGGCCTTGGAGAGCTGGTCGTCGCGGTACTGCGCGCCGGGGTGGCCCTTGGCGAGGTCGGCGGCGTGCGCGGCGATCTTGTAGGTGACGACGCCCTCCTTCACGTCGTCGCGGTTCGGCAGGCCGAGGTGTTCCTTCGGCGTGACGTAGCAAAGCATCGCCGTGCCGTACCAGCCGATCATGGCGGCGCCGATGCCGGAGGTGATGT
>SLMS01000319.1 GCA_007133495.1 Candidatus Sumerlaeota bacterium | reverse complement strand
TTCCCACGGGGTGTCCAGACTGGAATCGAACGCGCGCGAGGTGGTGAACGCCACCCCTCCCACGCCAAGACTACTCACTGCGGCAAGCAGTTCGCACTCTATTGCCGGCGGCGCTGCATTGTCGCTCTGGGTCATCTTGATTTTCCTGTGAGCGGTTATGGATAGGTTTTGTTTACTCTCCGTTCTGCAACGAAAGAGCACTCCAAGAGGCCCTGAGCGGCAACCCCAATCGGCCCCGGACACAGCCCATGCCCGCCCAGGCGATGCCAAAGCGAAGCGCCGGCACGAGCTTCCGTGCCGGCGCTTCGATCATGCTGAGGCGTGTGTGTTCCGGCTGAGCCGGATCAGAACATGTGCCAGTCCTCGACGCTGACTTCTTCCTCTTCAAGGACCACGCTGAAGTCGTCGAAGTAGATGTCCAAGCTCTGCGCCGTTCCGGCGAACGCCCCCAAGCGCATGCTGTCCCAAGCGGGCACGGCACCGTAGGTGTCGGTGGCGGCGAGGACGCCGTCCACGTAGAATGACACGTCGTCGGGGGTGATGCGGATTTGCATTTCGCGCCATCCGGTCTCGCGAAGGATTTCCGCAGTATCGCCCTCGCCGTCGAAGGCGGTCCATCCGTCTCCGCCAAAGACGACCCGGCCGCCGTAAGTCTCGTCGCCCACGTCGTGGTGGTTGACACCGATGGCGAGGAAGTTATTCAGGTCTCCGTCTCCAAAGGAGCCGTTCTCGTAGCTGCCGTAGCTAAGCCCCGAGCGCAGGCCGATGCCTGCCCCGCCGGTGTCGGCGTCCGCGTCGAAGTACATGAAGGAAACGACGAGATGGGTGTCCGCAGTGATGTCTGCCGGGTCCACCGGGTCGTGCCCGCCCGTAAGCGAGCCACTGGTCGTGGGCTCCTTGATGGCGTTGGTGCCGGAGAATGCCTCCTCATCGGTGACCAGTTCAGCGTCCGCAGTGAAGGCCTCCCACTCGTCCGTGGCGGTGACGTCGGCGTTGTCGTTGTAGGCTTCGAAGTCGTCCTCGAAGATGACGGTCTGGGCGGCCGCCGGTGCTGCCGCGGCGACGAGCCCTGCTGCTACCAGTGCTGCGAATGTTGACTTCATGTCCTTAACTCCTCTCCTAGGAGAATGAATTTGAAGGGCTAGGACCAAATGAAAATGCACTCTCGCCGTGGCAGTGAGTCCGCTCCCGGTTTGAGTGCAAAAGCTTGGTCCAAACCCTTGCTGCTTCGAGAGATACGCATTGATGGCGCCGGTGCAATGAAAAATCGGTACGACACAAGTAGTTCTGGCTCGGAGCGGGGGGTTCCCCACTCCCAAACTGCGGGATTGCGCCCGCGGGGCGGATTCGCTCCTGATTGGGGGAAGCTGCCCCCGGTGCTCCGGCAAGCCAGGCGGGCGCGGGGCGGAGTGCTCCAGCTCCCCTCCCGTCTCCCATCGCAAGAAGGAAGGCTCCCTACTCCATGTGGCGGCCACCGACCCTGATCGAGCATTACGATTACACCACGGTGGTCCACCAGCCGACCGCCCTGGTGATGAAGATATCCCTGCTGGCGGGGCTCTTCCTTGTGGCGAAGGAGCCCGGGGTGCTTTCCCGCCGGCTTCTGGCGCTTGTGTTTGCCGCCCATTTTCTCGGGAGCGCGTATCTGGCGCTTGGGAGCGGGGGCGGGTCCGTGCTGATGATGCTGGCGTGCCTTGCGCTGGTGGTGGCGGCCGCCCCGGGCGGCTTCAGCGAGAACCCGCCGGAATGGCGTGTCGTGCCGGAGGACCAGCCGCTCAAGGCGGTGGCGATCGTGGCGCTTGTCGTGCTAGCCGTTTTCCCGTTCTGGCCGGCATGGCCGGAGACGGTCGGCCCCATCCGCAGGGTCTTCTTTGCGCCGGCGGGCACGCTGCCGCACCTGACGCTTGGCGTCCTGCTGCTGGTGATCGCCCTGGGAGGGACGCGCCACCGCGGAGGGCTTTCGGCCACGGCGATTCTTGCCGCGCTGCTGATTGGGCTGCTGGACGTGTTCTGGGCCTACCGCGGCATCGGAGCGCTGCTCATGGCGGGTGCCATTGTAACCGCCTTCCGCGTCTATCCGCGCGAACTGGCCGGAACGATCCTCAGCCCCGGCACCGGGGACGAACCCCGCCGCGAAAAAGAGCGCGAGGTCCGGCAGGAAGAGAAGGAAAGCGACCGCCCCGCAAAGCAGTCCGGAAAAAGTGCCCGCAAATGGGACCTTTGATCCCGTCCGGCGGCCGGAGGAACCCGTGCAGTACGAAAGAATGAACGAATGGAGGGTGCGGGACCCGCGCGTGCTCGATGCCATCCGCCGCATGCCGCGCCACCTTTTCGTGGATATGCCCGACGTTTTCGAGGCCTACGAGGACCGGCCCCTTCCGATCGGTCACGGGCAGACGATCTCCCAGCCGTATATCGTCGCGCTCATGACCGACCTGCTGGCCGTCGAGCCGCACCACAAGGTGCTCGAGGTCGGTACCGGGTCGGGCTTCCAGGCCGCCGTCCTGGCGCGGCTGGCCCGCGAGGTCGTGAGCGTGGAGATCATCGACGCGCTTGCCAAGAAGGCGCGCGAGCGCCTGGCGGCCGACGGCTGCCACAACGTCGAGGTCCATCACGACGACGGCTACGAAGGCTACCCCCCCAAGGCGCCGTATGACCGCATCATCGTCACGGCCGCCTGCCCCGAGAGCGTGCCGCAGCCGCTCGTCGATCAGCTCGTGCCCGACGGACGGATCGTGCTCCCTTGCGGCGGCAGTGGAGAGGATCAGCAACTGCTTGTGGTTACAAAGGATGAGGAAGGAAGGGTACGTGGCGAGGAAATCCTCGCCGTGCGCTTTGTTCCGCTCACCCGGCGGTTGCGCTGACCTACCGGGCGCGCCGGGCCACCTCCTCGCCGAGGGCAAGCACTGCGTCCAGCTCATGGCGGGCGATCAGCCGTTCGGGCCGGCCGTCGGCCTGGGAGATGCGGTAGAGCAGGTCGGTGGCTTCCTCGTAGTGCCGGCGGAACCTGTCGGCCGAGAAGCCCAGCCGCTCGGGCGGGTTGAGCCGCACTTCCTCCTCGGCCAGATCGCGGTGATAGCGCGCAAGACGCAGGGCATGCTCCATGGCGCGGGCGCTCTGGCGGTGATTGGAGACGAGTTCCTCGAAGGCGAGCAACGCCTGGCGTTCCCCGTCGGGCAGGAGGAAGCGGTTGGCAGCCATCATCTCACCGCGGCGAACCTCGGCCTCCTCGGCCTCGCGCATGGCGAGCGAGCGATAGAGCGCCTCGTCGAACGTGCCGGCCAGCTCGCGCAGCTCACGCCCTTGCTCCTCCAGGTGGACGAGCATTTCCATCAGATCGTTGGTCGCCGGCGGCGGAGCCAGCGAGACGAGAAGCCGGTCGAGCTTGCGCACCCGGTCGTTGGCGTAATCGCGCAGCTCGGTGTCGTATTCCGCGGCGGCCTCGTAGTGGCGCAGGGCGCTGCCGTAATCGCCGAGCAGTTCCAGCGCGCGGGCCTTATAGACAAGCACCTCCGGGGCAAGGCGGCCGGGGTGCAGCTCCTCGTAGGCGCCGAGCCGCAGCAGCGTGGCGCGGTGAATCGCCTGCCCGGTCAGGTCGCGGCTGACCGGCTCGCGGTAGGGATCGCGGGAGGCGAGCAGTTCGAACTCCGCCGCGATCGAGAGCAGGTTCTCGTGCGGGGAATAGGAGGAGGGAGCAGACCGCCCGCATCCTGCCAGCACCAGCAGCGGCAGCAGAAGCAGCAACGCGGCCGTATAGACGGCGCGGGTTCCGGGGTCCGCGTGTGGATGTGCATTGGATTCCGCCGGAGTGAACGTCCTGGGAGCGCCAATCTCCCGATTGGCGGCTTTGGCGAAGCCGCACGCCGTGGCACGGTGGACAGTTTGGACGTACATACTACCGGCGACAGTCCCCGGGATCGCCAATCTCGTGATTGGCAGTCGGGACGGGCAGCCGCAAGGTCCGGTCCGCGGGACGCCGCCGTCCACACAGCCGGTTCCGTCTGTCCCGTCCCTCCGGAGCGCGCCGCCCGTTTCATCCATGATCGTCACTCCATCCGTGACCTGACCCCCGGCCCCTGAGCCGTATCCTACTCCAGCACCTTCCCCCACCCGGCGCTGTTGGACTGCACGCGGAGCGGGAGCCCCTGAATGCGGAGGAAGCCGGTGCTGTCGTCCTGGTTGAAGGAGCCGCCGCCTTCCATGGTGGCGACCGATTCGTCGTAGAGCGAATACGGCGAGCGGCGGGACACTGGAATCACGTTGCCCTTGTATAGACGCAGCACCACCTCGCCGGTCACGGGGCGTTGCGCCTCGCGGATGAACGCCAGCAGCGCGTCGAGCTTCCGGCAGTACCAGAATCCGTAGTACACCAGCTCGGCCACTTCCGGCACCAGCCGGTCCCGCAGGTGCATCAGGTCGCGGTCCATCGTGATCTGCTCGAGGTTGCGGTGCGCCTCCAAGAGGACCGTCATGCCCGGGGCCTCGTATATACCGCGGCTCTTCATGCCGACGAAGCGGTTTTCCACCATGTCGAGGATGCCAACGCCGTTGCGCCCGCCGATTTCGTTAAGCCGGCGGACGATCTCAAAGGCGCTGTCGAGCTTCTCGCCGTTTACGGAGGCGGGCCGGCCTTCCTCGAACCCGACGGTGACCTCCTCGGGCTTGTCCGGTGCGTCCCATGGCAGGACGCACATCTGGTAGTCCGGCACGGTGACGCCTTCGCGGCCGGGGTCCTCCAGTATGCCGGCCTCGTAGCTGACGTGCAGGCAGTTCTCGTCCGAGGAGTAGGGCTTTGCGGCCGTGGCCTTCACGGGGATGCCGTGCTTTTCCGCGTAGGCGATCATTTCGGTGCGGCCGGGGAACATCTGGCGGAACCTGGGCGTGCGCCAGGGCGCGATGATCTCGATGTCGGGCCAGAGCGCTTCGGCAACGAGCTGGAAGCGGCACTGGTCGTTCCCCTTGCCGGTGGCGCCGTGGGCGAAGGCCGTTGCGCCGACTTTGCGGGCCACCTCAAGGCAGCCCTTGGTGATGACCGGCCGGGCCACCGAGGTGCCCATCAGGTAAACGGCTTCGTACTTTGCCTGCCATTGGACCATGGGGATGGCGTACTCGCGGCAGAGTTCCTCGCGCTTGTCCACGAAGTGGCACCCTGCGGCGCCGCACATCTCCGCCTTGCGGCGTACCTCCTCCAGATCGTCGGCGGGCTGGCCAACGTCCACGTAAACGGCATGTACGGTGTGCTTTTCTTCCTCGACGAGGTATTTGACGATGACGGAGGTATCGAGCCCTCCGGAGTATGCGAGAACAACGTTGGCCATGCGGAGCGATTCTTTCCCGTAAGATTTGATTTTGCGGACCGGGGCCACCGCCGAAGCTCGGCCTGCCGCTTGCGGGATAGCAGTGGGGCGCGGGCGGGGGTGGTCAAGGAGTAGGGCGGGGCGGTGTGGCGTAATGCCCCGTTGCGTGGGGTTGGCGGGCAGGCGGCGCGCGCCGGTGGTATTTGGACCGGAGGGCATAAACCCCTTGCAGCGGTCCGGCAAAAAGAGCGGAGAAATGGAAGGCTTCCCCCTTGACGGGGCATGGGGCTATGCAGACCGTTCCGCGGGTTTTGCGAGTTGGTACGGCCCGCGCTTCCGTACTATACTGTCTTTCGGCGGCGGGAGCGGGGCCTGTCCCCGCGTCCCGGCACAACGCCAACCAAAGGAATCGAGGAAGACAGAGCAGCGCCCCAACAAGGCCACTCTCCTCAACCCCCTAATCCCCAACAAAGGTTACCCAGAGGTTTCACATGCCAAGGTCCACCCCCCTCAAACTAATCCGAAATATCGGCATCATGGCCCACATCGATGCCGGAAAAACCACGACCACCGAGCGCGTCCTGTTCTACACCGGGAAGCAGCACCGGGTCGGCGAAGTGCACGACGGGGCGGCGACCATGGACTGGATGGAGCAGGAGCAGGAACGCGGCATCACGATCACGTCGGCCGCCACGCGCTGCTACTGGAAGACGAAGGACGTCGAGGACCGCGACCGGCAGTTCGAGGTCAACATCATCGACACGCCCGGGCACGTGGACTTCACCGTGGAGGTCGAGCGCTCGATCCGCGTGCTCGACGGCGCGGTGGCGCTTTTCTGCGCCGTGGGCGGCGTCGAGCCGCAGTCCGAGACCGTCTGGCGTCAGGCCGACAAGTACGGCGTGCCGCGCATGGCCTTCGTCAACAAGATGGACCGGATCGGGGCCGATTTCCTCGGCGCCATCGGGATGATGCGTGACCGGCTGGGGTGTCACCCCGTGCCGCTCCAGTACCCCATCGGCGCTGAGGAGCGCTTCACCGGCGTCGTTGACCTGGTCGAGATGTACGCCCGCGTCTGGGAGAAGGACGACGCCACCGGCCGCACTTGGAAGGACATTGATATTCCCGAGGACGTGAAGGACGAGGTCGAGAAGTACCGCGAGCTGATGCTCGAGTCGCTCTCCGAGTACGACGACGACTTTGCCGAGAAGTACCTCGAAGGGTACGAGTTCTCAAAGCTCGAACTGCGGCAGGCCATCCGCAAGGCCACCGTCGAGTGCAAGATCACGCCGGTGCTCTGTGGTTCCGCCTTCAAGAACAAGGGCGTGCAGATGCTGCTGGACGCGGTGTGTGCCTACCTGCCGGCCCCGACCGACGTGGAGGCCATCAAGGGCGAGGACATCAACACGGGCGATCAGTTGGAGCGCCACCCCAGCGACGACGAGCCCTTCAGCGCCCTTGCCTTCAAGGTCATGCGCGACCCCAAGGGCGTCGATCGCCTCAGCTACATCCGCATTTATTCGGGCGTGCTCAAGTCCGGCTCCTACGTTTACAACGCCACGAAGGACTCCACCGAGCGCGTCGGCCGCATCTACATCATGAGTGCGGTGGACCGCGAGGCGGCCGAGGAGGCGCGCGCCGGCGACATTGTGGCCCTTGTCGGGATGAAGCACACCGCAACGGGCGACACGCTCTGCGATCCGGACAAGCCGGTGCGCCTTGAGTCGATGACCTTCCCCGAGCCGGTCATCAGCGTGGCAATCGAGCCCAAGACCAAGCAGGACCAGGACAAGCTGTCCCGCGCCCTTGCCCGCCTGATGGAGGAAGACCCGACCTTCCGGGTGGTGAGTGACGCGGAGACGAACCAGACCGTGATCTACGGGATGGGCGAGTTGCACCTTGAAATCCTCGTGGACCGGATGCGGCGCGAGGACAAGGTGGAGGCCAACGTCGGCCGGCCGCAGGTTGCCTACCGCGAGACGCTCACCAAGTCGGTGGAGGCCGAGGGCAAGTTCGTCCGCCAGTCCGGCGGCCGCGGCCAATACGGACACTGCTGGCTGCGCATCGAGCCGAACGACCCGGGCCACGGCTTCACCTTCAAGAACGAAATCGTGGGCGGCGTGATCCCCCGCGAGTACATCGCCCCGGTCGAACAGGGCGTCATCGAGGCCATGACGAGCGGCGTCCTTGCCGGCTACCCCATGGTGGATATCCGCGTCGCTGTTTACGACGGCAGCTACCACGACGTGGACTCGAGCGAGATGGCCTTCAAGGTGGCCGCCTCAATCGGGTTCAAGAATGGGTCCAAGAAGGCCGGGCCGATTCTGCTCGAGCCCATCTTCGAGCTGGAAGTCACCACGCCCGACGAATACTTGGGCGACGTGATCGGCAACCTCAACCAGCGCCGCGGCCACATCGGCGAGATCAACGAGCGCGCAGGCGCCAAGATCGTCACCGCCAACGTGCCGCTCGCCGAGCTGTTCGGCTACGCCACCGACCTGCGCAACCTGACCTCAGGGCGCGCCGCCTTCTCCATGCAGTTCAGCCACTACGAACCAGTGCCGAAGAATGTGGAGGAGAAGATCGTCGGCGAGCGTATGGCCCTATCCGAAAGCAGCCACTAACCCCTCCCTCCCCTCCCCAAGCGAACCGGCCCCGGAGCACATCTCCGGGGCCGGTTTGCGTTTCGGCAGGGTCACAGTGGCGCCGGCTACAGCGGCCTTGCCTCCGATGGCCCCTCAAACCCGGATGAGGAGTGCGACCCATCGCAGAGCGGGCTGTTCTTCGTCTGTCCACAACGGCACAGCGCCAACATCTTCTTGCTGGCCTCGTACGGCTTGCCAGCCGCATCGACGATTTCGAACTCACCTTCCACCAGATATGGCCCGTTGGGGCTTACCTTGATCTTCGCAGGCATTCTTCGACCTCCGCGTGTGGGGATGGGGGGAGCGAAACCCCCGCCACCCTCCTCCCCCGCCAACCCCCAAACCCGCAAGCCGAGAGTTGAACGCATGAAGGAGGATCAAGGACCGGCCGGAGGGTGCACTCCAGCCACTTCGTGGATGCCTGAGACCTCCGCGGAGACCGGTGAGGCCCTGAACCAGCACTTCCTTCGTTGCATCGTGGCGCCGTTGCGTGCTCCCCCTCCCACAGAACTCACGCCACGCCGCCACGGCGCTACGGTGCCCGTGATGGAAGTTCTCCCGGGCCAGAGCGTTGCCCGGGGCTGTCATACTTTGGCCCGTTGGGCCGCGCCATGCGGGCCACAGCAGCGCTCTTCTGTCCCCGGCCGTCGCCCGGCTACCGGGTGCCGTGGTGTTGCCGGTGAAGGATCAGCACAGCCCCCCCACCGTTGGCTGTCCACCGGAACAAGCCCCAACGGGGCGCGAGATGATAGCCCAGGGCAACGCCCTGGGAAGAAGCGACCGAAAAGCACCGAAGCCCTGAAAGGGCGAAGCAGACTACCGCCCCAAGCGTGTTGGCCAGCCAGGGTACGCGGCACTCCCGGCGGCAAAGCCCGGTAACAACGCTGAGATACACCCTCCGGCCGGTGCCCCCGTTCTTCCCCTTGCGGGTCGGCGGCCGATCGTGTTCCCTCCCGGCCTGTCTGGCCCCGGCAGAAACGAACACACCCCCAGGAGGTCTTCCCCCGCATGAGCTACTCGATGGTGCGCCCCGACGGCGTGGCCGTTCGTCCGGCCGCAACTGCAGAAACCGGCGAACGGGTCCGCTTCCTTCAGAAGGTTTACATGACGTTATTCTCCGGCATCGTGGTCTTCGGCCTGGCGGGGATTCTCCCTGTCGTGGGCATGGCCGCGGAGATTCCGGTACTTGCGGAAGTGGGGATGCTCTTCGCCGGGCTGCACCCGCTTGTGGCGCTGGCCATCCTGATCGGGAGTTCCTTCGCCGCCCAGTCCGTCTCGATGGTCCGCGGGCTGAATATCGTGGCCTTCTACGGCTTTGCGGTGGTGTTCGGGCTGATCAGCGTTTCGCTCTTCATGATGGCGATGGCCGTTGGCGGGCCGTTCATCCTCGTGCAGGCGCTGGGCATTACCTGCCTGGTGTTCGGGGGCCTGTCCGGATTTGTGCTGGTCACGGGCAAGGACCTGAGCCATTTCCACGGCTTCCTGATGATCGGGCTGTTTGTGCTGCTGGGGGCAGTCGTGACCACGATCCTGATGCAAATGGCGGGAATGGCCTTGGGGCCGGTGGGGATTGCCCTCTCGATTCTGGCGGCGA
>SLMS01000205.1 GCA_007133495.1 Candidatus Sumerlaeota bacterium | reverse complement strand
CGGGCATGGTCGGCCGCGCGCTGGAGCAGCGCTGGGGTGCGGAGGCGCTCGCGGCGCATTTCCGCAGTTTCGACACCATTTGCTCCGCCACACAGGAGCGTCAGGACGCCATCGTGGAGCTGGTGGAGAGCGGCGAACTTGACCTGATGCTGATCGTCGGGGGGTACAACTCGTCGAATACCGGGCACCTACTGGAGATCGCCTCGCAGCACGTTCCCTCTTACCACATCTGCGATTCGGGGGAGTTGCTCTCGCTGGACCGCATCCGGCACAAGCCGCTCGGCCGGAAGGAGCCTGTGGAGTCGGAGGGCTGGCTTGAGGAAGGGCCGCTTACGATCGGCATCACGGCGGGGGCGAGCACTCCCAATCGCGCCATCGGCGAGACAATCGAGCGGGTGCTCGCGCTCCGGGGGATTCCTTTCGACCGGGAGCCGGCCGCACCGGCTGAGCGCAGCGCTCAGTAAAGCCCCTGCACCCTGAGAGCGTAGGCGATAAAGGCGGCCGGGATCAGCATGATCACGTAGCCCCAGCGGCTGTCGAACTTGGCGGCGATACCCGCACCCGCCATGATCAACACTCCGCAGATAACCATCATGGTCAGGAAATGATCGTCGGCAAGGTGCGTCAGGTAGTCCATAATCGTGGAGGGCCTCCCGGGGGAAGTATCCGGTAGTTACGGGAGCAGTATCCGGCGCTTGAGCCTGTGATGCAATTCCTTCCTGCAGACGGCGCAGAGGACGAAGCCATACTCCTCGTACACTTGATCGGCGGCCTCGGAGACTTCCTCGTCGCTCATGTCCTTCATCTTGTCCACGAGCGCCTCCCACTCCTCCTGCAAGCCGCCGGGCCCCGTCTCCTCCACCTTGGCGTGCGGCTCGGCGCGTATGACGACGCGTAGTTCGTAGAGCACCTCGTCCTCGGGCACCCACTGGCCGCACTGTTCGCAGGTTCGCCCGGGAGCTGTCTCGCCGGAGGGGTCTTTCCCGTTCATAAGGAGAGGGCGTCCCGTCTCAGAGCAGGATCAGCAGCAGAAGCAGGAGTGCGACGGCGCCGGCCGCTGCGGAGGGAAGAGCCACGCGCCTACCGAGCGTCCCCAGGAATCGGCGCACCTCCTCCCCGCGCTGTGGGTCGAGAGCATCCAGATGGCTCTGGTGGCGCCGGGCGGCGGAAACATCCATCGTTGCCAGGTGATAGAAGACCAGCCAGTGGTGGGCGGTCACGTTGCGCGGTGCGGCGGCGGCGACCACTTCGAGCAGCGCCTTCGTATAGCGCAGCCGCAGGGCGAAGAAGCCCCGCCGGGCGACGCGGTGAGTGGCTTCCTCGTCGGCCGGGTCCAGGCGCAGCAGGCGTATATACGCCTCGGCGGCCTCGTCGCCCCGGCCGTGGCGTTCGAGGAAGGCGGCCAGCTCACGGTGCGGCTCGGTGCCTTCCCTGGCGGTGGCGGCTTTGGCCGCGGCGGTGAGATGCTTCTCCGCCTGCGTGAATTCGCCAGCGGCTTCGAGTGCCTTGCCGAGCAGCAGGTGCGTCTTCGTGTCCCCGTAGCCGACCGCGGCCAGGTGGCTGAGGTGTTCCGCCGCCTCCTCGGGCCGGCCGGCAGCCGCCAGTGCCTCCGCGCAGGCGTGCACCACCGCCGGCTCCTCCGGATACTTGTTCGCGGCGCGGGAGAGCACCTCCACGGCCTCCTCCGTCTCCCCAAGGGCCAGCGCCGCGGTGCCCACCTCACACAGTGCCGGTGCGTTGTCCTTGTCCAGGGCAAGGGCGCGGCGGAATGCCTCCAGCGCCTCGCGCAGCCGGCTCCGGTCCCGTTCCGCCCGTCCCAACCGCAGCCAGCACTCGGGGTCTCCGGGCATCAGGTTTGCCGCCCGGCGCAGGCACTTGACCGAAGCGTCGATCTTCCCTTCGGACTGGAGAAGGATGCCCATCACGGCCACGGCCTCGCCGTGGTCCGGGTCCAGCTCGAGCGCCTTGCGTATAGACCAGTGCGCCTCTTCCACGCGGCCGAGCGACGCCAGCGAAACACCCTGCTGGCACCAGGCCTCGGCGTACTTCGGGTCGAGAGCGATCGCTTTGCGCGCGGCCTTGAGCGCCTTCTCCTTTTTCCCGAGCCGGTGGCGGATAATCGCCAGGTTGTAGTACGCCTCCGGCACTTCCGGATGATAGCGGACGATGGAGAGATAGACAGCTTCCGCTTCGGGAAAGTCCTCCTTTTCCAACAGCAGGAGGCCGAGTTCCTGCAAGGCCGGGAGGTAGTCGGGAGCCAACTCCACCGCGCGCTCGAACGCCTCGAGCGCCTCCTCCGTCTCCCCAAGGCTCTTGTACACCTTGCCGAGGTTGAGGAACGTTCCCGGGTTGTCGGCATCGAGCCGCAGGGAATGCTTGAAGGCCTGCAGCGCCTCGTGGTGGCGGTCGAGCATGGCCAGGGTCGCTGCGCGGTAGGAGTGCGCGTTGGCGTTGGCCGGGTCCACCTGGGTGGCGCGCTCGAAGCTGCGCAGGGCGTTGGTGTAGTGTTTGCCCTCGAAGAAAATTTCACCAAGCCCGAGGTGGGCTTCCAGGCAATCGGTGTCGATCGTCAGGGCGTATTCGAATGCCTCGGCCGCTTCGGTGATGCGCCCGTTGTCCTGATGGGTGCGGGCCAGCAGCGCGTGCGCCTCCGCGTTGAAGGGGTTGAGCTTCATTGCTTCGCGGAAGTTCACTGCCGCCATGTTCGGCCGGCCGTCCTCCAGGTACGCCTCGCCCAACAGAAAGTGCAGCTCGGGGTTTTCCGGCTCCAGCCGGACCGCCCGGCGCATCACCTCCACCGTCTCCTGGAACTGGCCCGTCTCCATGTAGAAATTGCCCAACTGAAGCAACACCTCAGGCGAGCCCGGTGCCAGCTTTCCCGCCCGCTCGAAGCACTCCCCCGCACGGTACACCTCCCCCTCTTCGAGGAAACGATGTCCCCTCTCGCATAGTTCTTCTGCTTCGTGCAGGTGGTCTTGCCAATCAGACATGGTTTTGGGGGGCCGCACCTCCGGCGTCGGATGCAGGGACCCTTGTCCAAGGCACCCGCACACCGCAACGGCTAGTTCAGTGCGGGGTCCACCGGGCGCGCTGGTCTCGGCGCGGGTTGGTCGTTCGCCGGACCTTCCCGCACGGCGACCGAGGGCGTGGGGAACAGCGGCGCCGGCCGGCGGAGGCGTGCGTACCAGTGCGTGGCGTGCGCCAGCAGTACCAGCTTCGCCACCGTGGCGCGCTGAGCGGTGGAGGTCTGGATGCGGAGCGCGCGCTGGAGCGTCAGCCGCGGTGCCTCGTCCTCGTCCAGTTCCGGCAGGTCTCCGCCGAGCAGGTCCATTTGCAGGCCCGGCCGCTCGCCGCGCTCGGAGGCCACGGCCTGCTGCCGGGCAAGGTCCCGTAGCGTCCCGGTAACCGCGTCGAACTGCGCCAGGAGCACCGGGAAGCCGCACTTGTCGAGGTCGAGCCGTGCGGGGTCCGTCAGCCAGTCCTCCGGCGCCGGGCGCTCTTCGAGCGGTTCGCCCAGCAGGTGCTTTCGCCAGCTCACCAGCCGCAGGTCCTCGTCGGAGAACGCCTCGGCGAGTACTTCGGCGAAGAACTTCGCGCGGGAGATGCGGGCGAAGCTTTCCAGGCACGGGCGCAGCTCCCCCGCCGCGTCGGAACCCTTGGCCAGCTCGCGGTGTCTATCGAGACTGTGGCCCTGGAGCAGATTCCAGTTCCGGCTGAGCGGGCGGAAGACATCCATCAGATAGCGAACCGGCGCCGGACTGCCGGACGTGCCGTATAGACGGAAGGGGATTTTGCGGTTGGGAAGCAGCCCGAGTTCCTCCGCAAGGCGGGAGAGCAGCAGGCCGTGGAAGAAGGTCACCGCCACGCCGGGCGTGGCGCGCGAGGCGGCGCCGAGCCGGTGTGTCCACACGCGCACCCAGTCGTGCAGCTCGCGGGCGCGCTGGTGGAGGGGCTTGCGCGTCAGGGCGGAGAGCGATCCGCGGGCGAGGGCGGTCAGGCTCAGGTGGGGGAGCAGCCGCTCGACCAGTTCCCTCTCGCCGCGCACCTCCAGCAGCACATCCTCCTGCACGAGGTCGATCAGATGGGCGTTCGGTTTTTCGTCCACCACCAGGGCATGGCGGATGGTGAGGCCCTCTTCGGCGAGGTGGGCCTGGAGGCGGCGGTGCTGGGCGGTCAGGTCCTCGAACTGGCGGAAGGCGCCGTCGAGCAGTTCGAGTTTTCCGCTCAGGTTTGCCAGCGCCAGGGCCTGCCCGTCCGGCAGGGGGAGTATCCGCAGCGTGCCGCCCTTGGGCAGTGGTGTGCCCTCCTCCATGCTTTCCGCGCTCCAGCCCACGTGGCGGAGCAGGCGGAGGAGCTGTGGCTGTTGTCCGGTTTTGGTGGAGCGCTTTTTCGTCCTTGCCGGCACGCGGTGTCCCTTCCGTGCGTTGGGGGGCGTTTCCGCCTCCTGTTGGCATCGTCTGGCCGGAAAGAACCGCCCTCCCGGCCTGCCGCGCAAGTCAATCCTCGGGCCAGAGCGCCATTTGCAGGGCCGCTCGCGAATTGGGGACGAACGGGTGGAGCAGGATGCGGTAGGCTTCGAGCAGCCGGTCCGCCTCGGCGTCGAGCAGTTCCGGCCGTGCGGTCACCGAATCGAGCAGGTCGATCGTGTCGCGGTGCGTCACGAGTCCCGGCTCGTCCGGGACGAGTTTGCGCACCAGCCGGTCCCGCACAAAACTGAGCAACAGCCAGAGCGTCTCGTTCATTGCACCTTCCTTGTCGAGACGGGCCGCGGCGGAGGCAAGCGCCTCCACGCCGAACCGGTCCACGTCCAGCCGTGCCTCGAACACGCGCCGGCGCTTGTCCAGCAGCCCGGTCTCCACAACGGAGAGCGCCACACCCGGCCGGCCCTCGGAGAGCGCGGCCGCCACCTCCGCCAGCGAGGGTTCCAAGCCTTCCTCCTCGCGCAGCTTCTCCGCCAGCAGCGCCTCCGGCAGGGGACCCATCGGCACCTCCGAGCAGCGCGAGCGGATCGTCGGCAGGACCCGGCTGGCCTGGTCCGCCACGAGGCTCAGGACGAGGTATCCTGGCGGCTCCTCCAGCAGCTTGAGGATCGAGTTCCCGCCCTCCGGCGTCACCGTGTCCGCGCCGAAGAGCAGCACCACGCGGAAGGCACCCTCCACGGGCGCGATCGCGCCGATCTCCTGAAGGTAGCGCACCTGATTGACCAGAATCCCGCGCCGGTTGCCTGTCGGCTCCACGATGGTCAGGTCCATGTGCCCTCCGCCGCACGGGCGGCCTTCCTCGTCAGCCCCCGGCGGGTAGGCGGCCTCCACAAGCCGGCAGACGCGCGGGTCGTAGCCTTCGAACGTGGCCCGGTGGGGGAGCGGCGCTGGCGCGGGCGGAGGCTCCTCCGGGACGGGTTCGCGCTTGGGGGGGCGCTTTCGGGGCTTCGACTTTTTGGCTTTGGGAGCAGGTTCGGGTTCCGGTTCGGGAGGAGCCTTCTCCGGTTCGGGCGCCGCGGGTGCTTCCTCCCCTTCCGTTGCGCCGAAAAGGTCGGGCTCCTGCTGCTCGCCGAAGAGGTCCTCCTCCGCGCCGCCGAACAGGTCGTCCCCGGCGCCTTGCTCCTCCTCGGGCGGAGGGACCTTGCGCTTGGCGGGGGCCGGGCCGGGAGCATCGAGCCGGGAAGCCGTCACCGGCTTGCCGGCAGAGAGGATCGCCTTGGCCATGGCGAAGGCGAGCGATCTTTTGCCGATGGAGGGCGGCCCCGTCAGCAGGATGGCGTGCGGGAGCCTCCCCGCCGACAGAAGCCGCGGCACGAGCCGTCTGGCCGCTTCGTGGCCCCAGATACTGTCAAAGGTGTGTTTTTCCGGAGGCTTCATGCGCGGCGTTGGCCCTTCGTTCTCCGGGTCGTTGGGCGTTGGTGCCGTGCGGTTCAGCCGGCGCGGCGTACCTTGGTGGACCGGCTTGCGGCCGCTTCCTTCGCGCGGGTTCCCCGCCGGCGCGTCGTCGTCCGGCTGGTCCGTGCCACTGCCGGGCGGGAGATATCGATCACGCCCTCCTCGCCTTCCGGCACCGGCTCGGCGATCTCAAGGTCGAACAGCTCCCGGGCGGTGACGTAGCGCTCCTCGCGTGTCCACTGGCGCAGGGTCCGCCGCGCGATGGGAAGCCGCTCCACAAGCCAATCCTCGCACACACGGTTCAGACGGGTGAACTCCTCGGACCAGGAGCGTGCGGCGGAAAGGCGCGATTGCTCCTCGCTCGACCAGCGCATCGGATGAAACAGGAAGGAGGCGTGCGGGGCGGCGTACCGTGCGGTGCAGGAAGCAAAGATCAACAGTGCCGAGCTGCTGCAGTCCGCCAGCACCGTGGCGCGCACGCGCAGGCGCCGCAGCTCGATGGCCGAGGCGATCGCCAGCGCTGAATACACGTTCCCGCCTCCCGAGTTTATCACGAGCTGAAGATCCGATCCTTCCGGCGCGGCAAGGCAGGCCTCCACCAGCTCGCGCTCGCATTTTTCGACATCCTCCAGCAGGGTCAGGTGCTTGGTTGTGGCACGCTTGGGCATGGTTTCGGGACTCCGTGGCGAAGACAGCCGCCTGTTGGGCGGAACGGGATACTCCCCATCCGGCCCCCGCATGGCAACGCGTTTCCTTGCGGCCCCGCATGTGGGTCGTAAGTCTTGTATTATCAATTCTTTGCGTGTTTTTCTTGATGAAACTCCGGGCCCCGGCCGCACCCGTCACGGCGGGCCCGTAGAGCGCGAAAGCCCCGCAGAGCGGGCTCTGCGGGGCTTCGGGGGGGCGCGGGATTGGCAGCGGGGCCGTGCCCCGTTGGATTCAGTCGGAATTGGCGCCGGTCAGCGCCGGTTCTTCCTTCTCCTGGCCGTCCTGTTTGACCACGCGGAAGACGACTTCCTTCTCCTTCATGGTCGCCTCCAGTTCGGAGTTCTCCGGGATGTCGCCGGAGATGAGCGCCAGCGACAGGGGGTCTTCGATGCGGCGCTGGATGACGCGGCGCAACGGCCGGGCTCCGTACTCGGGGTCGTAGCCCTCCTGGCCGAGGAACTTCTTCACCTCGCTCGTCAGCCGGAGCTTGATGTTCTTCTCCGCGAGGCGCTTGTTCACCCGGCCCATCATGACCTCCAGGATGCGGGCGATGTCCCCCTCGTCGAGCGAGTGGAAGACGATGATTTCGTCGAGCCGGTTGAGGAACTCGGGATTGAAGACCTTCTTCACGTCCTGCATCACCTTTTCCTTCATCGACTCGTAATCGCCGGCGCCGCTGTCCTCGGTCCCGAAGCCCATGGCGCGGGATTGCTTGAGCCGCTTGGTGCCGACGTTGGAGGTCAGGATCAGGACCGTGTTGCGGAAGTTCACCACGTGCCCCCAGCTATCGGTCAGCCGGCCATCGTCGAACACCTGAAGCAACAGGCTGAAGACGTCGGGGTGTGCCTTCTCGATTTCATCGAGCAGCACGACGGAGTAGGGCCGCTGGCGCACCTTCTCGGTGAGCTGTCCGCCCTCCTCGTAGCCGACGTATCCCGGGGGCGCGCCCATCAGCCGGCTCACGGAGTACTTCTCCATGTATTCCGACATGTCTATGCGGACGAGGGCCTCCTGGTCGCCGAAGAGGAACTCGGCGAGGGCCTTGGCCAACTCGGTCTTGCCGACGCCGGTCGGGCCGAGGAACAGGAAGGAGCCGGCCGGCCGCTGCGGGTCGTGCAGGCCCGAGCGCGAACGCCGGATCGCCTTGGAGACGCTCTCGATCGCCTCGCGCTGGGAGATCACGCGCCTGCCCAGCTCTTCTTCCATGCGGAGCAGCTTGCGGGTTTCCTCCTCTTCGAGGCGGACGACCGGCACGCCGGTCCATTTTGACACGATGTAGGCCACGTCGTCGGGGCCGATCGTCTGCATGTCCTCGCGGCTGGTTTTCTTCTCGTTCCACGCCTCCATCAGCTCATCCTTGCGGCCGGTGAGCTTGTCGCGCTCCTCCTTCACGACCTTGCACTTTTCGTACTCCTGCTCGTGGGTGAGGGCGCGGAGGCGTTCCTCCTGGTCGCTGATCTGCTTCTCCAGGTCCTTGATTTCCTGGGGTTTGACGTTGGCGATCAGGCGTGCGCGTGAGCCCGCCTCGTCGATCACGTCGATTGCCTTGTCGGGCAGATAGCGGTCGGTGACATAGCGCTCGGCGAGGGAGACGGCCTGGGAGATCGCCTCGTCGCTGATGATGACGTTGTGGTGCGATTCGTACCGCGGGCGCAGGCCCTTGAGGATCTCGACGGCCTGGTCGCTGGTGGGCTGATTGACGATTACGGTCTGGAAGCGGCGCTCGAGCGCGCCGTCCTTCTCGATGTACTTGCGGTACTCTTCGAGGGTTGTGGCGCCGATGCACTGGATTTCGCCGCGGCTGAGTGCGGGCTTGAGCATGTTGGAGGCGTCGATGGCGCCTTCGGCCGCGCCCGCACCGACGAGCGTGTGCAGCTCGTCGATGAAGATCAGCACGTCCTTGCTGCGGCGGATCTCCTGCATGATGGCCTTGAGCCGTTCCTCGAACTGGCCGCGGTACTTGGTACCGGCCACGATCGCGGCAAGGTCCAGCGACAGGAGCCGTTTGTCCTTGAGGATTTCTGGTATGTCTTCGTTTACGATCCTCTGGGCGAGGCCCTCGACGATGGCTGTCTTGCCGACGCCGGGCTCACCGAGCAGGATTGGGTTGTTCTTCGTCCGCCGGCAGAGAATCTGCAGGATGCGGTCCACCTCGTCCTCACGGCCGATCACCGGGTCGAGCTTGCCTTCGCGGGCGAGCTGGGTGAGGTCGCGCCCGAAGGTGTCGAGCGCGGGTGTCTTGCTCTTCTCGCCCGGGTCGCCCTTGGCGGAGGTGGGCTTGGTGGCGGCGCCGGCGCTGCTGCCTTCGATCAGGTTGAGGACCTCGCGCTTGGTGCGGTTGAAGTCCACGCTGAAGGACTTGAGCACGGCGGCCGCGACGGTCCCTTCCTCCTTGATGAGCGCAAGGAGCAGGTGCTCGGTGCCGATCCAGTTGTGCTTGAGCTGTTTGGCGATCATGCGGGCGGATTCGATGACCCGCTTGGCGTCGCTGTTCTGGGGGAAAATGCCCACGGTGGGCCCCTTGCCCACTTCCAGGCGCTTTTCCGTCTCCATCTTCAGCTCGTCCAGATCGATGTCCATGTTCAGGAGCGTCTGTACGGCGAGCCCCTCTCCCTTGCGGATCGTGCCGAGAAGGAAGTGCTCCGGTCCGATATAATCATGCCCCAGTCTGCCGGCTTCATTGCGCGACTGGCGCATGACCTCTTTCCAGCCGGGGGTAAACGGGGTGTCATTGAGCGGCATTGTTGGAGTCCTCCTATGACTCGCAGTCTATGGCAACCGGTGGGGGAGAGGCAACGAGGGAATGAGAAAAGACGCAACCAACTGGCGGGTTTGTTCTCACTCCCTTTGTCCCTTTCGCCGCGCGCTTGCGGATCATTTTGTTCCAGCCTCCAGTAGTCGCTGGCGGATTAGCTCGGCTCGTGCCTGATCGCGGTTCTCCGAGGTCTCCGCGTCCGCACCGTGGCGGAACACAAGATGAGCGGGCTG
>SLMS01000150.1 GCA_007133495.1 Candidatus Sumerlaeota bacterium | reverse complement strand
GCCATCATCTCCTCGAGCTTCTCTCTGGCGGACTTCTTCTCAGCAGGATCGTGAGCCATTGCAGGGCCTCCAAGACAGGGAATCACTCCCTCTGGACCCAACGGCCCTACAAGAGAAACAACTATCTCACTTCCAAATCACCGAATCCGCGAGATGCACCCCAGCCGCCCACCCTTGGAGTGCGTGCGGCTTGCCGCCGCCTTTGCGCAGCGGGCTTGCCCGCGCGCGCTCAACACCGCCGAGTGGGTAATAGTTCCCGGATGCGCCGATCCACCGTCACCGGCACGCCACCCCGCCTTGACCCCGCGCTCCCCACCGCCAGCCAATGCCCCCAACAGCAGACCGGATCCCTCCCATGACCACAGCGCCGCATCCGCCCGAAACCTTCACCCGCCCGCTCGCGCTCTCGCCCTGCTTCTCCCCGCGCCCCTGGGGAGGAGACAGCCTCCGCCGCCTCTTCAACAAGAATACTCCCCCCGACAAGGGCGCCATCGGCGAAAGCTGGGAACTCTCCGACCACCACCATGGCCGCTCAGCCGTCCGTCTCGGCGGAGACGCGGGCGAGGTCCCCTTCGGCGAACTCCTCCGCGCAAACCCCCTTGAGATGATCGGCCGGCCCGAGGCCCCGGAAAAATACCCGCTCCTCGTCAAGTACATCGACGCCGAGGGCGACCTCAGCGTCCAAGTCCACCCCGATGACGCCTGGTGCCAGGCCAACGGTCACCCCGACCGTGGCAAGAGCGAGTGCTGGTACGTCCTCGACTGCCGGCCCGGAACCACAGTCGTCTATGGCTTCCGTGCCGGTGTCACCCGCGAGGCCGCCGCACGCGCCTGCCGCGACGGGACCGTCCGCGACCTGCTCGTCCACAAGGAAATCCACCCCGGCTCCTTCCTCACCATCCCCCCGGGCTGCGTTCACGCCATGCTCGCCGGCACTCTCGTCTGCGAAATACAACAGTCCAGCGACACCACTTTCCGCCTCTACGACTGGGAACGCCGGCCCGCCCGGCCCCTGCACATCCACGAATCCCTGCAAGTGGCCCTGTTCGATTCCCGCGAGCTGCCCAACATCCAGCGCCTGGCCGAGAAACCAGGCCGCATGACCGAAGAGCCCGTCCACTCCTACGAACTGCTGCAGAACCAGTTCTTCCAGGTCACCGCCTTCGACGTCCGTGCCGGCGCGGCCGGGCCGACCGGTGGCCTTCTCTCCCCCACCGGGGCGATCCTCAACGTCGTCCACGGCAACGGCCGGCTCGAAACCCCCGCCGGCACCACCGCCCTGCGCCGCGGCGAAACATTCTTCCTCCCCGCCGCCATGCAGGGCGAAACCGTGCTCGCCAGCGAGGCCTCCGGGCTCCGTCTGCTCCACACCGTCAGCCTTGAGCTGTAGCCCGCGGGCTACTTCTTGTTATTGATAATCGACTCGCGCTCGGCCTCCAGCGCCTCCAGCAACGCCCTGTCGAACGCACCCGGCGCCTCCAGGTTCGCGCTGAAGTGCATCCGCTCGCTCTGCGCCATGAGCTGCGAGAGCCGGTAGAGCACCCTCTCCGCCTCGGCCGGACTCCCGTGGAATGCCAACCGTACACGTGCCCGGCCCCCCTTGTCCTCCTCACGCCGCAGGTCGAACACGTTCCTGGTCCGCCGGGCCTTGCTCTCGCATTCGATGCGGATCGGCAGCGATTTCGACCGCCGCTTGCCCGCCACTGACCGCAGGTGGAAGAAGTTCTTCCCCCCGGGCTCCAGCGTCAGCTCCAGCTCGAAACGCCCGTCCTTTACCGGCGCCTTGAAGACCTTGTCCTCGCCCCGTACCCGCACTTCCAGCGCCTCCGGGGCGCGGCCGCTGATCAGGTGCCGCGTATCCAGCGCCACCCCTGAGAATGTGTCCAGCACCGGCATGGGAAGCGGCGGCGGCCCCTCCTCGCCCGTGCTGCCCGAGTCGGTAAGCGAGCCGAGATCGGCCAGAAGCTCCTCCACTTCCTCGCAGTACTCGTAAAAAGCCAGCCCGAACTGCGGACTCTCCTTCGAGAGGTCCGCCCAGGCCACCGTTCCCCGCACGGTGGGGAGCTGCTGGTGCGCCACTTTCAGCTCGAAAAAACGGTCCACCAGCACCACATCCTTGTCCAGCTTCGCGCTGTCGTGCAGCTCCACCATCGCCCCCCGCGGGCTCAGGTTCGCCACCCGCACCGCAAACGGAACCGGCAGGAAGGACTGTTCGGGGAAAATCACCTTCATCAGCCCGGGGAAGCTGCAATTGCGCCGCTCCTCGCGCTCCACCGCCCCGGGGAGCGGCTCGGTCCCCGGCCTGGTCTCGTCCGATTGCGGGGCGGCCTTCAGCGCCTTGCGCTTCTCCTTCTCCGCCTTCTTCCGGCCGGGCGCCAGCACCACGGGCTTCAGCCCCCCCGCCCCTTCCGGAGGAGGCGAGCCCGGCTTCGTGTCCGCCGCATCCGGCCTCTCCTGCTTGCTTCCCGGAGCGAAGGCATACCCCTTCGCGCCATCAGCCGGCGGCTGGTCTTCTGTCTTTTTCCGTGCCGTCATGGAAGCTCCTTGTTCACTTCGGGCTGCCGGAGAACCTTCGCGATGATGCACCCGGGCACGCCGTGCGTCAAAGCCCACTTTACTCCGGCAGCGGGTGATTGGTTTCGACCCAGAGCTTTAGCGCAGCAATCCTGCGGCCCGAACGCGCCGAATTCACCGCCCAAATATAGCGGCGGATGAAAAATGGGGGAATACGAGCGAAAACCTCCAGCTTCACGTGCGAGAATCTTCCATCCGCCCGTACCTGCCAACCCTCCCGCGCCTCGCGAAGCCAGAATGGACCCTCGTCCAGCTCCGCGCCCAGCAGATACTCCCCCGCCCCCTCGTTCACGTCCTCGTACACCCGGAACCACGAACGCCGAAGCGAAAGGCCCCGCTGCTCCATCCATAGCCCCTCCTCATCCTCCTCATAGCAGAGGAAGGCCCGGTCCCAACACAGCCGGAACCGCTCTTCACGGATTGCCCTCCAGGCCGCGTGGGCCGGAATATCCAGCCCCACGGCCGTCACAACCGGGTCGATCGGGAATATGCGGTCCAGTCTCCGGCCCATCGCGTTTCCACCCTTCGGCGGGCCGCCTTTCACGCGCTGGGCGGCGCCGCGGCCACAATCCGGGAGTTCAACCCATGAAGGTCCTCGTCCTCAACTGCGGTTCCTCCTCCGTCAAATTCGAACTCATCGAAACGTCCCTCCAAGCCATCGAGCAGACCGCAGACCGCACCATTGCGCGCGGCGCCATCGAGAAAATCGGCACTAACTCCGCCCTCATCAACTACTACCCCGCCGGCGCCGAACGCCATCGTGACGCCCGTGAAATCCTCGACCATGAAACCGCAGTCAATCTCGTGGTCAAGCTGCTCACAGACGGCGAGACCCCTGTCATCTCCTCGCCTGAGGAAATCGACGCCGTCGGCCACCGCATCACCCATGGCGGCGAGCGTTTCGACCACTCCGTCCTCATCGACGAGGAGGTGGCACGCGCCATCTCCGACTGCATCGATCTGGCCCCCCTCCACAACCCCCACAACCTCAAAGGCTACCAGATAGCGAAAAAACTCCTCCCCGAAAAGCCTCACGCCGCCGTCTTCGACACCGCATTCCATCAGTCCATCCCCCCCGAAGCACACCTCTACGCCATTCCCTACGTTCTCTATAAACGCCACGGCATCCGCCGCTACGGATTCCACGGCACCAGCCACCGCTACATGATCTTCCGCATCCACAAGCTCCTCGGGCTGCCCCGCAACGGCACCAGCATCGTTAGCTGCCACCTCGGCAGCGGCTGCTCCGTCTGCGCCATAAGGGACGGCTTGTCCATCGACACCTCCATGGGGTTCACCCCACTTGAAGGGCTCGTCATGGGCACCCGCAGCGGCGACCTCGACCCGGCACTCCTCTTTCACATCATGGCGAAGGAGGACCTCGGCACGCACGAAATCAATACAATGCTAAACAAGCACAGCGGCCTCATTGGCCTTAGCGGCGTCAGCAACGACATGCGCGAAATTCAGGAGGAAATAGACAACGGAAATCAGCGCGCCATCATCGCCCGTGACGTCTTCGTCTATCGCGCCGCAAAATACATCGCCTCCTACATGGCCATGATCGGCAAGCAGGTACACGCCATTGGCTTCACCGCCGGCATCGGCGAAAACAGCCCCGATATACGCCGCAGAATCTGCGAGCGGCTCTCCATTTTCGGCATCGAACTCGACGAAAAAGCAAACGCGGAATGTATCGGCACCGAGCGCCGCATCAGCACGGAAAACTCCCGCACTGCCGTGTACGCCATCCCCACCAGCGAGGAACTCGTCATCGCGCGGGACACCGTCCGCTGCGTCGAGGGAGTTTTATAGACAGTACCCCGGCGAAACCAATCGCGCCGGCAGCATGCCGGTCATCCCGTCCGTGCATGCCCGACGGCACACGTCCACTCAGTTCACACCGTCCATCCGGCAGTTGTATACTATTCGTTCTTCTATTATTGGCCCTACAACCCTGACAAATCCTTCAGCCGGTCCTGCACCCGCTCCACCACCACCGGCTCTCCCCCGCCGCCTCTATAAATGACCGTCCCGAAGCGCCGCAGAAAATGGTCCATCACGTCCGGACTCTCCAGCCGGGGCAGCAAAAGACAACTTCCCCCCCGCGTCATCTTGCAAATAATCCCGTCCGGCGGCACCGTCAGCGGCACCCGCCCCTCCAGGTGCGAGACAACGCGCAACTGCTCAAGCCTCTGGCGGAACGCGTCGAAGTCCGTGTCCGCCGGGCCCGTGGCGGACGAAGCTGCCGGCACCGCGGCCGCGGCACTCTGCCCGCCGGCCGGCCCCGCCGGAGGGCCCTCCGGCGTCCCCTCCACCTGCCCCGCCTTTCCCTCTGCCGCTTCCGCTGCTGCGATCGCCGAACTCAACATCTCCGACTCGAAGCGCGACTCCTCGATTGCCGAACGCCCTGACAGCTCGCCCCAACCTTCGATAAACTTCCGCGCCAGCAGCACCAGCACCAGCACTGACCCGACCACCAGCACGATCAGAATCGTGTTCGCCAGCATCTCCAACCCGCTCGCCCCAGCGGGCTCTTCCGCGTTGGAGACGACTGCCGACAGCATCGCCGTCCAGATTGAGTCCACCGCCTCGCCTCTCAAAACTGGAAGTCCGCGGGCCGTGCGCCACTTCGGCACACCAGAATGACCCACCAGCGCGGTTCCATGAACTTTCTGTCCCTCGCCAGCCGTAGCGCAACCCTACTTGACAGGCGCACCACCGATGGACCGAAAATTGCACGCGCTCCCCGGAGCCTCGCCAACCCGCACCATGGCGAACGCATTTCACACCCCTCACTTTATTGGTAAGGAGTCTACTACCATGAGAACGCTACTCTCCTCCCTGGCGCTGGCCGCATCGCTCACCCTCCTCTCCGGTCCCGCCATGGCCGGAGGCGGCTGTGGAGCCTGTTGCCCCGTCGGCGGCGACAAGGCCGCCGGTGACCCCGCACGCGCAGACACCGCCATGGGTGGCTCCCACGCCGAAGCCGCACCCGCCGGCTACGGACTCGGCTACAAAACCCCCGACTTCACACTGAGCGACACGAAGGGCAAAGAGTACTCCCTGAGCGACTACGAGGGCAAGATCGTCGCCCTCGTCTTCTACAACCAGGACTGCCCATGGGTCGTCGAAATGTGGGACCGCCTTGGCGAGTTCAAGGAAAAGTACGAGGACGAAGGCGTTGTCGTTCTGGCTGTGGACCCCGGCGTTGACAAGACCCCCGAGGCCCTCGCCGAGCACGCCGCCAACCGCCCCTACACCATCCTTGAGGACCGGTCCTCCCTGCTCGCGCTCCAGTTCGAAGCCACCCGCACCCCCGAAGTCTTCCTCCACGACCGCAACGGCGTCGTCGTGTACCATGGGGTGTTCGATACGGGACCCCGCGGGGCCGAGGAAGGCAACCGCCGCGCCTACACCGAGGAAGCCGTGAAAGCCCTCCTCGAAGGCGGCGAAATCGAGGTCAAGGAAACCCGCGCCTTCGGCTGCACCATCAAGTGGAACCCCGAAACCAAGGCAGCCTGGGACAGGGAACAGCAGGAGCGTGCGGGCGAGGAAGCTGCCGCCTCCGGAAGCTGAGAACCCGCAACACCCCCCAGTCCCGGGAATGAGCAACCGATAAAGGCGCTGGTCACAACACACCGGCGCCTTCTTTCATCTCCATCCACTCCCACCACGCCGACAGGAGCACCTCCACCATGAGATTCCCGTTCACCGCCTTCCTTGCCGCAGCCGCAGCCCTCGGCCTTTCCGCCAGCCTCCACTCCCCCGCCGCGGCCCACGACCACACCCCCGAAGCCCGGGGCGAGGTCACCGTGAAGGGGGATGCCTCCGAAACCGCCAGGGAGACAGGCGAGGAGCCCCGGAAGTTCGACTTCCCCGAAGCCGGCACCACACGCCTGGTCGGCGAGGAGGAGACCGCCTCCATGCTCAAGACCCACGGCTCGGAAATGCTCGTCGTGAACTTCTGGGCCACCTGGTGCGGGCCCTGCGTCGAGGAAATGCCCTATTTCGTCAAGCTCTCCGAAGAACTCGAAGACGAAAAGGTCCGGATCGCAGGCATCTCCGTCGATTTCCATAATCAGGTGGACGACGTCGTCATCCCCTTCCTGCAGCGCCGCGAAATCCCGTACTCCAACGTCGTCTATTCCGGTGACCCCGAAGCCGTCATCGATATGTTTTCCGAGGAGTGGGCCGGTGCCATCCCCGCCACCTTCTTCCTCGACCGCGAGGGAAACAAACTCGGCGAAGTCCTCGAAGCCGTCACCGAAGAAGAACTCCGCGAACTCGTTGACAAGCACTACGCCATGGTCACCGAAGCCGCCGAGGCTGAAGAAGTGGCCTCCAGCGAATAACCCCTCCGGCAGTATAATAATCGACACCATTCAAAGCGGCTCCAACCCTCGGAGCCGCTTTTTCGAGCCTTGTGGACTCTATCAAAAAGGATTTCCATAACGGAGACACAGACGCTGCACTCCGTAACAACGGGCACTTCCATGCCATTCGACGAGCAGTAATCCCATCAAGTAGAACCCTCGTAGTTCACTCTGCCTTCTGCTCCTGGACCCGCATCCTTGAATCTGTGTTTATATTCTTTATCAGTGGCATGAAAACGGCCACAGATGAAAGGAATGGACACTGATGGAGCACCAGCCCGGCGCTCATGCCAGCCCGTTTTTCTGTTCCCGCAGAACCTGTGCAAGCCACGGAGGCTGTCTCCATGCCATTCGACGATCAGTAATCCCATCAGATAGAACCCTCGAGGTTCACTCTGCCTTCTGCTCCTGGACCCGCATCCTTGAATCCGTGTTTATATTCTTTATCAGTGGCATGAAAAAGGCCACCCCACGCGCCGGGCTTGTATAGACAAAATCACCGCACACAAAAACCAACCCGGCCTGCTTCCGTCCACTTCGTTTACTCTGTCCACCCCGTCCAGACAAGAAAGGCCCCGTACCGCGGGGTCCCCCGATTCCCCGCGCCCTTTTCGTGTCTTTCGTGGTTTTCGTGGTTGGATAAACCCGGCGCTCACCCGCCCGAGCGGAAGGAAAACGTCACCTCGACGTCGGCATGGGGCCGGTCAAAATCATCCGGAAATGGCGCGAAACGGCTCGTCGTTTCCAGCGCCCGCCTGGCCAGGCTGTCCAGCTCGCTGTTCCCGCTCGACCGGGTCACGCGGATGCGGGAGATCGTCCCGTTGCGTGAAATCCGGAACGCAAGCACCGCCTCCACGCTCTCTTCCTTGTCTGGCGGGACGTTGAAGTTCCGCGCCAGCCGGTTGAGCGCCTCCCGCGCGTAGTAGTCCGGCAGCCCAAGGCCCTTGAGCGTCGTGGAACCGCTCCTTGCCTCTGTGGGCGTGTTGCTGCTCGAACCGCCCGTGGGCGTGCGGCTCGGGTTCGGTGTCCGGCTCGGCGAGGAAGAGGACGAAGAATCCGGCCGGCTGGCCGGCGTTGGCGTGCCCCGAAGCTCCCGCGCCCGGTTCGGGTCGATTGCCCCCCTCGATTCTGGTGTCGGGGTCGCCGTGGGCCGGGGGGTCGGCGTCGCCGTGGGCCGGGGGGTGCGGGTTGCCGTCGGTTCTGGGGTGGCCGTGGCCGTTGGCCGCGGGGTTGCCGTCGGGGCCGGCGTCGAGGTCGGTGTCGGCCGCGGAGTTGCCGTTGCGGGTGCCTCGGTTGGCTGGGGCTCAGGCGTGGGCTCGGGTTCCGGTTCCGGTTCGGGAGGCGGTGGATCGGGCTCCGCGGCCGCAGGCGCAGGCGCATCCATCATCGCCACCTGCACCATCTCCCCGCCATCCACACTGCCATCCAGCCGCTCCGTCTCGTCGATCAGAGACAACCACACCAGCGCCCCCAGCAGCACCAAGTGCAGCCCGAAGGAAATCGCGAAGAAAACAGTACCCTTGCCCCGTGGCATCGCCACTCACGCCTCCGCCCCGTGCTGGGTCACGATTCCAAGGTTGTGGAATCCGCTCGCCTTGAGCCGCGTGATCAGCCGCGCCACGTTGTCCCATGGCACGCGCCGGTCGGCCTCCAGCGCCACCACACGGTCGTGCTCCGGCACCTCAAGGTTCCGCAGCGTATCCGCCACCGCGTCGAAGCTGACCACCTCTCCATTTACATGGTACGTCACCATCCCGTCGTCCTCGTTCCAAGACACGTGAATCGTAACCGGCTTCTCCTTGCTTACCACCTCGGCGTCGCTCGCCTGCGGAAGCTCCACGTCCACGTTGAAGCGCAACGCCGGCGCGATGACCATGAAGGCAATCAGCAGCACGAACGTGATATCCAGCAACGACGTCACGTTGATGTGCGCCTCCTGGGCGAGCCGGCTGCGGCGCTGGCGTCTCATGATGTGGCGCTCCGCCGGCCGGCCTTGCCGTCCATCAGAATGCGCTTCCGCACGGCATTATCCAATTCGTTGGCGAAGGACTCCAGCGAGGAGAGTATCTGGCTTGCCCGGTTGCTCAGATAATTGTGAGCGATCACCGCCGGAATTGCCACGAACAGCCCCGCAATCGTCGTGGAAAGCGCCGTCGAAACGCCCGGAGCCAGCGACGTCAGGTTCGCCGTGCCCTCACGCCCAAGGCCCTGAAATGCCGAAAGCACGCCCCACACGGTCCCGAAAAGACCGATAAAAGGCGCCACAGACGCCGCCATCGCCAAATAATAGAGAGAGCGCTGCAGCCGGCGCTCCTCCTCCTGAATCACGCGCGAAATCGTGCTTCCAACCGTCGCAGAAGCAATCTCCACACGATGCTCCAGCGGAATCCCCTGGCTCGTGCCGAACCACTTTTCGAGATGGCAGACAAGGTACGTCTCCCGGAGCATCCGCGCCAGAGAACTCTCGGTATAGCGCCGCGACTCCGCGTATAGCTTCTCCCAGGAGCCATCGCGGTCCACCATCTTCTCGAACCGGCGGTTCTGGAATTCCACGCGGGCCAATTCCGCCCATTTATAGAGAATCAGATATACCATGAATACCGACCCGATGAAGAGCGCCAGAATGCAACCCTTCCCAAGCCAGTCGTTGTCACGGAATGCGCCGAGAATATCGACGGAGGCGAGCAGGAGCGGGAGCGGCATGGAGCAGAAACCTCACGGCGAAGTGTCGCCGCCGGCGCCCCGCAAGCCTTCCGGGTCAGCTCTCGAAACCGATCGCCTGGAGGAACCGCTCCAGCTCGTCCGGATTGCGGAACGGTATCTCCACCGATCCAGAGCGCCCGTCCCGGCTCTTGATCAGGACGCGGCAG
>SLMS01000105.1 GCA_007133495.1 Candidatus Sumerlaeota bacterium | reverse complement strand
GGAGTTACATGCCGAGGACATCGCGTCCGTGCTGACCAGCTTGGAGGAGCTTCTGCGCGCATACCGTATTATGCGCGATTACCAAGGGCTGGCCGGCACCTATGAACGAAAAATTGATCTGCTGAAGCAGCACGACAGCAATGACCGTACGCGTCTTGCCCGGCTTTTCAAAGAACTGGCCAGGGCCTACCGGTGGGAACGGCAGCATGAGGACGCCCTGGATGCTCTGAACCGAAAACGCGAACTTGAGGCGGAAATATACGATGCCGAACACCTTCGTATCGCAGAGACTTATCTGGAGATGGCCTTGACCCATGACGCAGCCGGCGATCGGGAAGATGCCGTGCGAAAGGCCGGGCTGGCACGACAGACCGGAGAGCTTGCGGTTGGGCCACAGGAGGTACAGTGGGCAAGGACCCTTTTCACGGTGGCCGAAGAGCGATTCGCAGACGGCGACTTTGTCACAGTGGCGGTTTGGTATGAGGAAGCAGTTCACGTTCTTTCATATAGTACCGAATCTTCCGACGAGGAGAAAGTGAGCATCGCATTGAGCCGCCTTCGGGAGATGCACGAGGGTGAAGTCAGAGGTCATGACGTAGAGGCTATTGAACGCCTGCTGGATTTGACGGGCAGCCCTTCCGACGGGTAGCTTTCCTGACCTGGTCCCCTTTCGGAGGTTCACGCCACGCCGCGACGGCGCGACGGTGCGCTGCCGGGGAGGGACGTTGGCGGGGGAAAGGCGCCAAACGGGAGTTTGGCGGTCCCAGGGTGCGCGCGGCAATTGGCGGGGAAGCCCCAAAGGGGCGCGAGATGGTAGCCCAGGGCAACGCCCTGGGAAAAAGCGTGCAAGAGGACTGGAGCCCTGAAGGGGCGACACAGACCTCAACCACCATCTTGCAGCTTCGTGAGATGCACGCCCTTCCCGGCCCCCTGCGTTTGGTGTGGTGGAAAGGCTTGACGGTGTTCCCACTCCTGGGGTCTGCCGAGGGGGAATAGGGGGCCGCCTCTGCCGGGGTTTGGCGGGCGGCAAGTCGCGAGAGGAGCTGTGCGGTCGATGACGTTTTGGTGGTGCCGATATGCCGCAGTGGTGGTGCTGGCGGTGGTGTTGTTCCTGGCTTCGGCGGGGACGGCATCGGCGCAGCAGCGCGGTGGGCACTACTATACGGTGCGGCAGGGGGACACGGTGTCCTCGGTGGCGCAGCGTCACGGCATGAGCGCGGCGCAGCTTGCGCGGGACAACCGGCTTTCGGCGGGCTCAAGCCTTGTGGCGGGCTCGCGCATCTGGGTGGCGCGGCCTCCGGCGGCTTCGGTCTCGCGGACGCCGTCCTCCTCCGCCTCGCGTGGCGCGGCGCGTCAGCCGAGCGGTGCGGCCCGTCAGCCAAGCCGGGCCGCGCGTCAGCCAAGCGGGGCCGCGCGTCAGCCGGCGCGCAGCAGCATCCCGACGAACGCCCCGCGGCCGTTCGCGCCGACGACTCACAGCGGCTCGGCCTCTCCCTCATCGTCGTCGTCATCCTCCTCGTCCTCTTCCTCGCGGCCGAGTGGGAGCGGCTCTTCGCGGCCGGACGTTTACGTGGTCGAGCGGGGGGACAGCCTGTGGCGGATTGCGAACCGGCACGGGATGGAGGTGGCGGAGCTGGCGCGGATAAACGGGCTTGATCCTTCCCGGCCGCTGGAGGTGGGCCAGCGCCTGCGGCTTCGCGCGTCCTCGGGGAGCAGCGGGGAGGAGCGCGTGGTGGAGGTTCCGGGTGGGGGCGTGGAGCAGCGGCGCGAGGGGGTGCCGTCGGGCTCCGGGAGCAACGGTGACCTGCTGCGGCCGAGCCGGCACGGCTTCATCTGGCCGGTGGAGGGCCGTGTGGTGCGGCAGTTCCTCAACCGTCCGGACGAGAAGTACGCGGGGATCGATATTGCGGCGCCGAAGGGGACGGAGGTCCGGGCGGCAAAGGACGGCAAGGTGGTGTACGCCGGGGACAGTATTCCGGCCTACGGGCGGATGGTGATCGTGAGCCACGACGGGAACCTGGCTTCGTGTTACGCACACAACGACCGGCTGCTTGTGCGGGAGGGCCAGCAGGTGCGGCGCGGGCAGGTGATTGCGCGTTCGGGGGACACCGGGCGCGGGAGCGAACCTTTTCTTCATTTCCAGATCAGGCGCGGGGGCGACGCGATCAACCCGATGCCGATGCTGCCCTGAGGGCCGGCGGTTTTTCTGGTGTAAGTTGGCCGGAGAGATGCTTTTGCCCAAGGGTTGGCGGCTGGACCGGTGCAAAACGACGCAGTGGTCGTTTTGGCTCCTGGCCGGGGAAGTGATTGCGTTCGGCCGGTCCGCCGGGCTATAAACCCCCGGCTGTACGGTGAAGGTGGCGCGCGGCCGGAAAGGCCGGGAGCGCGACCGCCGAGGACCGCAACGGAAAGGTATCTGTCATCGTGGATGACCTTGTTTCGCAAAGGCCGGCGATAAACAGTTGGTCTGCTGAATATCTCGACTCGCAGTATGAAGCCTGGAGGACCGATCCCGAATCGGTCGAGCCGCAGTGGCGGCATTTCTTCCAGGGCTTCGAGTTGGGGCTGGAGGGAGTGGCTCCGCCGGCTCCGGCTCCGGCGCCCGCCGGGGCGGGTCCGGCGCCTGATGGTGATTATATCGACAAGCAGATCAAGGTCAGCTCGCTCGTCTATCACTACCGGGATATCGGGCACCTTCTGGCGCGGCTGGACCCGCTGGGGCGGGAGCGGAACCGGCCGGGAATGCTGCGGCTGGAGTCGTTCAATCTGCGTGAGGAGGACCTTGACCGGGAGTTCGTGACGACGGTGCCGGGGCTTCCCCGGCCGGTGACGCTACGGCGGGCGATCGAGCACCTGGAGGGCATCTACTGCGGGACGCTCGGCGCCGAGTACATGCACATTCAGAACACCGAGGAGCGGCGCTGGATTCAGTCCCGCCTCGAAGACGAATCGATGCGCTACGGGGTGGAGGCGGAGGAGCGTCGCGTGATTCTGCGCAAGCTGCACGAGGCGGAGATATTCGAGAATTTCCTGCACACGCGCTACCGGGGGCAGAAGCGGTTTTCGCTGGAGGGGTCGGAGACGCTCATTCCGATGCTGTGGCTGTCGATGGCGGAGCTGACCGAGCACGACGTGGAGTTCATGGTGCTGGGCATGGCGCACCGCGGCCGGCTCAACGTGCTGGCGAACATCATGCAGAAGGCGTACGACTACATTTTCGCCGAGTTCGAGGACAACTACGAGGACACGAGCGACGGCGGCGGCGACGTCAAGTACCACAAGGGCTATTCCTCGCGCGTGACGCTGCACAACGGGCGGGACCTGCACGTGACGCTGACGGCGAACCCGAGCCACCTTGAGGCGGTGAACCCGGTGGTGCAGGGGCGCTGCCGGGCGCGCCAGCGCATCATCGGCGACAGGGAGAGGAACCGGGCCGTGCCGATCCTGTTGCACGGCGATGCGGCCTTCTCCGGCCAGGGGATGGTGGCGGAGACCTTCCAGATGGTGAAGCTGCCGGGGTACTCGACGGGAGGCACGATCCACATCGTCGTCAACAACCAGATCGGTTTTACGACGGACCCGGCTTCGGCGCGCTCCTCGGTGTACTGCACGGACGTGGCGAAGATGGTCCAGTCGCCCATTTTTCATGTGAACGGGGATGATCCGGACACGTGCGCGCAGGTGATGAAGCTGGCGGTGGACTACCGGCAGCGGTTCAACAAGGACGTGGTGATCGACCTTTGGTGCTACCGCAAGCACGGGCACAACGAGGGCGACGAGCCGGCGTTCACGCAGCCGAGGATGTACGACGTCATCCGGAAGATGAAGTCCGTCTGTACATTGTACACGAAGAAGCTGGACGAGGAGGGGGTGATCGGGCACGAGGCGGTGGGGGAGATGCAGCGAGAGGTGGAGGAGGTGCTGGAGAAGGCGCAGGAACAGGCCCGGGACACGCCGGTGCGCTTCAACCAGGAGGCGTTCCGGGAGGTCTGGGGCGGTTTCAACCGCAAGTACACGTTCGAGTCCGCGGATACGACGTTTCCTGCGGAGGACCTGCGCGAAATTGCCCGGCGGATGACCACCCTGCCGGAGGGCTTCTCGCCGCACCCGAAGCTCAAGCGCCTGCTGAAGGGCCGCCACGATTCGGTGATGGAGGACACCGGGATGGACTGGGGGACGGTGGAGGCGCTGACCTACGGTTCGTTGCTGTGGGAGGGGACGCCGGTGCGGCTGACCGGGCAGGACAGCCGGCGCGGTACCTTCAGCCACCGGCACTCGGTGCTGACCGACGTGAAGACGGAGGATGTCTATACGCCGCTCAACTCCGTCCGTGAGGGGCAGGCCCGGTTTTGTATATACGACAGCCCGCTCTCGGAGGTCTCCGTGGTCGGTTTCGAGTACGGGTACTCGCTCGGCGATCCGAACATGCTGATCATCTGGGAGGCGCAGTTCGGCGATTTTGCAAATGGGGCGCAGGTGATCATCGACCAGTTCATCTCGTGCGCGGAGACGAAGTGGGACCGGTCGAGCGGGCTGGTGCTGTTGCTGCCGCACGGTTACGAGGGCCAGGGGCCGGAGCACAGCTCGGCGCGGCTCGAACGGTTTCTGCAGCTTTGCGCCCAGGACAACATGCAGATCGCCAACCTGACGACGCCCGCGCAGTTCTTCCACATCATGCGCCGGCAGATGAAACGGAACTTCCGCAAGCCACTGGTCATCATGTCGCCGAAGAGCCTGCTGCGGCACCCGAAGGTGGTCTCGCGGCTGAGTGACTTGTCGGAGGGCACCTTCCAGGATGTGCTGGACGATCCGAAGATCGAGGACCCCTCGGCGGTGCGGCGGATTCTGCTCTGCTCGGGGAAGGTGTACTATGATCTGGATGCCCGGCGCGAAAAGCAGGGCAACCACGGCGACACGGCGATTCTGCGGCTGGAGGAAATTTATCCGCTCTACGCCGATTACCTCAAGCGGGTGCTGGCGCGCTATCCGGACGATTGCGAGATGATCTGGTGCCAGGAAGAGCCGAAAAACATGGGCGCCTGGACGTATATCAGCGACGCGGTGGAGGAGAAGCTCGGCATCCGTTTGAAGTACATCGGCCGGCCGGCTTCGGCTGCGCCCGCAGTCGGCTCCACGCGCCTGCACGAGCGCGAACTGCGCGAGTTGTTCGAGAAGGCGCTCCCCGCGCCGGTGGCCGAGCGGGCCATGGCGAGCGGCTGAAGAGTGGCGAGCGGCAGGAAGTGAGAAGCGAGCGGCCGGGATTGGGGCGGCGGAGACGCCACCCGCTCGCATAAATCGGTAAAGGCATGGAGAAACGATGTCCGTCGAAATCAAGATTCCCGCGCTGGGCGAATCGATCACCGAGGTGATCGTGGCCCAGTGGTTCAAGCAGGACGGCGAGTTTGTGGAGAAGGACGAGGCGGTGGTCGAACTGGAGACGGATAAGGTCAACCAGGAGCTGACGTCGCCGGAGTCCGGCGTGCTGCGCGTCAAGGCTCAGGAGGGGGACACACTCTCCGTGGGAGACGTGGCCGGTCACATCGAGCCGGGTGAGGCGGAAGAAAAGACCGACAGGCCCGCGAAGAAGGAAGAGGAGCCCGCCGCGAAGGGCGGGGAACGGGACGGCGCCGGGAGAGAGGAGCAGGAACAGCCCGCTCCCGCCCGGGAGGAAGAGAGTCCTGCTCAGGCCGGAGCGGCCGGAAACGGTGGGGTGAAGGTCTCCTCCGTGGCTCGGAAGGTGGCGGAGGAGCATGGCGTGGACCTCGGGAAGGTGGAGGGCCGTGGCGCGGGAGGCCGCATCACGAAGGACGACGTGCTGGGGTATGTCGAGCGCTCCGGGAAGGAGAAACCGGCCGCCAAGCCTGCCGGGGAGAAGGAGCCGGCAGCGCCCTCGGCGGGGGCCGCGCCGGCCCGGAAGGCGAAGGGCTCGCGCGAGACGAGCCGCGAGCGGCTCTCCTCGCTGCGCAAGCGCATCGCCCAGAGGCTCGTGGAGGCGCAGCACAACGCGGCGATGCTGACCACGTTCAACGAGGTGGACATGTCCGCGCTGATGGCCATGCGCCGGCGCTACAAGGAGGACTTCGAGAAGAAGCACGGCGTGGGGCTGGGGCTCATGTCGTTCTTCGTGAAGGCTGCGGTGGCGGCGCTGGAGGACTTCCCGCGTGTGAACGGCTACATCGAGGAGAACGAGATCGTTTACCACCATTACTGCGACATCGGCGTGGCGGTGGGGACCGACCGGGGGCTGGTGGTGCCGGTGATCCGTAATGCCGAGTCGATGAGCTTCGCAGAAGTGGAGGCTGCCATCCGGGAGTACGCGGAGAAAGCGCGGACCGGGGGGTTGAACATCGACGACCTGACCGGCGGGACGTTCACCATCAGCAACGGCGGGGTTTACGGGTCGATGCTCTCCACGCCGATCCTGAACCCGCCGCAGAGCGCGATCCTCGGGATGCACAACATCAAGGAGCGGCCGGTCGCGGTGGGCGGCGAGGTGGTGATCCGCCCGATGATGTATCTGGCGCTGAGTTACGACCACCGGATCGTGGACGGGAAGGAGGCGGTGAGCTTCCTGATCCGCGTCAAGGAGGGCATCGAGGCCCCGGAGCGGCTGCTGCTGGATGTTTGATGTTCGCTGGAGGGGGGCGCCGTCAAACCACCGGCGTGCCGGAACTGTCCGATTGGCCGGAGGAACACAGGCTTCCACCTTGACGGCCCGGCCCGCCTGCCTTTTCCTCAGCCATAGGGGGACACAATGTCCCCTCGCCTTCTCGTTTGGAGGACCGTCCCCGTGAAGTTTGCATTGCTCGGAATCATAGCCGCCGCCTTGGTGCTGGCGGGTTGTGGGAATTTGAACAGGGTGCCCCGGTACGACGTGCCGGAGCCGATGACGATGGAGACGTTCAAGCGCCAGACAAAGTATCCGGCGCAGGGGCTGATGAACTTCTGGCGGAAGGATTCGTTCCAGCAGGTGAACCGGCCCATCTCCGGCCGGCTGTCCGAGTCGCAGAAAGACCTGCTCGAGCGCCACGGCCAGCCCGATTACATCCGCGAGGGTTGGCGGTCCAAGACCAATGAGGTCGTCGATGAGTGGGCTTGGTGGGACCGCAGCATCGTGGCGCAGTTTGTTCAGCGCGAACTGGTTTACGAGGGGGAACTGTCCGACATGGACCGGACCCGGATCCGCTACGGTAATCCTCGCCGTGCCTGGACCCAGGAATACGAGGAGGGCGTGAGGCGCGATATATGGGATTACCAAGGGATCATCTACGACACGCGGGGCCTGTTGTTTACTTTCTCGGACGAGAAGCTCGTCACCGAGCAACGCTACTGATGAAGAGACACCTCCCGGGCAGTTTCCTTGCGGGTGCGCTTGCCCTGATGCTCGGGGCCGGAGCGGCCGGGTGTCTGCACGATCCGCTCCGTCAGGCCGAGGCGGAGCGGCGCGAGGCGTTCGACATGCTCACGCGTGCCCAGCGCATGAAGGAGCAGGGGGATTACCTTCTCGCCCGCGATTTGCTCCTGCGGGCCTCGCAGGTCTCGGAACGGCCGGTCATCTACTACGAAATCGCGAACACACATTACCGGCTCGGGGACCCCGAGCAGGCCATGCCCTACTACGAGAAGGCGCTGGATTTGGCGCCGGACTACTCGCTGGCTCAGGCAGAGCTGGACCTCGTGCGGCTGGAAGTGCGCCGGTTGGAGCTTGAAGCGGAGGCCGCTGCCGCCCGGGCCCGCGAGGAGGCGGAGGTCGCCGAGGAGCCGGAAGCGACCCCTTCTGTCCCGCAGGACTCACCCGCACCTTCGCCGGTGCCCGAACCTGAACCCGTGGAAGTGGCCGAAGCCGAGCCCGAACCAGCCCACGAGGAGGCTGCCCCGGAGGAGGAGACGCCCGAGGTGGCGGAGGAGACGGCTGCTCCTGAGCCGGAAGAGCCCGTAGCCACGGAGGAGGAAGCTCCGGAGGAGTTCGCCGAGGAGGAAGTCACCGCCCCGGAGGATGAGGTGGCCGAGGCCCCGGCCGAGGAGTTGGACCCCGCCGACCCCGATGCCATTCCGGCAGCCCCGACCCGCACAACGGGCGGTCCGTTCGCCGGTATCGGCCGCGCTTTTGGTGCCGTTGGCGACGCTCCCGGGGTGCAGCGGGAGGTGGACCTGGATGCCATCGATGCCGAGCAGGCCCGGGCGGCGGTCTTCCCTGAACTGGTCGAAGAGGCCGATCTGTCCTCGGAGGAACTGGCCCGCCGGGCGCGCTCCTCGCAGGACGCGGGGCGTTACGATGAGGCGGTGCGGGCGTGGGGGCGCTATCTGGCCCGTGAGCCCGAGGAGGTGGAGGCGCGGCTAGCCATGGCGGAGTCGCTCTACCGCTCGGGCCGGACGCGCCGGGCGGAGGAGGAGTACCGGAAGGCGGTCCAGATGGAGCCGGAAAACCCCATGGTTTACTTCGAGCAGGGGAACTTCCTCGTCCAGACCCGGAGATTCGCCGCCGCGGAGCGCTCGTTCAACCGGGCGCTGGAGTTGGACCCGGACCACCTGCGGGCCCGGAACAACCTCGGGGCGGCGCTGCTGGAGGCAGGAAGGCCGAACGCGGCCGCTGCCGAGTTCCGTGCCGTATTGGACCGTGACGAGGGGTTCCTCCCGGCATGGCTGAACCTGGCCTTGGCGCTCGACGATTTGGACCGGCCCTCGGCGGAGGTGCTTGAACCGCTCGAAACCTATGCCCGGCTGAGCGAGCGGCTCGACCCGGAGACCGACCGGTGGCTTCGGGCCTTGAGGCAGTCGGGGGACTGAGAAGAGGGTGCGGGTTTGCCCGGCGGTGAGACCGGGATTGCTGAACTCAGCGGGGTTGGACCGTAAAAGAAATCTGCCGGACGGTGGAATTGTTGTTGACCTCACGACGGCTGTGGACCTGAAACTAGGCGCAGTCCCACTTCAGAACCCTCAGCAGGAGAGAAGAGCGACCTTGCCAACAAAGTGATTTTTCGCCCGCCCCCCGATCCGAACCGATTCGCGGGGTCCGTAGCTCCTTATCCTCAAAGGAAAGGAACCACACAGTGCGTACACGGTTCTCAACCGCTGCTGGTTTCCTCGCTGCTGCAACCCTGCTCAGCAGCAGCGCCTTTGCGTTCGCTCCGGAGTTTGACGCTGATCTCCCAACGGTGATCATCACGGACAGACTCCACGAGTCGCAACTTCCCGCCACTGACCCGTTTGACCCGGGCGTGGCGACCACGCAGTACCTGTTCCGGTTCACCGCAGCCTTCGACCTGCTGGACTACATCCAGTTGGGCCCGACAGGCACCGAGGTGGACGCGGACAACGTCCGGTTCCTGTTCAACGAATTCCCGAACGTGGAACCAGTTCCATCAACGCCCAACATGCGAGATCAGGGCACCCTGCTCATCAATGGTGAGCGTGCCTTCGCCGAACCGGGAGGCATTTTTCCCAGTCAGGCGGACTTCGCAACCGCTCCGCTCGTCACTGACCGCTATGGCTCGGGGGACGGCCGGCTCGACTTCCGTAACCGCGACTTCAGCGGCGACGACGAAAGCGATCTCGGCCCCTTCTCCGGCATCGGCATGGTGACGGGAGACGACATCGCCATCTCTGAGGTCCAGGAACGCATCGTCCAGATGTACATCAGCACGGACGAAGCGGATGACATGGACCTGCAGAACTTCCTGGTCATCACGGCCACCGACCCCGAGGGCGACCGCCTGACGACCCCGCTGATCACTCCGGAGATTACGCCGGCCTTCGAGCCGGTCTTCACCGTCGATGATGACTTCGGCGGCTGGGAGCCGGTGGGTCTCGGCGAGCTGCT
>SLMS01000037.1 GCA_007133495.1 Candidatus Sumerlaeota bacterium | reverse complement strand
TATAGCCCCGGTCTGGGTGGTACTCGGCGTAGGGGCGCTCTTATTCTTTTTTGTGCTCTGCGTGACCGGTGTGGCTCTTTTCTGGACCTATTCAGACCTCGACACCACCCCCGAGGAGCGGGTGTACGAATTCTTCCTGGAGGAGGGAATGCTGGACCATTTCGACACTCCCCTGTCAAACGTAAGCTTCTCTCCCTGCGGCACGATCGCCGTTACCAGCGAAAGCACAGGCATGCGCCTGTGGGATGTCGATACCGGAGAAAAAATCAAGTGGCTTCCGGGGGTCCATAGGCGGTACATCATGGTCGAAACTCCCGATGGCGCGCTGTGGCTCGCGGCCCCGATGGGCCACAATATTTTGGTATGGCGGGTGCCTGAATTCGGCGATCCGCGTACGCTTCGCACGGGCGGAGGAAATGTCCGGGGAATGCACATCTCTCCTGACCGGACACGCCTGCTGACCGGCAGTGCCGAAGCCGGTGTCCGGGTTTGGGATATCACGGAGGGCCGATCACTACGGCGGCTTGGAGACGGGCCGTCCACAGCCGCCGGCTTCTCGCCTGACGGGTCACGTGCACTGACCCGTACAGACTCCTTCGCTCACCTGTGGAACATTGAGACGGGAGAGCGGCTCAGTGAGTTCGGGCCAGCCGTGCAAAGCGCAGCATTCTCCGGCGAAGGCTCTTACATTCTCGTGTCTGAATCAGTTGGTGGCTCCGTGTGGGACGCCGAAACCGGAGAGAAACTGCGGCACTACGGAGGCCCTGATGATTTCGTTCGTTTCTCCGGTTCAGGGTCACGGGTCCTCGTACAGTCAATGGAGGGAGAATGGTGGGTTGATCCTCTCATGAGGCCAGGAAGCAATGCAGAAGACTCCTCCAAGGAGGAACCGGAGATCACCCTTCACGACACGAAGACAGGAGAGGCACTTGCCAGCTTTACAGGAAGCCTTACCGTCCGCAGGTTTGGGGGCTCTACGCTTTCCGCCCCGTTATTCTCACCTTCGGACGATGTATTCATGGTGGACAGGAACGGCGGGAAAGTCGAATTACGAGAAGCAGAAACTGGTGGCCTCCTGAAGACTATTGAATTGCCGGAGGGCTTTCTTGCCTCTCATTTTGTGCAAACAGAGCAGGGCGACGTCTTGCTGGCCACCGGGGACGATGGGAAGGTGAAACTGTACTCGGCAGACGATGGGGAGCCTCTGGGACGGTTTGAACCGCCCGGTATCACCGAGCGCGGGCCCACGGAATGGCGCCCTCCCACCAAGGCTGCCCTGTCGCCTGATGGCTCGCGCCTCTTCGCCGGTGGCCCCGGCACAGACGCATGGCTGTGGGACGTGGAGACGGGGGATCTGCTCCACACCATTTACCTGTCAAGGGACCGTGAAGAGCGGCTCCGTGTAATCAGGAAGTCACTCAACCACTGACCGGCGCTCTTGACCCTCCCCGTCCGGGCTTTCACCATGATCCGGGTTGCCGGAACTGATGTTACCCTGCCGCAAGGAAACCGCCGACGATGACCCTCGAAGAGGCCCGCGAACGCGCCGCCACGCTCCGCCGCGATATAGAACACCACAACGACCTGTACTACCGCGCCGCCGCGCCGGAAATCTCCGACCGTGAGTACGACGCGCTCGTGGAGGAACTCGCCGCCATCGAGCGCGAATTTCCCGAACTCACCTCACCCGAGTCCCCCACGCAACAAGTCGGCAGCGACCTCACCGAAAACTTCCCCACCGTCGAGCACCGTGTGCCGATGCTCTCCATCGAAAACAGCTACGACGAGGGCGAGGTGCGCGAGTTCGACCGCCGCGTGCGCGAGGGGCTCAAGCTCCCCGACGGCGAGGAGGTTGACTATACGGTCGAACTCAAGGTGGACGGAGTGGCAGTTTCGATACTGTACGAGGACGGCAGGCTTGTCCGCGGCGTCACCCGCGGCGACGGGCGTCAGGGCGATGACATTACTCCGAACATCCGGACCATCCGCGCCATCCCGAACCAACTGAAAAAGGAAATATCCGGCGAACTCGAAGTACGTGGCGAAATATATCTCGAACGCGAGGCCTTCGAGAAAATCAACGCACAGCGCCGCGCCGAAATAGAGGAAATCGAACGCCTCAACGAAGAACTCAAGCGCGCAGGCAAGCGCCTCCGCAAGCTCCCCATACTCTACGCCAACGCGCGCAACCTCACCGCCGGGACGCTCAAGCAGAAGAACCGCCGGATCGTGCGCGAGCGGCCCCTCAGCATTTTCGTCCACGGCGCCGGCTATACAAACGTGGAGAGCCTGCCGGACCGGCACTCGGAACTATTGAAATTCTTCGAAAAGCTCGGCCTTCGCACCAACCCTCACACCCGCAAGGTGCGCGGCCTGGAAGGTCTCCACGAGGTGATTCAGGAGTGGGAAACGAAGCGGACGGAACTTACCTACGACACCGACGGGCTGGTGGTCAAGGTGGACCGGCGGGACTGGCAGGAACGTCTTGGCGCCACCTCCAAGAGTCCGCGCTGGGCAATCGCCTACAAGTTCTCCGCAGAGGAGGGGGAGTCCGTTCTGGAGAGCGTTGACTGGCAGGTCGGCCGCACGGGTGCGGTGACGCCGGTGGCGAACCTTCAGCCGGTGCAACTCGCCGGCACGACCGTCAAGCGCGCCACCTTGCACAATGTGGATGAGCTGGAACGCCTGTCCATACGTGTCGGGGACCGGGTGGTGGTGCAAAAGGGAGGCGAGATTATCCCGAAGGTCATTCGCGTTCTGGAGGACCAGCGCACCGGAAAGGAAAAGAAGATTTCGATTCCGGAGAAGTGCCCCTCCTGCGGCTCGGAACTCGTCCGGCCGGAGGACGAAGTGGCGCTCCGCTGCATTAATTCCGCCTGTCCGGCGCAGGTGCGCGAGCGCATCCGGCACTACGCCTCCCGGAACGCGATGGACATAGACGGGCTCGGTGAAAAAATAGTCGATCAGCTCGTCGATGCCGGGCTTGTCTCCGCCATTCCCGATCTATACACGCTTGCCGGCGGGCAGTTGGGCACCCTCGAAGGTTTCAAGGAGAAGAAAATAGAGAATCTCCTCGGAGCCATAGACGCCAGCCGCACGCAGACGCTTGCCCGTTTTCTCTTTGCGATAGGTATCCGCTTTGTCGGCGCCACGACGGCGAACGACCTGGCGCGGCACTTCCGCACGCTGGAAGCTTTCCGGAAGGCCGGCTACGAGGAGCTCGTCGCGGTCGATGGCGTTGGCGAGAAGGTCGCCACCAGCATCCGTGAATTCTGGGAAACCGGACAGAATCGGGAGCTGGTGGACCGGCTGCTCGAACTTGGCGTCAACCCGGCCCCGGAGAAGGCCCCGGCCGGTGAACCGGCCGCCCGCTCGGAGGAGTTCGCCGGAAAGACCTTCGTCCTCACGGGCGAACTCGACGGCATGACCCGCGAGGAGGCGAAGGCCGAAATCGAGAAGCGTGACGGCAAGGTCACCGGCTCGGTCAGCGGCAAGACGGACGCTGTCATCGTGGGCGCCAGCCCGGGCAGCAAGCTCGACAAGGCAAAGCGGCTTGGCATCGCCACCTTGGACGGGGAAACATTCCGGGAGAAGCTCGCCCGGGGAACCTGACTGCGCCACGCGGCGCCGGAGGCCGTCTGCCTTGATCCCATACCGAATCGACCCTGCGGACCGGACCGCGCTGCTGCTGCTCGCCGCAGCCGCGGCCGCGCAGGGCGTGATGGTGTTCCTTGCGGGCTGGTTCGGTGCGGGGGGGCACTTCGCGCTGCCGCTCGACGATTCGTACATCCACCTGCAGTACGCCCGCATGGCCGCGCAGGGTAACTTCCTTGTCTATACGCCGGAGATGACGCCGTCGGGCGGCATGACGAGCCCGGCCTACGTGCTCCTGCTGACGCCGCTTTTCTGGCTCGGACTGGAGGGCGCCCGCGCCGCCTTCTGCGCGTACATACTCGGCGTGGGGCTCTGGATGCTGCTCGTCTGCTGGGTCTATCAGCTTGCCGCCACGCTTCTGGACAAGGCCGCCGGCGTCCTCGCCGCCTTGCTCATCCTCGCCAACGGCCACCTGTTGTGGCATTCGCTCAGCGGCATGGAAACCGCCCTTTTCACCGTGCTGCTGACGGGCGTGCTGCTGTCGCTCGCCCGCTGGTGGACGCGCGAGGAGACGACCGCGCGGCGTGTGCTGCTGCTCTGCCTGGCCCTCCTCCCGCTGGTGAGGCCGGAAGGAGCTGCCATCACGCTTGCCGTTGCCGCGGTGTTGCTCCTCCGGCGCGGTGAAACGCCGCGCATGTCCGTGCTGCCTGTCCTCCTGACGCTCGTCCCGCTGTTCGTTTGGCTGTATATACTACACGCCGCGACGGGAAGCTGGCGGCCAGCCGGCCTCACGGTGAAGGGGCTCATGGAACACCCGTACCTGCTGCCGGTGCACTCTTTCGGCGTCATGACGGACACGCTCTGGCGCGCCCTCGTGCTGTTCTATAATAATGCCGTACCGGACCCCGCCTACGCCGACTTCAAGCAGACGCAGTTCCTGCCCTACATGCCCGTGGGTCTCTCGTTGCTGATCGCGCTGGGGGCGGGTTTCGCGCTGGCGGACGCATGGCGCACCCAGCGATTCGGCTCGTGGGTTCTCCTCACCGCCGCGTTCTTCCTCGGTGCGGCCAGCTTGCTCGGCACCTACCTCCCCTTCGTTCACCAGCAGCGCTACCTTGCGCCGTGGACCGTTCCCGCCGTGCTCCTCGCCGTCTATGCGTTGCGCGAACTCTCGGCCCTGCTGCACCGCGGCGAAGCCGCCGCCTTCCGTGCCGCCGGAGCCGGGCTGGTGCTGCTGTCGCTCCCCTCGCTGCTTTTCTGGACGGCGGAGTACGGCCGCAACAACCGCGATATATACGAAATCCTCCGCCGCGGCACCTTCGCCCTCCAGGAGGAAACACATCCCTTCGCGATGACCGACGCCGGAGTTCTCGCCTACTATACGGACCTGCCCGCGTGGGACTTTGTCGGTCTCACCTCCAGCGAGTTCACCCCCGCCACGACACACGGCGAGGCCGCCACCCTCGCCGTCATGGCCTCCATCCCGGAGCACCTCCGGCCGCGGCTCCTCGTCACCTACCCCGGCTGGCTGAGCGAAGAGTTCCCCCTCGCCCCGCCAGAATGGGCAAGCGCCGTGCCCCGCCATCCTTCCGTCACCAGCGGCAATGCCCTCACCGCCTACCCGATAGAGTGGGAGCTGGTGGACCGCGGGAGTGCCCTGCCCGCGGGCGCCCTGGGGCCTGCAGTCCTGGAGTTGGACCTGGGCAATCTCCAGCACGAAGCCGCCGCTGGCTGGCAGCCTGAGTACCACCCAGACCGCCTCCCCAGCATCCAGTCCCCCCAGCCGCTCGCCCCGCTCCGGCACTTTCCCGCGCCGCTCGACCCGGACGAACCGCTCTCCGAAGCCGACAGCCCCGCGCAGTTCCCCGGTCTGCCCGCGGTGGACGGCGGCCGGCTCCTGCGCGCCGAGTCGTTCGATTTTGCCCTCCCGCAGGACGAAACGTGGGACGCGCTGGTGCTGCACCATCGCCTGGCGCTCCCGGAGAACAACCCCGCCGGGCAGCTACGCGTCTCCGCCACCTCCAACACCACCGGCTATACGGCCGTGCGTGAAGTCCCCCTTCCTGATGTCCCCGGCGTGCGCGAATGGCGGCTCGACCTGGAGGACCTGCTGGATGAGGCCGGCGGCACCGCCTGGCGGCTCCACGTGGAAGCGGTTCCTCCCCACGCCGAGTACATCAGCATGAGGTACTGGATCACCCGCGCTCCCCCGGCGCTTGGAGATTGAACCCCCGGCCTTCTTCTGCTCCCATTCCCGCAGCCAAGGCACACCACACACCACCGAAAGGGCCTCCCGCATGAACGTGGCAGTCATTACCGGCGCCAGCATGGGCATCGGGGAGGAGTTCGCCCGCCAGCTCGCCGCGCGGAAGACGGACCTCGTGCTCGTCGCCCGCAGCGAAGACCGCCTGCGCGAGCTTTCCGGCGAACTCGAACGCCGCCACAGCATCCGGGCCATCCCGTTTGTCTGCGACCTCTCCCAGCCCGCCGCCGCCGAGCGTGTTGGCGCCTTCCTCAGGGAGGAGGGCCTTCATCCCGCCTGGCTCGTCAACAATGCCGGCCTCGGGGCCATCGGCGCCCTCGATTCGATGGAACTGACCCGCGTTCGCGAAATGCTGATGGTCAACATGGTCGCCTTGGTGGAACTCACCCACCAGCTCCTTCCGCAGCTCCGCCTTTGCCGCGATGCGCGCATCATCAACGTGGCCTCCACCGCCGCCTTCCAACCCGTTCCGTATTTCAACGTCTATTCGGCCAGCAAGACGTTCGTGCTGCATTTTTCCGAGGCGCTGAATGAGGAGTTGCGTGGCACCGACGTGCGCGTGCTGGCGCTTTGCCCCGGCCCCACGCCGACCAATTTCGGCGTCACCGGCGGCATCGACCCCAAGTTCTACGAACGCGGCCAGCCAACCGCCGAAGTCGTCCGCATGGGCCTGGTTGCCAGCGACAACCGCCGCGCCGTGCTCGTCACCCAGCGCCTGCTCCCCATCTTGTTCACCCGGTTCCTGCCGCGCTTCGTTGTCCGTATAGCCGCCGGCTACGTTGCCCGGGGCATGATGAAGAAGATGGAAAAGTGACCTGCCCCCCTGCACGGAAATATTTGGCTGGATAGATAGACAGCAAGCCCCCCGCCGCCACAGGAGCCCGCCATGCGCCTCGACAATGAATGGATCGAAACCGGGGGGGGCGGCTCCACCTGCGCCGGCACCGTGGCGGGCAAGGTTCACCGCCCATGCCACGGCCTCTGGATGCAGCAACCCGGCGCCGGCACGCGCCGCAAACTCCTCTCAGCCTTTGCGCTCTATTTCCGCCACCCCGAAGCCGTCGTTCCCCTCACCTCCTACCACCTGCGCGGCCGATGGAACGTGCCGGACGCATGGCCCGCCTTCGACGTCTTCCCCTGCCCAACGTGGACATGGGAGTTCGGCGGCGAGGCCTCTCTGCGCATGGAGCTCCTCTTCCCCCGCGGCGGACTGAGCGGGCTCGTGCTCCGGTTCCGGTTCCTGCCATCGGCGGAGCGCCCCCGCCTCCGCCTGCTCTTCCATCCGATGCTGCCATGGTCCACGCTCGGGGACGTGCGGACCGACCACGCCACCGGCTTCCCGGACGAAACGGGCGAAAACCCGCTCTGGCTCCTCGCCTCCGAACCGTTTCAGATCACGCGCGACGGCGAACTGCTCGGCGAAATACCCCTCTCCGCCAGCGGGACGGATCAGGATGTCTATACGGAGGAGCTGTACGGCGGGCCAAAGGTGCACCTCGAAGCACCTCCCGGCCGGCCGCTCCTGCTCCTGCTCACGCCGGAGGAGGGGGAGGCCCTGCCCCCCGGTACCGATGACGCCATCGAAGCCGAACTCGGCCGCCGGCGCGCCCTTGCCGTCCCGTCCATCGCGCCAGCGCACGAGGCTCTCGCCCCGCGACTTGCCCTCGCCGCCGATCACCACCGGCCGGGCACCGGCGCCGCCCCCCAACCCGGTCTCCGGACCGGATGGACAGAACAAGGCGCCCCGCCCATGCGCACAAGTGAACTCCTCCTCGCCCTCCCCGCCGTCTATCCGCCGGCCACCCACGCCCCGCAGGCGCTCGAACTCCTCGCCGGCCTCCGCGGCGATGCCTCCACTTCCCCCGGCGCCGGGTACTGGTGGGCTGACCGCCTCCGGCTATACACCACCTCCGGGCAGTACATGAAGCAGGACCGCGCGTTCCTGAGGACCCTCGCCGGCAATCCGGCACCGGCCGAGGTGGCGGAAGCTCCCGCGGCGTGGTCCTCTGTCTATACGCCGGACCGCGAAGGGGAACTGCATCCGCTTGAACTCGGCGCGCTCCGTCATGCCGCGCTCCACGCGGCCGCGCAGGCAGCCGCGGACGACCCCCTCGCCAGCCAATGGCGCAGCGCGGCCGAACGCCTCCGCGGCGGCCTGAATCAGCGGGTCACCGCACTCCTCAACGCGGACCCCTCCCCCGAAACCGCGCCGGAACTTCCCCTCGCCCTCACCGGCTTCCTGCTCTGCGAACAACCGCTCGAACCCGCTCTCCAGCTCCGCCTGCTGCACGCCATCGCCGCAAGCTACCTCACCCCGCGCGGCGTTCTGCTCCCCCATGCCGACGGCATGGCCGCCTGTCCCGCGCTGCTAGGGGCCTTCTTCCGCGGCCTGCACGCCCACCGCGCCGAAGCCGCCGATCTCCTCCCTGACGCCCGGACGATTGTGAAGGACATGCTGTACCACCTCGAACAGGAGGGGTGCGCTGGCCAGGTGGCGGAATGGTTCGCCCCCCGCCGGCCGCAGAAACCCGCCGGCCGAATCGCCTCTCTTCCGGCTCTCGCTGCCCTCATCGCCTCTTTGCAGACGGGCATCGCCCCGGAGTGACCCCCGGCAAGTGTTCGCACCGCGTCACCACCGCACGCCCCGAATGTACGTCTGCGTACGCACCTGCCCCGCCGCGGCGCTGCTGTCCAGAGCGCAAACCTAGTTAAATCAGCGTTCTACGTCAGTCGCCCCATCATGGCATCCTTCCTTCAAGGGAAGTGGTCAACGGCGCGCGCCTCCCTCCCGGCACCGCCTCCAACGAACGTCTCCGCGAAAGGACGACACCCATGAAACGCACGACACTCTCCCGCCTGCTTGGCATCACCGCCGCAGGCTTGCTCGCCGCCGCCGTGACGGTACCGGCCGAAGCACAACGTGAACGGGGCGAGCGCCCCGAACGCCGCGACCGCACCGAAATGACTGAACGCCCAGACCGCACCGACCGCACCGAAGCGCGCGAGCGTGAAGAACGCCGCGACCGTGCGGAAGTCACTGAACGCCTCCGCGATTCCGAACGGCCCGAGGCTGGACGGCTGTTGTTCCGGCTCGCCGAAGGCCCCGGTGGTGGAGTCCTCGGCACGCCCTTCTGGGAACGCCCCCGCGTTGCAGAACGGCTGAACCTGACCGAAGAGCAAACAGCCACCCTCACCGAGTCGCGCGAGCAGATGCTCGTCCAACTCGACCCCGCCCGGGACGTTTCCCGCACCGCCAACCGGGCGCTGCTCGCCGAGCTGGCCAAGGACGAACCCTCCCGCACCGAAATCAACACCTTGGTGGACAACTACTTCGCCGCGCGCGCAGCCGAGCGCAAAATCGTCCTCGGCCATGTCGTGAACGCCAAGGCGGCGCTCGACGCCGATCAGCTCGCCGAACTGCAGGAAATGGGTGCACGCCTCGCCCAGGCAGCACCGGATGCGGCCCCCGAGCCCGCCGGCCCAAGGGCCGGGTTCACAGGCATCACCGAATCCCGCCGCCTCTTCCTCGAACGTGGTGAAGCTCCCGCTCCGCCCCGCGCCGAGCGCGGTGAAGCGCCCTTCCGCATGGCCGAAGACCAGCGCGAACTCATGCGGGACATCCGCACAACCCTCGCCGAAGGCGGCAGCACCGACGACGTCAAGAAGCTCCTCGACGAGGCGGACGTTGACGAGCAGGCCGCTGAGCGCATCCTCCGCATGGTCGAGCGTTGGGGCGAAGGCCCCGCCGCGACCGGAGAGCGCCGCGGCATGATGGAAGAGCGCCGGGACGCAATGCGCGACCGGCCCGAACGCCGCCGGCAATAACACCGGCATCCCCCGCAGGACGGGGGCACACACAAGCACCATCGCAGTTCTCTCCTTCCCCGGCCTCCCTCCGGACCTCCCCCGGAGGGAGGCACTTTGTTCAGCCCCTCCCTCCAAAGCCGTATAGACACGCAGCTCTCTCGGGAGCACCCTGCTCGCCTTGCCCCCGTCCGGC
>SLMS01000342.1 GCA_007133495.1 Candidatus Sumerlaeota bacterium | reverse complement strand
TCGGGCCGGGGGCGGTCCGCTCCCATGGCGCTGATCATGACGTAGCGGGGGATGCCGTTCTTCTTCGCGGCGGCGATGAGCTTCGTGGCGCCGTCGCGGTCCATGGTCAGTTTTCGTGCCGCGCCGCTGCCCGGCCCGGCTCCCGCGGCGAAGACCACCGCGTCGGCCTTCCCGACCGCCTCGGAAATATCATCCACCTGTTCGATGTCGCAGACCACCGGGTCGGCGCCGGCCTGGCGGACTTCCTCCGCGTGGTCCGGGTTGCGGATGAGCGCCCGCACCGAGTGCCCGCGTTCGCGCAGGATCGGGTGCAGCAGCATGGCGATCTTGCCGTGTCCTCCGGCGACGACGATGTGCATGGCAGGGCTCCAAGGTGTAGGGTTTAGGGTTTGGGGTATAGGGTTCGGTTGGCTGCCGCTACTCCGTGGCGTGGCCTTCGAGGAGCGTGTCCAAGTGCCGGTCCGGGGCCTGATGGAAGCGTGCGGCGCAGGTGAAGGAGCAGAAGTCGATGCGGCGGTTGCGGTGGAGCGCGTGGGCTCCCATGTCGTGTTCCCCGGCGGTTCCGCCGCCGAAGGCGCACTGGCCGGCGGTGTCGAGCGGTTGCCATTCGCCGCGGCCGGGAACCAGGGCGGCCTGGCGCAGGGCGTTGAGTTCGCGCCGGAGTTGCTCCGTTGCCATGGAATACTGAGCCGGTGCTTCGGCGGCGGCGAACCGGTCAATCAGGTCGAGCGACTGCGTCACGCGGAAGAGGATGGAGGGGAGGGCGGTCTGGTGGCGTTCGGGCAACTCGCCAAGGTTGCCGGTCAGGGTGCTGAATTGCTCCCTCATGAGGGGCACGATGTCCTCGGAGGCGAGGAAGTCTTGGGTGAGGTGCGCCTGGTCGAGGGCGACCCACAGGCGGTCGAGTTCCTCGAACGCCTCCTCGTTCGTTGTCGTCTCCTGCGGATCGGCGGCGTGGATGCGGAAGGGCACGGTGATGGTGCGTTCGTCCGTATCCACTGTGGCGAACAGGTGCCAGACGCCTGGGTGGTCCACCATGAGGTCGAAGAGGATCGGCCGCTGGTCTTCCTCTTCGGCGGTGATGATGCCGGCGGGGAAGTGGGCCAGGAAGGCGCGATTGCGGTGCTGGGAGATGGCGACCAGGGAGATCGGGTCGCCGGCGACCTCGCGGAAGCTGTTGTGGACGATGGCGCCCTGGGGGTTGCGTGCGGCGAACTCGCCGCGCAGCAGCCGGCGGGAGCGGGGCTCGGGGCCGCTGAATTCGATATTGAAGGAGTGCTCCCAGACGGTGGCCTGGTAGGACTTGTCGAGTTCCCACGCGGCGGGGGAGCCCTCCACGTCGAAGGTGGCGCGGAGCGTCTCCAGGATGCCTGTCGATTCGGGCCGCAGGAAAAGGAAGGCTGTGTACTCGCCGCCATTCATCGGGGTGAAGGTGACGGCGTACTGGCCGGGGGTATCGGTTTCTTCGGGGGTCAGGCGGTGGTAATCGTCGAGTCCTCCGTCCACAAGGTGCAGGCCGAGACGGCGGCCTTCGCGGAACTCGGCAAGGCCGGAAGTGGTGAGCGGCTCTCCATCGTCCGTACGCAGGGTGAAGGTGAGGGTGGCCTCCTCGCCGATGCGTGCCTCGCCTTCGACGCCGAGCGCGAGCGTGGCTTCGGGCTCGGCTTCATGGAGCGGCGGCGGTGTGGGCGTGGGCACGCCGACACGCGTGCGGGTGTAGCCGCGGGCGAGTTCTTCGAGGCGCTCGCGGGAGACGGGGAGTTCGGGCTCTTGCGCTTCGCCGGCCTGGCCGGAGGCCGTCTCTTCCTGCGCGCCCGCCGTCTGAGGTACGGCGAGCCCGCCCAGCAGGAGCAGAGTGACGGGGGCCGTGAGGTAAAACCGCAGGTGTTGCATGTCGGGTGTGGTCCGCTTTCTGGGTGTTGCCGTGGCGGCGCTGGGCCGGAGGGCGTGCCGCCGCGGCCGGCTGGTGCCGGGCCGGAAAAGGCTGGTCCAGTATCCGACGCCGGACGGGGCGCTAAAGTTTGAGCCCGCACGCGCCGCGGCCGGGGGGCAGCGCTGATGGGGTTGCTAACGGCCGGGGGGGCGCGTTGCAAGGGAAGGGGCGGGCCGGCGGAGTCCTACTCCTTCACCGCGCCGAGGGTCAGTTCTCCGAGGAAGTAGCGCTGCAGGAAGAAGAAGAGGATGATGACCGGGAAGACGGCGATGACCGAGCCGGCCGCGACGTACTGGGTGCGCTCGACCATGCCGCCGGAGAGGAACTCGATCGCGATGGGCAGGGTCCACTTCTCGCGGCTGTCCAGGACGACCAGCGGCCAGAGGAAGTTGCTCCACTGCGCCACGAAGACGAAGATCGCCATGGCCGCGACGGCCGGCTTCGTCAGCGGGAACATCACGAGCCACCAGATGTTGAATTCGCCCGCACCGTCTATACGCGCGGCCTCCTCCAGGTCCTTCGGAATGGTCATGTAGTACTGCCGGAGCAGGAAAATGCCGAAGGCGCCAACGGAAAACGGCAGGACCACCGCGGTGAGCGTGTCGATCAGGTGAAGGTCCCGCATCAGGATGAACAGCGGAATCATGTATATCTGGAAGGGGATCATCAGGGTGGCCAGGATGGCGATGAAGACGATCTGCTTGCCGGGGAAGTTGATCCGCGCCAGCGGATAGGCCGCGAGCGAGCAGATATAGATGTTCAGGATGATGATGAAAAAGACCGCGAGGACGCTGTTGAGGAACGCACGGGCGAAGCCGTATATCTGCCAGACGTCGGCGAAGTTTTCAAACGTCGGGTTCTCGACCAGCAGGGTCAGCTCGTAAACGTCCGCCCCCATCGGGCGGATCGCCATGGAGAAAAGCCACAGGAACGGCCCCACAAACAACGCAAGCAGCGCCACCATGACCACGTAGCGCAGGGTCAGCCCGAAGACTTTTCGCCGTTTTTCGCCGGTGGTGACGACGTTCACTCCCGTTACGTCCTTTCCCTTGGTCTGCTCAATACACCTTGGCGGTCAGCCACTCCAGGAACTTCCACAGCACGATGGTGAAGCTCAGCACGATTCCGAAAAGCACGACGCCGACGGCCGAGGCATAGCCCATCCGCATCGAGGCATCATGGATGCCCGTTTCGTAAATCATGAAGACGAGGGTGCTTGTGCCCACGCGCCCGCCGGTCATGATGAAAATCTCGTCGAACACCTGCAGCGCCGCGATGGAGGAAAGCACCGACACAAGGGCGATCGTTGGCAGCAATAGGGGCACCTTGATGTACAGCAGAATCTGCCACGGCTGCGCGCCGTCTATACGCGCGGCTTCCAGCAGCGTGTTCGGGATCGCCTTCAACCCCACGATGAACAGCACCATGTAGTAGCCGAGACCCTTCCAGAGCGTGACGGTCATCACGGTGAAAAGGGCGATGGCCTCGCTCGTGAGCCACGGGATGCCCTCGCTCAGGATGTTGAGCGATACCAGCACCTGGTTGATCAGCCCGCGGTCCGTATCGAAAATAAACCGCCAGATCAGGGCGACGACCACCATCATCGTCACCACGGGGATATAGTAACACGCCCGGAAAAAGTGCACGAAGGGGATGTTCGGCTCCACCAGCACCGCCAGCCCGAGCGAACAGGCGATAATCGCCGGCACAACCAGCAGGTAGAGAAACGAATTCATCAGGGAAAGATAGAACGCACTGTCCTCCAGCAGCCGGCGGAAGTTGGCCAGCCCGACGAAAGTGGTATCCGGATCGAGGGGCGAATAGTCGAAGAGGGAGAGGTAGAAACCGTGCGCCATGGGGTAGAACTGAAAAGTCCCCATGACGGCGAGGGCCGGAAGGAGAAAAAGATAGGCGATGCCGATCTGGCGCAGCCGCAGGGGGATGCGGTCCAGCAGCGGTTTCGGAGCTGGGGCGGCCACCGCGCCCCGGCGGAACGGACGGGACTTGGTCTGCATTATCGGCGGGGTGCCTCCGCAAGGATATTGTTCACGCGCCTTTCGGCGTTGGCGAGGCCCGCTTCCACGGTCGCTTGGCCCTGGAGAATTTGCTCCACCATTTCATCGAGCACCCGGTAAATGCGCGTCGATTCGGGCGGGGACTGGAACAACTGGCCGCGGCTGACCTGCCGGGCGCCGTAATAGCGTGCGAGCCCTTCGGGTGTTTCGTCGGGTTCGCTGAACCACGGGTCCTCGAACGCTTCGGTCACTGAGGGGAAAATCGTCACTTCCTTGCTGAACTTCAGCATGTTCTCCGCGTTGGTGACAAAGGCGGCGAATTCCGCGGCGGCCTGGGGATTGCTGCTGCGCTCGGGCACGGCGAGGATGTGGGTATTGATGAAGAACACCTCGTGGTCGCGCCAGCTGATCTTCGGGCCGATGATGATATTCTCGTAAACGCTCGGAGCATTCTCGCGCACGCGCAGGATGAACTCCGCGCCGCCGTTGTAGGTGGCGAGCTGCCCCGCCGTGAAAAGCTCGAGCGGCCGGCGGTGCCCGGCGGTGATGACTTCGCGCGGGATGAGGCGCTGGTCGTACAGGTCCTTGTAGAATTGCAGAACCTCCTGCGCGACCGGTGTATTGAAGGCTGCCCGTGACCGGTCCTCGGTCAGGAATTCGACCCCCTTTTCGGCCATGACGCTGCGGATGGCTCCGCCGTCGGTCAGGATGGGGAAGAAGGGCACGGCATCGGTGTTCTCCCTCACCCTGCGGGCGAACTCGGGAATTTCCTCGAAGTAGCGCGGAATCCCGTCCTCCCCGATTCCGGCCTCCTCGAGTATTGCCCGGTTGTAGAGCGTGATGCTGGCAGACGAATACCAGGGCAGCGCATAGACACGCCCGTCGTAGGTGCAGCCGCTCTCGATGATCTGCGTCACGTAACCGTCGATGACCGCCTGCGGCAGTTGCTCGGCCAGGTGCACGAGGTTTCCCCCGCGCGCGAAAGCCCGCAGACGGTCCCAGGCCAGGTTGATCACGTCCGGCGGGTTCCTGCCGAGCAGGGCCGTGGTGATGCGCGAGTCGTATCCGTCGTAGGGATAGTCCACCCAGTTGACCGTAATCCCCGGGTTCTCCTCCTCGAAGCGCTCGATCAGGTCGAAGAAGTAGTCGTCGAAATCGGGGCGGAGCTGCATGGTGAAGAAGTTGATGGTGTCGGGGTCGCGCTGGCCAGCGCCGAGGTCCCAGTAAATGAACCCGACGGTGAAGACCACCAGTCCGATGACGGGGAGTATGCGCAGTGTTCCTGTCATGTTGCGGGTTCCCGGATGGGTTTGCGCTCCCTGTTAGTTCTGGCTTTTATTAAATACCTCACAAACGGAGTTGAACCGGTCCCAGCCCCCGGAGACAACGGAAAACCGGTCTCCCGCGGAGCCAGCGGAGGAATTCGGTTCCGGTTCAGGCCGTTGACCCTCCTTTCCTGCGGGCGCCATCGCCGGTGGCCGGAGTCCGGCTGCCGTTGTCCTTGCCGGAGGTGGGGGAGGGGGGAGCAGGCACCTCACCGTCGGCCTCGGTGAGGAGCCGGCCGCGGATGGCGCGGAGGCTGCGGGCGGCGGGCTTGGCCGGGCGGATGGGGGCTGCGGCCGTGGGTTGCTTCGGTTCGGTGGCGGGGGAGACAAGGGCCTCCGGGGTGGCGGGGCGGGCTTGTTTTCGCTCGCGCAGTTCGTCCTCCAGCGCCAGCAGGGCGGTCTGGGCCTCCAGGGGGTCTTCGTTCGCGTCCCGTTCCACCCTTACGTAGATGCCGCTCGGTTTGAGTACCCGCCGCTTGACATTGTCCATCCAGCCGGCCTCGAACACCTCGCGCACCACGCGCTCCTGAAGCATCGGGTCCTCGATCGGGAAGAGCGCCTCGACGCGCCGGTCCAGATTCCGCGGCATCCAGTCTGCGGAGGAGAGGTAGGTCTTCTTCTCGTCCTTCTCGCCGAAGACGAAGATGCGTGAATGCTCCAGGAACCTGCCCACGATCGAGGAGACGCGGATGTTCCCCGAAAGGCCCTTGATGCCGGGGCGCAGGCAGCAGATGCCGCGCACGAGCAGGTCGATCTCGACGCCGGCGCAGCTTGCCTCGTAAAGGCGCTGGATAATGCGCGTGTCCACGAGGGAGTTCATCTTGGCGCGTATGCGGCCGCGGCGGCCCTGGCGTGCCTTTTCCGTCTCGCCGTCGATCAGGCGCCCGAACGCCTCGCGCATTTCGATCGGCGCGACGATCATCTTCCGCCAGCGCGACATGCGCGAGTAGCCCGTGAGCATGTTGAACAGTTCGCTCGCGTCGTCGCAAAGGTCCGGATCGCAGGTCAGCAGCCCCAGGTCCGTGTATAGACGCGCCGTCGCCGGGTTGTAGTTCCCCGTCCCCAGATGCACGTAGCGGCGGATGCCGCCGGGCTCCTTGCGCACGACAAGGCAGACCTTGGTGTGCGTTTTCAGCCCCACCAGCCCGTACACCACGTGCACGCCGGCCTTCTCGAGCTGCTTGGCCCAGCCGATGTTCCGTTCCTCGTCAAAGCGGGCCTTCAGTTCCACGAGCGCGGCCACCTGTTTGCCCTTCTCCGCCGCTTCCATCAGCGCGCGGATGATGGGCGAATCACCGGAGGTGCGGTACAGCGTCAGCTTGATGGCCAGCACGTTGGGATCGGCGGCGGCCTGGGAGACGAAATCCTCGACCGGGCCGAAGGATTCGTAGGGATGGTGGAGCAGGATGTCCTCGCGGCTGACGGCGCTGAAGACGTTCTTGTCGCTGCGCAGCGGTTCGCGCACGGCGGGGACGAACGGCGGGTACTTCAGGTCCGGCCGGTCCACGTGCGCGCTGATCCCGGCCACTTCCGCCAGGTTGATCGGCCCCTTCATGCGATAAACCTGAAGCGGGCGCAGTTGCAGCGCCTCGCAGATTACCGAGACCAACTCCTCGCTCCCCTTCTTCTCGACGCCGAGGCGCACCGCGCTACCGCGCTCGCGGTTGCGCAGTTCCTCCTCGATGGTCTTGAGCAGATCGTCGGCCTCCTCCTCGGCGAACTCCACGTCGGCATCGCGGGTGACGCGGAAGGCGCAGACCTCCGTTGGCTTCATGCCAGGGAACAGAAGCGGGATTTCCTGCGCGATCAGGTCTTCGAGGAGTAGGAACTCGTGGTGGCCGTGCTCACGGGGCGGGAGCCGCACCAACCGGTCGAGCACGGCCGGCACCTGCACCACGGCGAAAAGAGGATGATCGGTCCGGTGTCCCTTGGGCGGGGCGAGGCGGACGGCAAGGTTGAGCGAAAGGTTCCGCAGGTGCGGGAACGGGTGCCCCGAATCGACGGCCAGCGGCGTGAGGACCGGGAAGACCTCCCGGTCGAAGAGCTTGCGGACGAAGTCGCGCTGGGCGCGGTTCAGGTCTCCCGGCTTTCGCAGGTGGATGCTCTCCTCCGCCAGCGCCGGGAGAACCTGCTTGAGCAGGCACTCGTACTGCCGTTCGACTTGGACATGGGCCGCTTCGTGGATGCGCTCGAAGTGCTCCGCCGGAGTGAACCCTGCCGGGTTGCGCTTGCGCACGTCCGCCAGCACCTGCTCCTGCACACCGGAAACGCGTACCATGAAGAATTCGTCAAGGTTGGAGGTCGCGATGCCGAGGAACTTCAGCCGCTCGAGCAGCGGAGTGCTCTTATCCTCCGCCTCTTCGAGGACGCGGTCGTTGAAAGCGAGCCAGGAAAGCTCCCGGTCGAGGAAGAAGTCTGGTGAGTCGAAATCCCCCGCCTTGCGGGAGTTCTTGCGGCCCATTTGCGGCGAATCCGTGGGGGGAGGGTGCAGGTCCTTCCCCGTCGAGTGGTGTGTATCGCTATCGCTTGAGTGGAGGCGCTGCAAGTGATTCCCGGCCCGCCCGAGCGCGGAGACCGCCGCGTGCGCAACCGCCTGCACTGGGACCGGACGCTCGACGCGCGGAACCTGCGCGAGTCCGGCACGGCCGCTTCGGTGGAGTGCGAGCTTGAGCTCTACCGGTCGGCGGACGTGCGCATGGCTCTCGCAGCTATGCGCCCTCTCGGCGGGCGGATGGTGCTGGACCTTGGCGGCGGGCTCGGGCTGATGGCGATCCTGCTGGCGCGCGAGGGCGCCGAGGTCGTCGTGGCCGACGTGAGCCTGCGCCGGCTGAAAGCCGCGCGGGAGCTGGCCCTGCAGGCCGGCGCGGCGGACCGCATACGCTTCGTACAGGCGGAGGCAGAGGCCCTGCCGTTCCTTGACGGTTCGCTCCAGCGCCAGACCACCAAGAGCGTGCTCATCCACACGCGGCTCGGCCCGGCGGCGGAGGAACTTGCCCGCACGCTCTCACCCGGCGACGGCGTCGCCGTCCTCGTCGAGCCCATGGACCGCAATCCGCTCGCCAACGCCTACCGCCGCCTGCTCGCCCCGCGCATCTGGCAGGAGATAACGGACTACTTCACGCCCGGCCGTTTTGCGCTCGTGCGCCGGGCCTTTGCGCCGCGCGGATTCACGGCGCGGGTACGGCCGCTCCACCTTTCCGGCTTTCTGGCGAGTGTCTTCCAGTACCTCGTTCCCTCGCCAGCCCTTGCGCGGCTGGCCGAGCGGATTTTTCTTGGGCTCGACGGGTTTCTGTTCCGCGCGGCGCCGGCGGTGAGGCGGTACGCGTGGTTCGGCGTCCTGATCGTCCGGCCGAAGGGAAGGAACCGGAAAGGAGCGCAATGACCCCGCCGGAGGAACGCTTGGAAACGCGCGCGCGGGAACTCGGTCTCGGCTGGTTCGGCATCGCCAGGGCGGAGGAGCTTGAGCGCGACCGCGCCGGGCTGGAGCGCTGGCTGGCCGAGGGCCGGCACGGCCAGATGGAATGGCTCGGGCGCGAGCCCGAGCGGCGCTCCGACCCGCGGCGGGTGCTGGAGGGGTGCCGCTCGGTCGTGATGGTCGGGTTGAACTATCTGCGGGAGGACCTCCCCGGGGACTCCGAGCATCCCCTGCCCGGCCACGGCCGCATCAGCCGCTACGCCCGCACGCGCGACTATCACCGGGTGCTGGAAAAGCTGCTGAAGAAGCTCGCGCGGTTCCTGGAGGAGGAAGTGGCCCCTGGCGCCGCCTGCCGGTACATGGTGGACTACGGGCCGGTGCTCGAACGCCCCTGGGCAGCTCGGGCGGGCATCGGCTTTATCGGAAAGCACACGCTGCTCATCCACCCGGAGGAGGGGAGCTTTCACTTCCTCGGCACGCTGCTTACCACCGCCGGCCTCGCCCCATCTCCCCAGCGCGTGCCGGAACGCGTCGGGTGCGGGGACTGCCGGCGCTGTCTGGACATTTGCCCGACCGGCGCCATCGACGAACCGTTCCGCCTCGATGCCCGCCGCTGCCTGTCCTACCTGACCATCGAGGCGCGCGGGGCCACCAGCATGGAGCACCACGCCCGGCACGAGGGGTGGGTCTTCGGGTGCGACCTGTGTCAGGAGGTCTGCCCGTACAATCGCTCGCGGGCCCGGACGGTGGGGGAGAGCCCGCTCGGGCCGTTGCTGACCGGGCCGCAGGTGCCGCTGGCGCGGCTGATTCGTGATCCGGAGGGCTGGCTGGCGCAGTTCGAGGGCGTGGCGGTGACCTTTCGCCGGACCGGACCGGAGGGGCTCGCGCGCAACGCCGTCATCGTGGCTCGCACGCTGGGCGATCACGAAACGCTGGCCGCGCTGAAGGAACTCGCCGGCCGGGAGGACCGGCCCGAGTGGTTGCGGGAGCTGGCCCGGCAGTCCATCGCCGAACTGGAGCCCCGGTTGCACCGCGGATGAACGGCCGCGGGCGCATCTCAGCGTTGTTACCGGGCTTTGCCGCCGAGAGTGCCGCGTACCCTTGGAGTGCGCGCGGCTTGCCGCCGCCTTTGCGCAGCGGGCTTGCCCGCGCGCGCTCTGGCTGGCCAACATCCTCGATCCTGCCACATGGGTAACAGTTCCAAGATACACGATAGCCGCAACGGCCGGGGTATTCAGGATGTTTCCGTTCTCCGATTCCGGTCGTCCAATTGGATGCGACCCTTGCCGGGGTCGTGGGCACCTTCGTCCCGGTTACCGGTGGTGTCGCTTCGCTCAACCACCGGCTACCATCTTGGACCCCTTGGCGGGGTCCTCGGAGCAGCGGACAGGCACGCCTCTGAAAGATCAGCCCGAGAGGAATGGGGGTTTTCTGTGCCGCGGTTGCTGGCGGGGGGAAAGCGCCAAACGGGAGTTTGGCGATCCCGGGAGGGTGCTGCGCTTCAGGGCGTTTCCGTTCTGCCGCTCGACCATGTGGCGTGCTCGGGCCGTAGGGAATCATCCGCCGATTTCACCGATTCACGCCGATGAGGGCTGACGCACGGCCCCGTGGGTGCAGTGAAGTTGAATCTGCGAGAATCTCCGGATAGCACCAAAGTCTTTGGCCATGGAGCCGGGGGATGGGGACAGCCGAGAACGGAAACGTCCTGCCGGGGTATCCGGCTTGCCCACCGGGAGCCGGGGCTGTTCCATCGCGTGGCCCGCGGCGTTCCGCGGCGCTGACACGGACCGGCACGAGCGCGAACCGGAGCCCGGATGGTCAGGCTGCCCGGCACCACTGGCCATCAATCACCAACCACTCGATACTCCCTTGACTGAATATCCCGGCAAGAAAAGCCCCTCCTGGATTCCCATCGGCCTTGCTGTCGGCCTGCCGGCGCTGGCGATCCTTTTGGCGCTGCTGTTTGCGCAGCGGCCCGCCCCCGTCGAAAACGGGCCGATGGCCCCCGGGGTGGACGAACCGCTGGAGCAGGCGTATATCACCATTGCACTCGTGGACCGGGAGGACGAGCCGCTGGAGGGCCGCGAGGTGGTCTTCCGGCACGAACGCCCGGACCCGGCCACGCCGGAAGAGGCGCTCGAAGAAACCTTCGAGACCCGCACCGATGCCGCAGGCATGGCCACCGTCTCCCTCGACAAGATCGGCGACGTGACCATCAACGTCGAGGGCCGCGAGAGCCCCCACCGCTTGCGCTCCCTCGAACGGAGTACGGAAAACACCATCACCATCGAACTTGTGGCGGACAGATGACAGACACCCCATCCATGGAGCCTGTGGCACCACTTTCCCCGCATACGAGCTGGTTGCCGATGGAGGGCACGCCGCTGCGCATGATCCTGCTGCGGCACGGGGAGGTGCACGCGGACGACTGCCGGTCGATCTACGGCCAACTCGACGTGCGGCTCTCCGACCTGGGCAAGGAGCAGTCCCGCCAGACGGCCGAATCGCTGCGCGCCATGCCCATCACCACGGTGTATAGCAGCGGGCTTTTCCGGGCGCAATTCCTTGCGGAGGAGGTCGCCGGGCGCCACGGGCTCTCTCCGGTCGTGGAGGAGCGCCTTCGCGAGCGGCATTTCGGCTCCTGGCAGGGCGTTCCCATCGAGGACCTGGACATTCTATTCCCCGAGGAGATGGCCCGCTACCGCGAGGACCGGTTCTTTACGCGCCCGCCGGAGGGGGAGAGCTTCGCCGATGTGCGCGACCGGCTTGTCCCGCTTGTCGAGGAACTCGTGGAGCGGCACATGGGCGAGACGATCGTCGTCGCATGCCACGGCGGCCCGGTGCGGGTGATTCTTGGCGCGGCGCTCGGGATGCCCATGAGTTCGCTGTTCACCTTCGGCGTGGATTATTGCAGTCTGAGTCTTGTGGAGCATTACGAGAGCGGAAGGATCCGCGTACAGCTCATCAACTCCACGCATCACCTTGCGGCTTCCGGAAACGGGGCGCCGCGCCCGGGCCGCTGAGGCCGCTGCCTCCGGTGAATCCCAACGCAGGACGGTTCCCCGCACGATGATCCTGATCCTGGACTACGGATCGCAATACACGCAGTTGATCGCGCGGAAAATCCGCGCCATGGGTGTCTATACGGAGATTTTCCCGCCGGATCTGCCCCGGGAGGCGGCGCTTTCCCATGAGCCCGCCGGCATTGTACTCAGCGGCGGCCCCTCCTCTGTCTATGCAAAGGGAGCCCCGCGCCTGCAGGACTGGGTGCTGGAGGCGGGCGTGCCCGTGCTCGGTATCTGCTACGGGATGCAGCTTCTTGCCCTGGCGCACAAGGGCGCCGTTGCCCGGAGCAACAAGCGCGAATACGGCCCGGCGCGCATCCGCCTGCGGGTCAAATCGCCGCTCCTGGAGGGCCTCTCCTCCACCCAGCAGGTCTGGATGAGCCACGGTGACAAGGTGGAGGAGCTGCCGGAGGGCTTTCGCCGGCTGGCGGACTCGGAGAACTGCCCCGTCGCCGCCATGGCTCACAAAAAGCAGCCGTACTTCGGAATTCAGTTCCACCCGGAGGTCTTCCACACCGAGCAGGGCGACCGCTGGCTGAAAAACTTCGTCCAGGGTATCTGCCGCGCGCGTACCGACTGGACGATGGGGGACTTCATCGAGCACGAGGTGGCGAAGGTCCGCGAGCAGACCGCCGGCCAGCGCATCGTGTGTGCCGTCAGCGGAGGGGTGGACTCCTCGGTCATGGCGGCGCTGCTGCACCGGGCGGTGGGAGACCGGCTCATGTGTGTGCTGGTGGACAACGGGCTGCTGCGGCTCGGCGAAGTGGATCATGTAAAGCGGATGTTCTCGGAGCTGGGCATCCGGCTGAAGGTCTCGCGCGCGTCGAAAAAGTTCCTGGGCGAGCTTGCCGGCGTCACCGACCCCGAGGAAAAACGGCGCCGCATCGGCCGCGTCTTCATCGAAGTGTTCATGCCGCACCTCAAGCCTGGGGATTTCCTCGCGCAGGGCACGCTCTATCCGGATGTGATCGAGTCCGTCTCCACCCACGGCCCGAGTGCCACGATCAAGACGCACCACAACCGCGTGAAGGAGGTGCTCGACCTGATCAGGCAGGGGCGCGTCGTTGAGCCGCTGCGGGAGCTGTTCAAGGACGAGGTACGGGCGGTGGGCCGGCTGCTCGGCGTACCGAAGGACACGCTCGGCCGGCACCCGTTTCCAGGGCCGGGGCTTGCGGTGCGCGTGCTGGGAGAGGTGACGCCGCAGCGGCTCAAGAAGCTCCGCCAGGCGGACGCGATCATGATCGAGGAGCTGCGCGCCTCGGGCGAGTACGACAACATCTGGCAGGCGTTCGTCGTGCTCCTGCCGGTGCAGAGCGTCGGCGTGATGGGCGACAGCCGGTCCTACGAAAACGTCGCCGCGGTGCGCTGCGTCACCAGCACCGACGGCATGACGGCGGACTGGTACGGCCTGCCCCGCCCCGTCCTTGCGCGCATCTCCAACCGCATCATCAACGAGGTGGCCGGCATCAACCGCGTGGTGTACGACGTGAGCAGCAAACCCCCCGCCACCATCGAGTGGGAGTAGGCGCCGCCGTGGAATTTTCCGAGGAACTGATCCGGGAGCTTGTGGACGCGGCGGAGGCCGTCCGCGCCCGGGCGCACGCGCCGTACTCGAATTTCCGGGCCGGGGCGGCCGTCTATACGGACCGGGAGCGCATCGTCACCGGCTGCAACGTGGAGAACGCCAGCTACGGGCTGACCATCTGCGCCGAGCGGGTGGCCATCGCCCGCGCCGTGGCGGAGGATGCGGGCAGGCCGGTGCTCTGTGTCGTCACCGGCTCCACGGAAGAGCCGCTCACCCCGTGCGGTGCCTGCCGGCAGGTGATGATCGAGTTCAACCCCGCGATGCTGGTTGTCTGTACGGGCCGGAGCGGGGAGCGGCTGGTGCGCCGGGCCGCAGAGCTGCTCCCCCATTCGTTCGGCAAAGGCTCGCTCGGCGGCTAGACACGGCAAATCCTCCATCGGGAGAACACCATGAAAGTCCTTGTTGTTGGCAACGGCGGACGGGAACACGCCCTGGCCTGGCGGCTGGCGGCTTCACCCTCGGTGACGGAGGTGGTCTGTCCCGGCGGGAATCCGGGCATCGAGCAGGTGGCGCGCTGCCCGTCCCTGGAAGGCAACACCCATGCGCACTGGCTCGACCTTGCCCGCACCGAGCGCGTGGACCTGGTGGTCGTGGGACCTGAAGCGCCCCTGGCGGAGGGGCTGGGAGACGATTTCCGCAATGTCGGGTTCACCGTCTTCGGCCCCGGCCGCGACGGCGCCATGATCGAATCTTCCAAGGCCTTCGCCAAGGACGTGATGCGTGCGGCCGGCGTCCCGACGGCAAAAGCCAAGAGCTTCACCGACCCCGAGCAGGCGAAGGACTACGCCCATTCGCTCGGCCTGCCCGTGGTCATCAAGGCGGACGGCCTGGCCGCGGGCAAGGGCGTCACCATCGCCACCAGCCGGGAGGAGGCGGAGAAGGCGATCGACGAAAACCTCTCGGAAAAGCGCTTCGGCGCCTCCAGCGAACGCATCCTCGTGGAGGAATGCATGGTGGGCCCGGAGGCCTCGGTGTTCGGACTGTGCGACGGGAAGACCGTCTATCCACTCGTTCCCGCGCAGGACCACAAGCGCGCCTACGACGGCGACAAGGGGCCCAACACCGGCGGCATGGGAGCCTACGCCCCCGTGCCCATCATGACGGAGGAACTGTTCACCGCCGCGTTCAGCGAAATCCTCCGCCCCACACTCGAGGAAATGGCCGCCCGCGGCATCGAGTACCGGGGCGTGCTATACGCCGGGCTGATGCTGACGGAGGAAGGGCCGAAGGTGGTGGAGTTCAACTGCCGCTTCGGCGACCCCGAAGCGCAAGTGATTCTGCCACTGTTGGAGGGCGATTTGGGGGAAATCCTGCTCGCCTGCGCCGAGGGCCGGCTCGAGCCGATGACCATGGCGGCCAGTCCCACCGAGGCAAGAAGCGCTCCCACCGGCATCGCCACGGCCCCCGGGCATTGCGTGACGGTCGTGCTCGCGTCGGGCGGCTATCCCGGCTCCTATCCGAAGGGCCTGCCCATCACGGGCCTGGAAGAGGCCGCGAACATGGAAAATGCCATGGTCTTCCATGCGGGGACGGCGCGGGGGGACTCGGGCGAGGTGGTCACCGCCGGCGGCCGTGTTCTTTCGTGCACTGCCTGGGACAGAACCCTTGCACGCGCCGTGGAGAAAGCGTATGCCCTCGCGGACCGCGTGGACTTCGAAGGCAAGATGTTCCGCCGCGACATCGCCGCCCGGGCGCTCCCCAAGGAGGAATGAGCCATGACGCCAGCCCGAAAGACCACCACAACGAAGTCCGCGCCCAAGAAGGCAAAAACCCCGGCGAAGAAAACACCCGCCCGCAAGGCTCCCGCCGCACCGAAGCGCAAGGTCCTCCTCGATTCCCGCGCCGTGAAGGCGCGCATCGAGGAACTCGCCGAGCGCATTCAGCAGGAGTTCCGCTATCCGGACAAGCTCCTGCTCGTCGGCATCCGCACGCGCGGGGTTTTCCTTGCTGAGCGGCTCAAGGCCTCTCTCGACATCAAGTACGGCCAGGAAGTCCCCACCGGCGTGCTCGATATCACCTTCTACCGCGACGACCTCTCGCGCCTCGGCCCCAACCCGATGGTGCGCGGCAGCGAGCTGCCCTTCGACATCCACGACGCCAACATCGTTCTGGTGGACGACGTGCTATACACGGGGCGGACGATCCGCGCCGCGCTGGACGAGCTGGCCGATTTCGGCCGGCCCGCCTTTGTCCGGCTCGCCACCATGGTGGACCGCGGCCTGCGCGAATACCCCATCCAGGCGGACTACTGCGGCCTGAAGATATCCACCACACCCGAGCAGCACGTCTATGTCCTGCTCGAGGAAACAGACGACGAGGACAAGGTGGTCCTCGAAGGGTAGTCCGGTGACCTGGCTGTGTTACCGCTCCGGGCTCTCTTCCGCTTCGGATTCCCCGGTCGGATTGGCGCGCTGATCGTCCATCTGTCTCTCGCCGTTCTCAGCCGTTCCTGGGATCGTCTCCCGAATTCACGTAGTTGATCTCCCAGGGGCCGACTGCGTTCAACTGCACGATCGTATCCCCGACCGCGATGCCGAAGTGCGGTGTTTCCGGCGGCATGGAGGAGTAGCTCCCGGCCGGCAGTTCGTGCGTCTTCTCCCGGTCCACTTCCTCGCCGCGGCCGAGGCGGAGCGTCCCGGAGATCACAGTCACGCGTTCGACGTGCGGGTGCCAGTGCGGCGGGAGCACGTAGCCGTCGGGCATCTTGAGCCGCATGGCCAGGAAGCCCGGCTCCTCGAGGATGCCTTCGAGCAGGGCCACCTCCACTCCCGGTGGCAGTGTCGGCGGATTCTTCTTCCAGGGGATGGCGTCCACCGGATGCATGATCGGGTGGGCGGGGCCCCGGTCGAGGTCTCTTGTCAGCCGTGGCATGTGTGTTATCTCCCGGGGTGAAATTGGGCTGCGGCCGATGCGGAGCCGTCCGGTCCGGGTATTCGGTGCACCGCGGGGGAGAGGACGCTCCGGCTCTGCCGGGTGCTTTTCATGGTGCAAGTCTCCGGGTCGCTTGGCAATCTCAAACCGGGGTTCCGGAGGATCGGGGCATCCATAATGCTCTCAGAGTCCGGTAGGAGGAAGACAGGGCGTTCTGCTTGGCGCCAGGATCGAGGCCCGAGGCCGCAGCGCAACGAAGAGATGGCGACAATGAGAACATCCTGCCGGGGCATCATTTGGGGTGCGTTTGCCCTTGTTGGCATCCTCCGCGCTACGCATGATTGGCTGTACAAGCCGTTCCGGGCGGGTCCAGACACCGCCGGCGGCACGACCCAACACGGGAGGAACGGCAATGCCACCACGCTCGCGCCGCAGAGGAAGAGGCAGGGGAATACGCTGGGGGATGATCCTGGCCGTGTTGCTGGCGGCCGTCGCCGGCGCGTGGGTCTGGAATACCTTCGGGGAGACATACCCCGAGCCTGACGGCCTTGAATTCACCGTCGCCTTCCAGGACCCGGGCCGGCTCTCCGAAGGCCACGCCGTCCGCGCCGATGGTGCGCTTGTCGGCGTCGTTGAGGGCATCGAGCCCGACCCCGAATCGGACGGGTGGACCGTCCGCGTCCGGCTTTACGAAGAACACGAGGGTGCCGTCGCCGGCCCGGCGGACGCCACCGCCCGCGTCGTCCGCAGGGGCCTGGTCTTCAGGCGCACGCACCTGGAGATGGTACAGCCCGGCGGCGTCCAGACGCCCGTCGCCGAGGGCGACGTGCTTGAGGGGCTGGAGAGCTGGGCCGCCGAACAGGCCTTCCGCGCGCAGCATGTTGCCGAACGAGGCCTCCGCCAGTTTCGTCAGGCTGCCGAGTCCCTCCGCCAAAGCGCCCTGGCCGAAGTGGACGCCGTGGGGGAGCAGGTGCGCGAGTGGGCCGAGGGGCCCGAAGGCGACGCCGTCCGCGAGCAGTTGGCCTCCTTCCGGGATGAGGTGTCCCGCATCGGACAGGAGGGAGCCGGGCAGGCCAGAGAAGTCTCCCGCCGGGCCATCGATCAGGGGCGCGAGTTGATGGAGACGCTCCGCCGTGAGGGGCGTGAGGACCTCGCCGACCAGATTCGCGAGACCATCGGCCTGCTCGAAGAAGGAGAGGAAACCCTGGACGAGGCAGAGGTGGAAATCGAGGAACCCGCGCCCGAACCGGAAGAGGAACCCGAGCCCTGATCCGTCCCCCCCCATCGGACCGGCCTTTCCCGCTTGTTCCCCACTCGCGAAATTGACAGCAATCGGGGCGGACAGTCCACTCCGGAGCGATCCGCCCCATGAACAGCATGACTGGCTTCGGCCGGGGATCGGCCACTTCCCCCCTCGGCAGCCTCACCGTTGAACTCCGCTCGGTAAACGGCCGTTTCCTCGACGTCTCCCTCCGCCTGCCCCAGGAACTCACCCCCCTCGAACCTGCCGCCCGCGCCGAACTCCAGCGCAAACTCTCCCGCGGCAAGGTGCTGCTCGCCGTGCACTTCGAGCCCGTCCCCGGCGCCGGGGAGCACTACCTGACGAACGAGGCCCTGCTCGGCCAGTTGGAGGACTTCTGCCGCAGCCGAGGACAGGAACCGGACCTCTCCCGGCTGCTGCTCATCCCCGGCGTCGTCATGGTCCAGCCCGACGGCGAGCGGTACGAGCAGTTGGAGCAGCTCTTCGTCAAGGCTCTCGACCAGGCCATCGAGCAGCTCGCTGCCGACCGCGCCCGCGAGGGCGAACAACTCCGTACCACCATGATGGACCTGCGCGGCCAGATGCTCGACCGGCGCAGCGAGCTGGACGGCCTGCGCGCCGCGGTGGTCGAGCGCTACCGGCAGCGGCTGGCCGAACGGCTCGAGGAATTGCTCGGGCCGCGGAACGCATCGCTCGACCCCGGCCGGCTCGAACAGGAGGTGGCGATCTTCGCCGACAAGGCGGACGTAGCGGAGGAGCTGGCCCGCCTTGATGCGCACCTCCAGCACTTGGGCGATTTGCTCGCCCCCGGCAACCCGGAGGCGCGCGGCCGGCAGCTCGATTTCCTCAATCAGGAAATACTGAGGGAAATCAATACAATAGGCAGCAAGGGGCGCGACCTCGAAACGACCCGCCAGGTGCTCGCGCTCAAGAGCCTCGCCGAAAGCCTGAAAGAGCAGATCGCCAACGTGGAGTAAGCGCCCGGGGCGAATGACACGCCCGCCAGCCTCCTCCCTGGGAGCGCCAATCTCCTGATTGGCGGCTTTCCCCGGCCGCAGCGAATTATCCGCCGATTTCGCCGATCCACGCCGATGGGAGCTGGTGCCCGCCCCCCCCCCGGGTCGATTCCCGCAGTGTCTGCGGAGAACACCAAAGTCAGTGGCCGTGGAGCCAGGGAATGGGATCAGGCAAAAACGGAAACATCATGCCCCTTCCTTGGGAGCGCCAATCTCCTGATTGGCGGCCTTTCCCCGCCGTCCCTTACGTCCCTTTCCCGAACAGAAACCGCAGCGGCCGCTCAAGCCGGCGGCGCCAGTGGTGCTCGGTGTGCTGGTTCCACGTGGCGGTTTCGCGGAACTCGGGTTTGACCAGCGAGTCCTTCAGCCCCTCTACCGTTGGGAAGTGCGTATCCACCGTCCAGTCGAAATCCTCCCCCTCGCGGAAGCCCAGGCGGAGAAGCTCCAGCCGGGCCAGCAACATGCCGCGATGCCCGTCGTCAAGCTGGCGCCAGTCCCGTAAGCCCGAGTCCATATAGACGCGGACGGGTGGCTTGTGCTCCATCGGGCGGAGTACCTCGCGCACGTAGCGGTTCTTCTCGAACTCGAACCAGGGGGAGAGGCAAGCTGCGCCGGCGAACCGGTCCGGGTTGCGGAAAAGCAGTCCGAACGAGGCGATGCCGCCCATGCTGCTGCCCATGAGCATGGTGCGGGCGGGGTCCGCCGGGAAACCGAGAGTCTCCCCGGTCCAGGGGAGCACTTCCTCCAGGATGAAGCTTTCGTATAGATCAAACTCCGGCGTCATGGGGAAGTACTCCTGCCGGCGCTTGGGGGAGTTGTCTATACCGACGGCGACGGGAGCGTCGAAGCCGTGCGTCCCGGCGAGGCGTTCGATCCACTCGTCCAGTCCCCAGGAACCGAAGCGGAGCTGCTCGTCACGGCTCGTGAAGGCGAGTTGCCCGTCCTGCTGGAGCAGGAGCGGTGGCGCGGCGCCCTTCCCGGGGCGGATGCCGGAGGGTGTATAGACGCGAAGCTTGCGTTTTCGGCCGAGGATACCGGATTCAATCTGGTGGATGGAAAAGTCGCCCATGGCGGTGTGGGGAGGGCCTCCCGTGGGGGGATTCCGGCGGGGCCCGCCCCGCCTGGCTAGACGCGGGAAATTCCCATGAAGGGGATGGAGGAGGCGACGAAGAGGGCCCGCTCGGCCTCCTGGATCAGCTCGCAGGTGGCGCGGCTGATGGCGTTGCCCCTGGCTATTTCGGCAAGGCGTTTCTCCGCCTGCTCCAGTTCCTCGTCGCTCAGCGGTCCCTTGAGCAGGTGCGCGCCGCGGGCGATCGTAATCAGCACGGCCAGGCGCGGGTCAACCGCTCCGGTGCCGAGCACCGCCTTGCGGATTTGCTCCACCACCTCTTTCTCCGGCGTGTTGTCCAGCGCCGGATATCTCGTGACGGGGAAAATGAGGAGGAATCGCCCTTCCCTGCGCTCGAGGATGCCTTTATCGGCCAGCTCCTCCATCTGGCGGTGGTCGAGGTCCTCAATGGCGGAGACGGCGGCCACCCAGCCGGGTACGGTGTGCGGGTGGTTGGAGCGGCGGAAGACGTGCAGCACGTCGTCGAGCAGTTTGGAACCGGTGGTGGGGGGGACCTGTCTGAGTTCGAGGTCGCCGTCCTGGGTGATCTCGATGTACCCGCGCATGGCCAGTTCGGCGAGCATCCCTCCGGCCAGGGCGTAGTCCAGGTAGGGGGAGACCCGCCAGGAGACCTGCCCCCCCTCGTCGTCCAAGGCCAACAGCATGATCAGTTCGTTGATGGCGAGCGTTTTCGTCGGCATGGCGGCCCCTCCTTCGCCGGGCAGGATTTCGATGCAATTGGAACAGGCTGGCGGAAGGAGTGCAAAACAATTCGCGCCCCGCGGGGCACGGATAGACGCGCCCGGCGGGAGTGGCGCCCCTGCGGCCCGGGCAACCCCGTGTTGACCCCTCCGGGGGCGGAGCGCTAGGTCCCCACTCCGGACGGCGGAGACCGTCCGGCCGTATTTCACCGATGGCGCGAGGAGTTGTCCAAATGGCTGAAAAAGCAGGTCTTGGCACGTTTTCCGGAAAAGCTGCTGCTCCGGAGGCTCCGGCCCCGGCCCGGGAAGAATCCGCGGAGACGCCCGTTTTCGGGCCCGTGGGGAACTTCGTCAAGAAGCACTACCGCCATTTCAACGCCGCCACGCTCGTCGATGCCGCGCAGGCCTACCATGAATTCCTCGCCGGCGGCGGAAAAATGATGATCAGCCTTGCCGGCGCCATGAGCACCGCCGAGCTGGGACTCTCCCTCGCCGAAATGATACGCCAGAACAAGGTGCACCTCATTACCTGTACCGGCGCCAACCTGGAGGAGGACGTCTTCAACCTCGTCGCGCACGATCACTATGTCCGGGTGCCCAACTATCGCGACCTCACCCCGGAGGACGAGGCGGACCTGCTCGCCCGTCACCTCAACCGCGTCACCGATACCTGCATTCCCGAAGAAGAGGCCATGCGCCGCATCGAAAGGGAAATGATGGAGGTCTGGGTGGAGGCGGAACGGAAGGGCGAGCGCTATTTCCCGCACGAATTCTTCCAGCAGGTGCTGGCGAGCGGGAAACTCGAAAGGCACTACCAGATAGACCCGCGCCATTCCTGGATGCTCGCCGCGCTGGAGAAGAGAGTTCCCATCGTCGTCCCCGGCTGGGAGGACAGCACGATCGGGAACATGTTCGCTGCATCCGTCACTCAGGGAAAAATAAAGAACGTCCACACGGTGCGTAGTGGCATTGAATATATGACGTGGCTGGTCGATTATTACCAGAAAATCACAGAGAAGAACCCCTTCGGCATGTTCCAGATCGGCGGCGGGATCGCCGGAGATTTTCCCATCTGTGTCGTCCCCTTGATTGAGCAGGACCTCAAGAGGGACGTGTCGCTCTGGGGGTATTTCTGCCAGATCAGCGACAGTACGACGAGTTACGGCTCCTACTCCGGCGCCGTCCCGAACGAAAAGATAACATGGGGCAAGCTCGGGGTGGACTCGCCCAAGTTCGTCATCGAATCGGATGCCACGATTGTGGCGCCGCTGGTGTTCGCATATCTGCTCGGCTGGTAGCGCACCGGCGCCAACCTCTCCGTTTACCACGGGAACGGAAGCCCCACCATGCCCGTTCTGAAAACCATCAAGACGAAGAAAAAAGTCCGCAAGGCGGACTACAAGGAATGGTTCCCGCGGCTGAAGGGCCAGTTGCGTGAACTGCAGCAGCGCGCCCGCGAATCGAACCTTCCCGTTGTTGTTGTTTTCGAAGGCCTCAGCATGGCGGGAAAGGGGGACTGCATCCGCCATCTGACCGAGACGCTGGACCCGCGCGGCTTTTCCGTGCACGCCATCTATCAGCCTACGGAGGAGGAGGCGCGCCGGCACTGGCTGTGGCGCTTCTGGCTCCGCATGCCGCCGCGCGGACGAATGGCTTTCTTCGAGCGCTCATGGTACACGCGTGTGCTGGAGGAACGGGTGGAGGGCCTCTGCTCGGAGAAAGAGTGGTCCTCCGCCTACCAGGAAATAAACCAGACCGAGGGGATGCTCGCGAATGACGGGGCGCTGGTTATCAAATTCTGGCTTCATATATCGAAACAAGAGCAGAAGAAACGCCTCAAACAGGCCGAGGAAGACCCCTTCCGCCGCTACCACGTCACGAGCCGCGATTGGGTACACCACGGCCGGTACAAGGATTACCGGCGCGCCGCGCAGGAAATGATAGAGCGCACGTCCACACACCTGGCTCCCTGGACGATTGTGGAGTCAGGCGATCACCGTTTCCGCCGGATGAAGGTTTTTCAGACGCTTTCCGAGAAGATCGCCGCGGAAATAAACCGGCTCGCGAAAAAGGCGCGCCCTCCGCGCCGTGCACCCGTCACGACTCCCGCCGCGGCCCGCAGCGTCCCCGTCCTGGAGGAAATGCCGACGCTGCTGGACCAGGTGGACCTGAGCCAGAAGCTTTCCGCCGGGGAATACGACGAGCGGAAGGTGGGGCTTCAGGTAAGACTCCGCCGCATGCAGTACGAGGCCACAAAAGCGAAACTCCCCTTTATTACACTATACGAAGGCTGGGACGCGGCGGGAAAGGGCGGCAATATACGCCGCCTCACCGCCACGCTTGACCCGCGCTTCTATGACGTAATTCCCGTCTCCAAGCCCACGCCGGAGGAGCTCGCCCGGCATTACCTCTGGCGCTTTTGGCGTAATCTGCCCAGAACCGGCCACCTCACCATTTTCGATAGAAGCTGGTACGGCCGCGTCATGGTGGAGCGGATAGAGGGCTTCTGCACTGAGGAGGAGTGGCGCCGCGCTTATCAGGAAATCAACGAGTTTGAAATGCAACTCACAAACGAGCGCATCCCCATCGTCAAATTCTGGCTGCACATTTCCCCTGAGGAGCAGTTGCGCCGGTTCGAGGCACGTGCCGCCGATCCGCACAAACGCTGGAAACTTACCGACGAGGACTGGCGCAACCGCGACAAGTGGGGCGAGTACCGCGAGGCGGTGGTGGACATGGTGAAGGCGACCTCCACCACCTACGCGCCGTGGACGATTCTGGAGGGCGAGTGCAAGCGCTTCGCCCGTGTCCGTGCACTGGAAACGGTCATCGCAGCGTACCAGGAAGCACTCGGGAAGGCCGGTTCCGGGAAAAAGAAAAAATAGACCACTCTGCCCTTAAGCCACGCAATAGAAGGACTCGCCCTCCGTATAGCCAAGCCCCCGGAGCAATTCACGCAGCACATCCCGCCGGCCCGGCTGAGCCACGGCGGCCAGTTGCACCGGAGCCCCCTCCGTATAGATACCCATCTCCTCCGGCCCCCGCACGGGCACACCCGCAACGCTTGTCCCGGCGCGCCGGGGCGAGGTGTCGTACAGTGCATGGACAAGCACGGCCTCCCGGAGAAGGGCCCGCGCCAGCATCTTCCCCGTGGGCCCTGCACCGGAAATCTCCACCCCAAAACGGCGGACAGCGTCCATGCGCCCAAGGAAATGAGCCTTCGCGGCGAGAAAGTTCTCCAGGCTGTACCGCCTGTCCGTCCGCGTGAGCCGGCCCGGGGAATCGTACCAGTCCAGCAGCACCTCCGGCACCTTGGCGAGCGGCATTCCGCACGCCATCATCCGCAGAAACAGGTCGTAATCCTCCGCCCACGGCATGTCACGATAACGACCTGCCTTGTCCAGCGCCGCCCGGCGCATGGTCACCGAAGGGTGCACGACCGGACTCTCTATAAATCGTTCGCGTGCAATCTCCTCCGGCTCCACCAAACTGTTCAGCCACTTCTGATAACGGAGGAAGCCCTCCGCGGGCTCCGCCTCGCCGTTGCAGGCGCGCCTCGCGATGCGGACGAGCGACCCCACGCCGGCCAGCTCCGGCCGCTCCCACAGCACCGCCACCTGCCTTTCGAGCCGTGCGGGCCGGCTGACGTCGTCCGCGTCCATTCGCGCCAGCAGCGGCGCCCGAGCCTCCGCGGTGAGCACCGTGTGCGCTGCCACAATTCCACCCGGCGCCGGCACGCGCAGCACCCGCACCCGCCTGTCTATACGGGAGAACCTGTCCAGTATTCCGGCGGTGTCATCCGTCGAGCCGTCATCCGCCAGCAGCAGTTCAAAATCACCGAACGTCTGCGCCAGGCAGCTTTCCACCGCCTGCGCAACCGTCCCCTCCCCGTTCCGCACCGGCATCAGGATCGAGACTTCGGGAATCATAGACCGCAAGTGCGCGGACGGCCGGAGCGGTTCAATTCACCACGAACGCCGACGGCGGCTCGTTCAAGCCCTCCACGGTTACCGGCAACTTGCCGAGCGCCTCACGGTCGCCCAGCAGCACCTCCACCGCCACCTGCTGCATTTCCGGCACGCTGGCGTAGCCGCAGAAGAACACGTCCACGCCGGGAATCTGCAGGTAGTGGTATGGCGCCCCAAAGCTCGTATAGACAACCGGCGCCGTCCCTTCCGTCAACTCATTGATAAGCTCCACCTGGTCCTCGGACTGGATTTCGTACCAGTCGTAGCCGGTAACCACGACCTTGTCCACGCCGTGCGCCTGCTGGAGAATGGACTGGCGCATCCCGGTGTTGATCTCCGTTGGAACCTGCAGAATCTCCGTGTTGGGCACCTGCTCCACGAACGGCTCGTGGAAAAAGGAGCTGCCAAAACGATAGAAAATCCGCCGCTGCGCGTCGAGCGAGAGCAGCAACACCTTCTCTTCGCGTCCGATAACAGGGTTGTTTGGAAGGCCGTTCTTTGCTTCGGTGAACGCCTCCTCGGCCAGCCTGCGCACCGCAGCCCGGTGGTCCGGGTGGTTCAGCACAGCAAGGTGGCGGTCGGGGTCCACAAGCCGGCTCTCATGCAGGCCGGACTGGGTTTTTGCGGCGAGGACCCGCCGCGCCGACTGTTCGATGCGTTCCACGCTCAGCCGGCCGGAGAGCACCGCCTGCCGCACGCCCTCGAACGATTCGTCCATGCGTGCGGGCACCACGATCACGTCCAGGCCTGCCTCGATGCCCAGCACGGAACGCTCCGCCGGGTCAGGAACGGCGGAGGTCAGGCCTCTCATGTTGAAGGCATCGGAAACCAGCAGCCCTTCGAAGCCGATCTCCTCGCGCAGGATGTCCGTATTGAAAGTAGAGGAGAGCGTCGCGGGCCAGGGCTCGTCCGGATCCACCGCAGGGTACCAGACATGGCCCGTCATGATCAGATCCAGGTCTCCCATTGCCTGCAGCTCGCGGTAGGGCCGCAGGTGGATCCTCTCGATTTCCTCCATCGTCTTGTGCACGGCCGGGAGCATGTGGTGGCTGTCCCCCGCCGTGGCGCCGTGACCCGGGTAATGCTTCAGCGTGGTGAGCACCCCTTCGGCCCGGGCGCCATTTATGAACGAATGCGCCAGCTCCACCACGCTGCCGGGCCGGTCGGAGTAGGCGCGCGTGGCGATGATCGGGTTTTTCGGCTCGGTGTTCACGTCCACGACGGGACCGTAGGCCACCTGCAGGCCGAGCGCGGCGGACTCACGCGCGGTGATGCGCCCGCAAAGCTCCGTCAGTTCCGGATCGTTCGCCGCGCCGAAGGCCATGATCAGCGGGTAGATCGTGGCGTCACTCACGCGGGCGCCGACGCCTGCCTCCGCGTCGATGGAAAACCACAGCGGCACATCCGCGTATTCCTGCAGGCGGTTCACCGTCGCCACGATGTCCTCGGCGCGCTGGTTGTTCCCCAGGAAGACGAACCCGCCGGTGTGGAACTGATCGATAAGCTCCTCACCGTTGCCGTGGAAGTTGCTGACGAAAAGCTGCCCGATCTTCTCCTCCAGCGTCATGGCGGCGAGGGTCTCCTCAACCCACTCCCAATCCGGCTCGCGGAGCGGCTGGCCTTCGGGAGGCGGGCCGTCGAAGCGGCTCTCGTCGATCGGGTCCAAGGCCGTGCGGTCGTCCTCCGGGTGCAGTGTGGTCAGATCGAATTCCAACGGTTCTCCTCGCAAAGCGGACGGCGCGGCGCAAGCCGCCACCAGAAAAAATGCGGCAAGGGCGCTTGCCGGACGGAATGAAACTCGGTGCATGGGGCCTTCCCTCCAGAGTGGCGGGGACTCTATCTGCGCCGCTGCCCCCCCACGCAAGCTTGAATGACCAGCGGGCCACCTGCCCGGTTACGCTTGATCGTCCGTGTTCCTCATGGCGGACTGGGTGGCGAGCCACTTACCCGAACCCCACGGAAGCACAAGAGGAGTTGGTCATGAAAGCTGTCACTTCGATGTTCGCACAAACAGCCGCCCGGGCGGATTTCCTCCGCCGCGGAGTGCTCTCCGCCGCTGCGGCCGCACTCCTCGCAGGGGCGGCGCCCCACGCCACGGCCCAGCCGGAAGCAGAGGCCGAAGAACTCTACGACCCCGTCGCCATTCACCTCTACTGGCGTCAGGACCCCACCACCACGATGCTCATCGACTGGCAAACGCTCGAAGACCAGGAGCGCGACACCGTCGTCCAGTATCGCCCCACCGGCACGGAAGAATGGTCCACCCAAACCGGCGACACGCACCCCTTCCCATACTCCGAACGCACCATCCACCGCGTGGAACTCACAGGCCTGGAGCCGGGAACCAAGTATGATTTCCGCTTCGGTGAGGACTCGATGGACTACAAGTTCCGCACCATGCCGGAAGACGCCACCCGCCCCATCCGCATCGCCTTCGGCGGGGACACGCGCCACAGTCAGGAAATGATGGAACGCACCAACTACCAGGCCATGCTCTACGACCCGGACTTCGTCGCCTGGGGTGGCGACCTGGCTTACGCTGACGGGCGCGAGGACCGTGTTGACCGCTGGTACGAGTGGTACGACGCCATCAAGAACACCCTCATCACCCCGGAGGGCCGCGTTATCCCCGCCCTTGTCGGCATCGGCAACCATGAGGTCCGGCAGTTCTTCTACTTCAATCATGCTGACTACGAGGAGACGGACGAGTTCCGCGCCCAAATCGCGCCGTACTTCTTCGGCCTGTTCGATTGGCCCGGCCAGCCCGGATACGACGTCCTCGATTTCGGCGACTACATGAGCATCATCATGCTCGACACCGACCACGCCAACGCGGTCGGCGGAACGCAGACAGAGTGGCTCGAAGAGGTCCTCGCCGAACGGCAGGACGTTCCACACGTCTTTCCCGTTTACCATGTCACGGCCTACCCTTCCCACCGCGCCTACGACCACCAGGTGAACGTGCGCATCCGCGAGCACTGGGTGCCGCTGTTCGAGCAGTACGGCATCGAGGTGGCCTTCGAAAACCACGACCACACCTACAAGCGCACCCACCCCATCCGCGGCGGCGAGGTGGACCCCAGCGGCGTCGTCTATATCGGGGACGGTGCCTGGGGCGTCGGCACCCGGCAGGTCCACGACCCGGAGGAAACCTGGTACCTCAAGCGCGCCGAGTCCGTGCGCCACTTCATCCTCGGCACCATCCACGACACGCACCGGCACTTCCTCATGGTGGACGAAGAGGGGAACGTCATCGACGAGTACCCCGAGACGCCCCAGCCCCGCTGGAACGGCGCGGAGGCCGGGGAGGACTGAACCGCGCAGCGCATCGGTTCAGTTCACGTATAAAGCACCAGGCAACGGCGCCGGGACCGGATCCACACCGCTCCCGGCGCTTTTCCGTCCAGGCCTCCATACCGGCGTGCGGCCCTGCCCGGTTCCCCTTGAGGGCGCCCCGCGCTCGGCGGCCAACTTGCCGGGGAGTCAATGGCCGCCCGAGTTGTCGGCCGAAAGACGAGGATAAGGTAATGAATTTAGCAGCACCAATGCCACGAACGTCTCTCCCGGCGGGCCTCCTCCGCCGAGCAATGCTCGCCACCGCAGCAGCCGCGCTTTTCGCAGGCACCGCCGTCCAGACTCCGGCCCAGCCCGAAGCGCAGACCGAAGAACCCTATGACCCCGCCGCCATTCACCTCTACTGGCTTCAGGACCCCACCACCACCATGCTGATCGACTGGCAGACGCTCGAGGGCCAGGAGCGCGAAACCGTCATCCACTACCGCCCAACCGGCACCGATGAGGAATGGTCCAGCCAGACCGGTGACACGCGCCCCTTCCCGCATTCGGACAGGACCATCCACCGCGTCGAGCTGACCGGTCTCGAACCCGGCACCACCTACGACTTCCGCTTCGGGGAGGATTCGGTCGAGTACAAGTTCCGCACCATGCCGGCGGACGCCGAGCGCCCCGTCCGCGTCGTCTTCGGCGGCGACACGCTCCATCACCAGCAGCACATGGAGCGCGTGAACCGCGAGGCCATGCGCTACGATCCGGAATTTTACGTCTGGGGCGGCGACCTTGCCTACGCCGACGCCGACCCCGAGCGTGTGCACCTATGGTACGACTGGTACGAATCCATGAAGAAGAGCATGATCACCCCGGAGGGGCGCGTCATCCCGGCGGTCGTCGGTATAGGAAACCACGAAGTCCAGCAATACTACTATTTCCGCCACGACGACTACGAACCGACGGACGAATTTCGAGAGAGCATCGCCTCCTTCTTCTTCGGCCTTTTCGCCTGGCCCGGACAGCCCGGCTACGACGTGCTCGATTTCGGCGACTACATGAGCATCGTCATGCTCGACACCGATCACGCCAACCCCATCGAGGGCGAGCAGACGGAATGGCTCGAACAGGTGCTCGCCGAGCGGCAGGACGTGCCGCACCTCTTCCCCGTCTATCACGTGCCGGGATACCCCTCCCACAACGTCTATGGCGACCAGGTAAACGTCCGCGTCCGCGACGTGTGGATGCCGCTCTTCGAGCAGTACGGCGTCCGGGTCGCCTTCGAAAATCACGACCACACCTACAAGCGCACCCACCCCATCCGCGGCGAGCAACTGCACCCCGCCGGCATTGTCTATATCGGCGATGGCGCCTGGGGCGTCGTGCACCGGCCCGTGCACGATCCCGGGGAAACATGGTTCCTCAAGCGGGCCGAGCCCGTCCGGCACTTCATCCTCGCCACCCTCCACGGCGCGCACCACCACTTCCTCATGGTGGACGAATACGGCAACGTCATTGACGAGTATCCCGAAGCACCGCGCCTTCGCTGGACCCGGGAGGAAGTGCAGGGGGATTGAGCGGGCAGCATCACACGCCCGGGCCGGCAGCCGGAAAACGTCTATACAAACTCACCCGTGGGCG
>SLMS01000263.1 GCA_007133495.1 Candidatus Sumerlaeota bacterium | reverse complement strand
CGGGGCGCCTTTTCGAAGACTTCCTTGAGTTGATAGAAAGCCCGCTTCGGCCGCCTCTCCTTGTCCACGATGCCGAAGGCCCAGTCGTTGATGTCGTATCCGCCGGTGTGCCACTCGTCGGTCCAGGAAAAGACGAACGCGCCGGCAAAGCCGGTGTCGTAGGCCTCTTCGAGGGCTTCGTAGATGCGCTGGCCCTGTTTTCTCTCCCCTTTGGAGAGCGAATCCTCGCCCGTTTCGGTGAGGACGAGCGGCATCTCCGGGAGGAGGTTGCGCAGGCGGACAAGGTAGCTGCGCAGTGCGGCGCGGTCCGACAGATAGACGTTGAACCCCATGAAGTCGAAGAAGGGGGGCAGCAGGTATTCGGTCGATGGGAAGTTGGCGAAACCGACCGGGACGTGGGGGCAGCGGGTCTTTGCATGGTGGTAGAGGCTCTTGAGGAAGCGCTCGACGCGCTGTGGGCCGGCCCAGCGCACCAGGTCGGGGGGTATCTCGTTCCCGAGCAGCAGCCCCATGAGGTTGGGGGAGTCGACCGTTTTGTCGAGCGCCTCGTCGAGAGTGCGGAGGGCCATTTTTTCCAGGTGGGGGTTGCCGTACACGTCGATGTGCTTGGGCCAGGGAACGTCCACCAGCAGCCGCAGGCCATGGCGGTGTGCGGCCGTGGCAACCTCGGGGGAGGGGGGCGTGTAGAGGCGGACACAGTTGGCGCCCAGGTTCGCGAGTGCCTCCATGTCCCGCTCGAGCGGTTCGCCGGAGGGGAATTGCGCACCTTCGTGATTGGGCCTGAAGGGGCCGTACGTCAACCCCCTGGCGACCCACTTGCGGCCGCCCTCGTAGAAGTGAAACCCCGCAGGCTGGAGCTGCTGCATGGGCGGGGGGGTCAACCTGGCTCCTCCTCTGTCCCGGCGGAGGTGGGTCCCTGCTCCGTTGGAGTGGGCCCGGAGAGTATCCACGCATCGCCTGCCGGCGGCTCCCCGGGGACAAGGGTGATATCGTCGATGTAGGCTCTCAGCGTGACGGGCTGGGGGCTGTCCGATTCGCCGTAGAAGTAGAAGGAGAGGAAGCGTGTCTGCGAGAGCAGCTCCTCCACCTCGTACCCCTCCCCGTCGAGGATGAGTGTCGGGGAGTGGAGCGGGATGGAGATGGGCTGGAAGGTGTCGCCTGCCTCTGGTTCGTACTTCCACATAATTCTGGGGAAGACGTTTTCGCGTACCTCGGGGTAGGTCTCCAAAATCACCCAGAACTCCTGATTGTTTACGACGGGGGTGAAGGAGATGAGAAAGTCGAGAGACTGGAAGTCCGCGATGTTGCCCGGGTAGGGGATGGTGGACTCGCCGGGAACCGAGGGCATGGGGACGCCGAAGCTCTTGTTGATGTACCCGTATTCAGCGGGGACCCGGTAGAGCAGGGTTCCGACCGGGCTCTGGCCCGGGGCGAGGGTCAGTTCGAGCGTGTCGAGGGGCTCGGCCGAAAGGCCGCCTCCCCAGACGAACTGGGGTATCCAGTTGCGATCGACGCCGTTGGCCACGAGGTCGAGGTCCTCAGCGTCATCGAGGACGAACACGCCGTCCTCGGCGGTGTGGCCGCCGATCTGCGCGGCGGCCGGGGCGGCCAGGCAGAGCAGCATGGCCGCGATGGCGGCGTGGGCAAGGTTGCGGGCTGGTGGTGTCATTGATGGAGTTGCTGTCTCCTCATCCCAGGGTGGCAGGCTTCCGTTCTTTGTTCTTTTCTCCATTCTCTTCCCCCTGTTCTTTCCATCCAACCGAAGGGAAGGCAATGACATGGGGCGGCGGTTGTCAAGTTGCCATTGCGCAACACTGGCAGCCACCGTGGTTTGCGCCGGCCGGCCAAGGGAAACCCCCTCCGGTGCGGTGACTTCCGGAGGGGGCAGTCTGGGGGATTTTTCGGGCAGAACGGAGGGGTTTCCCGCATGCCGGGGCGCCGCGGGGGGGTCAGGACACCATGCGGCGCTGCTCGGGAATGGAGGTCGAACCTTTCCCGCCCTCGGCCGGCCCGCTTCGGGTTCGATGCTGCGGGGCACGGAGAAACCGATGGAGAACAGAGGTCGGCTGCGGCCGCCGGCCGGCGGTGCTACTGAAACTCAAGCGTTCCGTATCGTGTCTGGTCGTATTCGTCCACGGCCCAGTAATAGCGCGGCGGGTCGCTTTGTTGACGGTGCCGCCAGACGTTGATGCTCCATTCGGTGCCGGGCTCGGGAGGCTCGGCGCCGGGGATGTCGCTCCACGGGATGCGCATTTCGATGGACCAGTAGTAGCCGCCCGTGCGGATGGCACTCTCGTAATCCATCGGATCGTAACGTTCCGGGTGTCCGGCGGGCCTTGCGTTGAAGCGTGTGCCGGCGGCGTTCTCGAAAATGCGGGTGTGATCGAGGCCCTCGCGCGTAGGATCGAAGAAGAACTCGATGTCGTCGTCGTTCCAGGTGAGCGGGATTTCGCCTTCCGCGTCGGCCTTGAGGTTTTCGGGGTTCGGCTCATCCATCCACGCGCCGGCGTAGAGATAGTCATCATCGTAGAGGAATTTCACCGTCGTGGCACGGGGCGCCGGCTCGTCCGTGCCGCTCTGGCGGAACTCGGCGATCGACTCGGTGCGATGCCATGACGCGTCTTCGAGCATTCCGTCTATACGCACCGGTCCGGTGCGGCGTGCGGCGATCACCCGCGGCGGGACATAGAGCGTGAACTCGGCATCGAATGTATATTCCTTCTCCAGTGGTATGGACGTGGTGGGGACATCCTCGTCTTCCCCGGCGCGGTCAAGCTCGCGAAGGTAGCGCTCCTCCCATTCGCGGGGGACGGTGCCGCTGCGGAAGGTGCTCGTTGATTCAAGGTGGAGCGTTGGCTTGTCTTGGCGTTCGGGGGCGGCGTCCGAGTGAATGGTGAAGGTGACTTCGCCGGTGCTCTCCGCCGGAACGTCGACCAGCGCTTCCGCGGGTTCGACGGTGACGTCCAAATCCTCCCCGATATTCCAGGACAGGCTGAAGGTGCGTTCCTCGTCCGCCCTGTTTTCGACGGGGACGGTGACCTCCGTTTCCACCGGTTCGCCGGGTATCCACTGGTCTATACGGATGGTGCCATCCCGCAGTGCGTAGCCGGAAAAACGTTCGTGTTCTTCGGGAGTGACGGTGTCGGGCGGCAGGATGGAGCCGGCACGGACCACGGCGGGATGCACTTCGTTTCCCTCGACGGTGACGTGCAGGAAGGCATGGAAAAAGCCCGCCCGCTCGTTTTCCTGCGTGAGGCCAACGGAGCTGTTCACGACCACGTAGTCTATCCCGTCGCGTTCCTTCCAGACGTAATAGTGTTCGCGCTCGGTCTGGCCGCCGACGACCATGCGCACGGGGTAGTCCTGGAGGAGTTCGTGGACACGCTCCCAGTCCGCGGCACCGTCGTGGGTCTCCGCGTACTGCCAGAATGGGCTGTGCACGAAAACGATAATGGTGCGCTCTTCGAGTTCGTCCGACCCGATGCCGCCATGGGCCTCGGCGTATTGCTGAAGGTCGTTCTCAAGCCATTCGAACTGTTCGGGGCCGATGCGGTCCTTGAGGTCTGCATGGTAGGAGTCGAGGGCGATGCAATGCACGGGCCCGTAATCGTAGGAATAATAGTAGCGGTCCTCCCCCCAGACTTCCGCGTATATACGATGGCTCTGGGCCGTGCCGACATCGTGATTACCGGGAACGGGGTGGAAGGGCATGGTGAGCGGTTCGATCTGGCGCTGGAAGCGCTCCCATTCCGAGCGGATGCGTTCCTCGTTGTCCGTATAGCCCACGATCATGTCGCCGGTGGTCGTGGCGAAGTGCGGTCGCAGCAGGTTCGCCTCGTGCACCATGCGCTCGAAGACGCCGGGATTTTCCAGTTGGCTGTCGCCGAAGACGACGAAGCGCACCTCCTCGGCGTGGGCGGCACCTCCCAGCGCAGCGATGGCGAACGCGGAAAGGAGTGCTTTCGTGGCAGTCCGGCGAAGGTTTTTCATTGCGGGTCCCCTCTTTTGTCACACGCGGCCGCGTGCGGATTATTCGGCACGGTGGACGGGCCCGCGCGGGCAGGCAATCGGAATCGGGCCGGCTTTCACTCCATTGCGGTGGAGAGCGATTCCTCCAGGTGGTGCTTCGCGCGGAGGTCGTGTTTCGTGCGGCGGACGTCCTCCTCGACCGCGTCGTGTTCCGCTTCCGCGGACTGGAGGGTGTCTATCGCCTTGTCGAGCGGCTCGATGGCCGGGTTTTGGAGATCGGAGAGGGACTCCGGCGTGATTTCCTCGCGGCGGGCGAAAAAGCGGATGGCCCCATGCCAGAGGAGCAGCACGACCAATAAATAGAGAATCAAGAGAATGGCAGTGTGCATATAGAAGGAGCCCGGCAGGTATTCCCCCTGGTACCACCTTTCCGCCAGAAGCCAGAGCACCCAGCCGAGAAACCCCCATGCGGGTATATTCAGAAGGGAGAGCGCGGTGAAGATGCGGCGGGAGGCGATGCGCCGGCCGGCCTCCTCGATGCGCCGGAGGATGGCTGTACAGACGTCCTGCATGGCGGCGGGCCTGCGGAAGAGCCGCTGTGCCTGGGCGTTGAGGTTGGCCAATTGCCTGTTGAGCGCCGCCAGGCCCGGGACCTGCACGCGTTCGGCGGCAGGTTCGGGTTCCGTTGCGGCCGGGACTTCCTCCACCGGCGCGGGGAGGAACGCCTGCAGGCCCTGCTCCTCCAGGGTGTGACGCACGGTGCGCTCGGTGGCGCGGCTCTCCGGCCCGGCCAGCTCCTCCAGCATTTCCTCCATCTGCGCGCGCTCCGCCATGCCGGCCAGCGCCCCCCCGGCCAGCCGGCCAAGTCTGTATAGACCGAAGGGGCTCGGGCCGCCGAAGAACTGACGCATCACCAGCCATGTCACCTGCAGCATGGCAATGCGGTTGCGCACCTCGATGGCGAGGCCAACCGGCCAGAGTGTCCGCCGTGCCGACCACTGCCATGCGTGGTCCACGAGCCGGCCGCGCAGGTACGCCACCAGCGGTTCGTTCTCGTCCACAAGCGCCTTCTCGTAGAGTTCCTGCCATTGCTCGCGAATTTCCCCGCGCCTGGCGGAGAGGACCTCGATGCGCCGGCGAAGCTCCTCCGAGAGGCCGGTCTGGAGCGCGATCTGGATGCGGCCGAGCTTGTCCAGCTCCTCGATGCCGTCGCGCAGGGACGCCAGCCGTTCGGACTCTATATATTCGCGCAGGCGGGCGAAGTCTCCCGTCTGCGGATCACGGGCACACACGCAATGGATGCGGCTGCGGGAGAAGACGAAGCCGTGGCGGGCGAGCCTGCCGTGCAGTTCGTTGCGGAGCGCCTCGCGGTCCTCGTGGCTGATCTGGTCTATCTTGTTGAGGACGAAGAGCCACTGGCAGGTGCGGTAGCGGCGCACCATGTCTATTATTTCGGCGTCTCCGGCGCGCTCGGGGCTGGTAACGAAGAGGAGTACCTTGGCCTCCTCGATTCCGCGTGCGGCGATGCGGCGGTTTTCCGCGTTGTTGCTGTTGATGTCTGGCAGATCGATAAGGGCGATGCGTGGCCAGCGCGGCACGGAGTAATACTTCGTGCCGGCAATATCCCCGAAAAGGGCGCGGGGGACTTCCGGGCGGGCGGTCGCCACGACGGGGGCGGTGGTCCAGGCGCGGCGTTCCCCGCTGGCGGAACTCGCCTCCGGGTCGCCCACGAGCGCGTTGAACAGCGTCGATTTTCCGACCCCGGTGCCGCCGATAATGGCTATGGTGACGGGCGGGGCGTCCTCCTCTCCCGTGGCCCGTTGGGCGAGCGCGCCGATCAGCGCCTGCCGCGTCCGCTCCACGGGCGGACAGCCGGGAATCTCCACAAGCCGTGCGGCGTGGGCGTCGAGCCTGTCCAGAAGCTCCTGTGTGCTGTTCATTTGCCGGTGGTGCCCTCCTGCGGAGCAAATTCGTCGCAGAGCGTGGCCAGCTCCGAGGCGTTCATGCGCTCCAGCTCCCGCTGCGTGGCGTGCCATTCGCCAAGGAAGAGCGGTTCGGCCAGCCGTTCCTCCAGGACGCGCGCCACCTGCTCGCGCCGGCGGGCGCGCCACCGCTCGATTGCCTCGTGCGCCATGCGGTCGAACTGGCCGTCCTCGCGCCAGGCGTAACCCTCGATGGCTCCTGCGGCGGCCAGCACTCCCCACGCCGCGGTGGAAACGCCGCTGGTCAGCAGCAGGTCCCCGGCGAAGAACGCCGCACCGCCGAGCGGCCCCCAGCGCTTCACCGTACCCGCCCTGCCCTTGCTCAGCACTTTTGCTGCGGCCCACTCGACCAGCGCGGCCTCCAGCTCCTCGCGCCAATGGGACTCCGGCTCAGGGATCGGTTCGTGGCGGACCGCATTGGCGCGCTCGACGAACCGGTCGTGGGACAGCGGCCCGCCGGCGGTGGCCAGCTCCGGGAACGCGTCGCGCCAAAGGTCGTGCACCCGGCCGCAGATGTCCCCGAGCGTGCGCGGCGAGAGGCCGGAGCCCGGCACTGCGGGCGAACCGCCGGAGGGGCGCTGCTCCCTCTGCTGAAGCCGGCGCACCATGTGCAGAAGGCTCGGACGGTAGCCAAGCCGGCGGGCGATCTCCCTGCATTCGCGTTCCAGCTCCGCCGGCCGCGGCACGCCCTCGACCACCGGCGCGAGCGGTTCGCGCAGCGCGGCCCGGGCCCTCTCGATGCGCTGGGTGTGCCGTTCGCGCGCGTGTTCGAGCGATTCCAGACACCCGCGCGCTTCCCGCGCCGCCAGCCGCGCCGGGTTCGCCAGAGCGGCGAGCAAAATCTCCCGGCTTTCCAACCCGCCGAGCAGCTCCACCAGAGCGGGCTCCCCCTCGCCCAGCGGCCGCAGCGCCTTGGGCTCCAGCTTCCCCCCGCCCGTGAGCATCATCGAGTAGTAAACGGCCGAGGCGGCCAGAAACCCGTGCAGCGGCTGCCCGTCCGAGCGCAGCCCTGCGAACGCCGGGTTCGCCCGTGCCTGCTCCAGCAGGTGCTCCCAGTGCATGGGCGGGTGGGCCTCCTCCTCGTGCTTTGTCAGCAGGACAATCAGCCGGCCGGCCTCCTCGCAGCAAAGCCGCAGGAAGCGAGTGGAGCGCTCGTCATTGTACTTTTCGGCGCTGACGGCGAAGAGCACGACCTCCGCCCGTTCGAGCATCCGGCGGGCGCGCTGCTCGTTCTGCTGCTCGACCGAGTCGAAGTCCGGCAGGTCCACAAGGCAGAATGGGAACCGCCCCGTGGCGGCGTCCTCGCGCTGCTCGGCGAAAAAGAGCGCATTGTCCTCGGGCGGCTCGGCGGCGAGCTGCTCCGGGTCGTCCAGCGGGAGGCACGAGAACGCGGGGAAGAGCGCCCGGGCCGTCGCCCCGGGATCGTCTGAGGGGGGCAGGGCAGCGCACGGCGCGTGGGACACCGGCCGGCGGAAGCCCCCGGCGGGGACCTCGATTCCGGTCAGCGCACGGAAGACCGTGCTCTTGCCCACGCCGGTCGGACCGGTCAGCGCCGCCACGAGCACCGGCGGGCCTTCCTGCGTGGCCCGCGCGCCGAGCCGCGAGCAGAGCGCCTTCACCCCGTCGAGCCGGACGGCGCGCTCCTCGCCGCCATCGGCGGACAGTTCTCGCAGCCCGGCCAGACGCTCGGCCCAGTCCGCCAGCTCCCGCATCCTGCCGAGTTTCGATTCCCAGTCTTCGCTCATGGTCACTCCGTTACTCTCCGGGCGGCGCAGTGGCAACCCTCACGGCAGGCGCGGGGCACAGAGTCGCACGGACGGGGAGGCCGCGCTGCCCGGCGTTCCGGCGCAGCACACCACGGCAACCTGCCCCGGCTCCGGCCCGCTCTCGCTGGGTCCATGGTAGTCGGAGCCGCGCGAGGCGTACAGCACATAGCGCTCGGCCAGCTCGGCCCCCATCGCCGTCTCCGACGGCTGTTGGTGGCCGGAGACGACCTCGATCGCCGCCCCGCCGCTGCTGCGGAAGGCGTCGATCAGCTCACGCAGTCGCGTCGCCGTGAGGCGGTAGCGAAACGGGTGGGCCAGCACCGCCACCCCGCCCGCCGCGCGAATCCAGCCGACCGCCTCGTCCAGTGCGGCCCAGTCACCGGCCACGTAACCCGGTCGGTTGCGCACCAGAAAGCGGCGAAAGACCGCGCGCATGTCACGCGCCCGGCCACTCTCGATCAGGAAACGGCCAAAGTGCATGCGCCCGACAATGCCGCCGCGGGCGTGGCGTCGCGCCCCCTCCAGCGCACCGGGGATACCGGCCTTCTCCAGCCGCCGGGCAATCTCGCCCGCCCGCCAGTCGCGATAGTCACGCAGCCGGGCCAGGCCGGCGCGCAGCTCCGGATGGGTCGGATCGATCCCCAGCCCGACCACATGGACCGTCTGCCCGCCGCGCCAGCTGACCGAGATCTCCACCCCCGGCACCAGGCGGATACCACAGCGAAGCGCCGCCTGTTGCGCCTCGTCGAGGCCGTCGGTCAGGTCGTGGTCGGTCAACGCCAGCACCTCGACCCCGCGTGCAGCGGCCAGCTCGACCAGCGCTCCCGGCGTGAGGGTGCCGTCGGATGCGGTGGAGTGGGTGTGCAGATCGATCGCGGAACTCATCCGCAACAGTTTACCAGTTATGCCGGCCACACGACGTTATAATGCGTCGTTTTCAAAGGAGCCCCCCATGCAACTCGGCGCCCACGTCTCCGCGGCCGGCGGAGTGGAGCAGGCCCCGCCTCGCGGCCGCGAGATCGGCTGCGACTGCATCCAGCTCTTCACCCGCAACCAGCGTACCTGGAACGCCAAGGCGGTCACCGAGACCGAGGTCGACGCCTTTCGCCGCGCACGGCGTGACAGCGGCATCACCACCGTGATGAGCCACGGCTCCTATCTGGTCAACCCGGCGGCACCGGAAGCGGACAAGCGCGACCGCTCGCTGGCCAACATGGTCGATGAACTGGGGCGCTGCCATCGGCTGGGGATCGAGCTCTACAACTTCCACCCCGGCGCCCACCTCGACAGCGGCCGCGAGGCCGGCATCGCCCGCATTGCGCAGACGCTCGACCTGCTCTGTGACGCACACCCCGAGGCGACCGACGTCACCCTGGTGCTGGAGAACGTGGCCGGACAGGGCACCACGCTCGGCCGCACCTTCGAGGAGCTGGCCGCGATCATCGAGCAGGTGCGCCAGCCGGAGCGCTTTGCCGTCTGCCTCGACACCGCCCACGCCTTCGCCGCCGGCTACGCCCTGCACACCGAGGCCGGCTGGGAGACGATGCTGGAGACCTTCGAACGCACCCTCGGCCTCGACCGGCTGGCCGCCTTCCACGTCAACGACTCGAAGGCGCCGTTCGATTCCCGCAAGGACCGCCACGCCCTGCTCGGCCGCGGCGAGATCGGCCCCGACGCCTTCATCCGCCTGGTCACCGACCCGCGCACCCGCGACGTACCGATGTTCCTGGAGACCCCGGCCGGCCCTGAAGGCTGGGCCCTGGAGATCGCCTGGCTACGCGCTGTCGCCGCCGGCGACCGCCCACCCCTGCCACAGATCGGCGAGATCAAGAGCGGGTTGTAGGCTCACCCATTGATTAACCCGGCCCTATAATAGGCGGCATGGCTTTCATTACTTCGCCCGATGCGGCCTTTGGCCTTATCGGGCCTACGGTTCGCTGCCATACCTGTAGGCCCGATAAGCGCAGCGCATCGGGCGATCAGACCCATGTGCCGCCACCGGCGCCTCATCCCTACGCCTTCAGCGCAAGATCACCTCAGCCATGCTCCTGATCCAGCAGCGGCCTGAGCGCTTGCGTGAGCGCCTCATCGCCTCCGGCGAGGGCGCGTAGCTGCTCGACCACCACATGGCTGGACGCCTCCAGGGCCGCCAACGCGGCGGTTCGCGTACGTACCTGGCGGATGTCGATGCCGGCCGCGGCGAAGCGTGCCCGCAGCCGCTCCATGCCGTAAGGCGTGAAACGGATG
>SLMS01000097.1 GCA_007133495.1 Candidatus Sumerlaeota bacterium | reverse complement strand
TGGTTCTGGTACTATGATTTCATCGCCACCAAGGAGGGTCACCATCCGGTGGGCGAGCGGCACCGCTTCCGCGCGCCCGTCTGGCTCTGGCCCGGCGTGGACCTGCTGGCGGAGATGATGCCCTTCTACGTGCCGAGCACCAAGCGCGTGCACCTCGAACTCGACCCCATCGACCCGCGGCCGCGTCCCGATTACGCTGGCATCGAGCGGGTGGGAGGCTGACCGGAGGGACCCGGCACCGCTCCGGCGTGCCCCACTCCACGGCCGGAGGATACCTTGCCACCAAGAGCACCCCACGCGAATGCCTGAATCCGCCTCCAGCACCGTCTCCCTGCTCCTCAAAAGAAGGCAGGAGGGTCTTCCCGCGAGTTTTTCCCTCCGGGAAGGCAAGACCACCATCGGCCGGCACCCCAGCAATGACATCGTCCTGCCCATGGACTCGGTCTCCCGCTTCCATGCCGAAATCTCCCCCGAACACGGCCTGTTTCTCCTGGAGGACCTGAACTCCTCCAACGGCACCTTCGTCAACGAGGAGCGCGTCACCCGCCTCGCGGTTCATGACGGGGACGTAATTCGTCTGGGCCAGGTCGAGCTGGTCTTCCGCAACCTCGCCACGCTTTCCGAGGAGCGGCCCCCGACCCCCGCGACCAGCAGCAGCATGCTCAACATCGTCGAGGACGAGCCGGAGGAGGCGGAGGAGGGCGACCCGTCCGGCGACCGCACCTTCCTCCGCGCCGAGGAGATCGAAAGCAAGCGCCGCTCGGCCGTCCTCGTCCCCGAGGAAGTCGTCAGCCGCGACCGCAAGGCGCTGGTCAAGATGACCCAGCGGCTGTCGGTGCTCTACCGGCTCTCTGAATTGCTTCGCGGGTTGGACGTGCACCAGGAAAAACACATCCTCCAGCGCGTCCTTGATCTGCTCTTCCAGGTGCTGGAGGCCGACCGGGGCGTCTTCATGGTGCGGTTCCACCGGCACAGCGAGGAGCTGGAAATCGCCGCGGTGAAGTACCGCGAGCAGCCCATCAACCCGCCGCAGGTCGCCGTCTCGCGCGCCATCCTGAAGGAGGTGCTCGGCCAGCGCATGGGGATTCTGAGCCGGAACGTCCGCACGGACGAGCGGTTCGGCCTGAGCGACTCCATCCTCTTCTCGAAGGTGCAGTCCACCATCAGTGCACCGCTCATCGTGGGGGAGGAGGTGCTCGGGGTGCTTCACCTCGATACGGCCAGCGAAGGGCGCTCCTTCGTGGAGGAGGACCTCGAGTTCGTGACGGTCGTCGCTGCCGAAGTCGGCGTGGCGCTGGCCCACATGCGCATGCAGAAGGAGGCGATCCACCGCCAGCGGCTCGCTGCGGTGGGGGAGACCGTCGCCGGCATCAGCCATAACGTGAAGAACATCCTCCTGCTTTCCCAGGGCGGGGCGGACCTGGTGGAGCGGGCACTGGAGAAGGGCGACCTCGACTCGGCGCGCGAAAGCTGGGCGGTCGTCTCCCGCGGTATAGACAGGATCGGCGGGCTGGTGCGCGAGATGCTCCAGTACAGCAGCGACACGCCGCCGCAACTCACCGAGGTGAACCTCAACGAACTCGTTGCCTCGATCGCCTCGGATGTTCACGACCGGCTGATCGAAAAGCGTGTCGGGCTCGAAGTGGAACTCGACGAGGAGATACCGCCGATGATGCTCGACGAGACGGGGCTCCAGCGCACCCTGATGAACCTGCTCGTCAACGCCATCGAGGCCATCGACCACGATTCCGGTGCCATCCGCGTTTCCACGGACAGGCAGGGGAAACTCGTCACTCTCAGCGTCAGTGACAACGGTGCGGGCATCCCGCAGGAGAAGCTGGAGAAGATATTCCTCCCCTTCTTTACCACCAAGGGATCGCAGGGAACCGGACTCGGCCTGCCCATGTGCAAGAAGTGCGTGGAAGACATGGGCGGCACCATGCGCTGCGAATCTGAGGAGGGCGTGGGAACCACCTTTTATATCGAATTGCGTCTCCCCGGCGAGGAGCAGACCGGCGAGGAGGGCAAGCCCGCGAATGCGTGAGGCACTCCGCGCCCGGGCCGTTCGGTCCGTCCTTCTTGCAGGGCCTTTTCTCCTTCTTTTCCTTGCCGCACTGGGGACCCCGGGAATGGTCTCCGCGCAGGCGTTTCCACTGTACGATTCCGATCAGGCCATTGCCGACGGCGAGCCAAGGGACACAAGGATTCTCTATCCTTTCATCCTGCACCGCGTTTCGGAGGAGGAGTTCCGGGTGGCGCTGCACCCGCTTTTCGTCTGGTCGCGCGACCTTGAATCGCGGGAACTCGATTTTGATATACTCTGGCCCATTTTCGCCCACCGCTACCGGCCGGAGCGGGCGCGCGCCACGGAGTATTCCAGCTCGTGGCTTTTTCCCATATACTGGCAGCGGGACAGAATGCGCAACGAGGAGCGGCATTTCGACCGGACGTTGATTCCGCTCCTTTTTCATGGATCGCAGGGGGACCGCGGCCGTTACTTCATTCTGTTTCCGTTTATATGGTACGCGGAGAACGCACGCCTGGCAGTGCCGCTCTTCCCGCCAAGGGAGCAAACGATCGGCGCCGTATTCCCCATTGCCGGTCAGTTTCGAAACTATTGGACGCGGGACCGCATTCGTTTTTTCCTCTGGCCGCTGTTTGTGCACAGCTCCCAGGGAACGGGCGAGGACTTCAACGAGATATACTCCTTCATCTGGCCGGTTACCGGTTACTATACAGGCCCGCGGGTGAGCGGCTTCCGGCTCTGGCCGCTTTTCGCCCATGTAAGCAAGGAGGATGAATACCGCCGCAGTTACTGGCTCTGGCCGCTCGGACACCGGCGCGTCGGGCAGATTTCCCGTGACAATACCGCGCAGGAAGATATCACCATGTTCATTCCCTTCTATGCGCGGTTCCGCCGGCCGAACGTCAGTCTGGACCTGGTATTTCCCTTCTACGGCCGGCTGGAAGTCCACCGGCGCACCTCCACCGGATATCTGCTCGCAATCTACAATCGCGAAACCAACACGCGCGAAATGACCGTGGAGGACCGTTTTCTCTGGTTCGTGTATCGAAACAAGCGTCCTCTCCCCGGTGTGGACCCGGAGGATGTCTCGTCCCGCTCGATGCTTGGCGGCGGAGTCTTTCCCTTCTATGTCCGGACGGCCGGCGAAACCCGCGTCCGCAAATCCATCCTTTGGCCCATTCACCAGTACCATGAACGCAGGGAGCCGGACCGCACAGACCGCCGCAGCTATACAGTGCCCTTCTATACAAACCGGGTGATCGAGCACGACGACGGCCGGCGCGCCGTCTCACGCTTCATTTTTCCGTTTTTCCGCTACCGGCAGAGCCTGGAAGGCGACGAGCGGCGCGACGCGCTCCATCTCCTTCCCTTCAGCGACGTGCCGCAGCTCGACAGGCTCTACGCGCCGCTGTGGAAGTACTACGAGGGCTTCCGGAACGAGGAGACCGGGGAGCGCTCCGTCCGCTGGTTCGGCAACATGATCCGCTACGAGCGCGACGAGGAGGCCACCACCCGCCGGCGCGTCAATCTCCTCCTGTTCGACTATGAGTCGAAGCGCACCGCCGAGGACGAAAGAACCGGGCACACGCGCCTGTTGTTCGGGCTTCTTGGGAGGCACCGCACTCCGGAACTCAGGACCGAGATTCTCGGCTTCAAATTCTGACAACGCGGCACTTCAGATGATTTCCAGGTCCTCCTCCGCAGGGAGCGGGGGAAACGGCGCGTGCGGCTCCGTCTGATACCAAAACGCCACCGAGCAGATATCGTCCCGGAGAGGCCAGTACCGCCCCATGCCGCCGCGTTCCGGTGCGATGCCGAGCGCCTGCATCGTGATGCGGAGGCTGCTCTCGAAAACGATCGGGTCCGGCAGGTGCCATCTGTATAGACCGAACCGCCGGCCCTGCCGCGTCTGTCCGCCGCCGCCCACGTGCTGGTGAAACCCAAGGAATGGCGTCGTGTAGGTCACATACGTCCCCGGCGGGTCCTCGAACCCCCACGCACCGCCGAAATAGTCCTCGGTCCCGGTCCCGCAGATGGTGGGATATTCCCCGTCACCGTCCATGTAGAACTTGAGTTCCCCCTCTCCCCACCAGCCGGTGCTGTTGGCCTGCCAGCCGGTGTAGGTCCCCACGTAATGCCCGCGGCCGGAAACACCGTCCAGCAATCTATACACTTCCCTGCGCGGCAGCGGGTTGGTGCGGCGGAACTGTGCGTGGAAAGTGCCCGCATCCTCCGGTACCTCCGTCAGCGTATAGGTGATCTGATGGAAGAACATTCCCAGGTCGTCCTCCGTCAGGTTTTCCACCTCGATCCGTGCATGCCGGCGGAAGGGCATCGGCCAGTAGCAGTTCAGCGCTCCGCGCGTATTGACAGCGACAGGGATGCTGGAGACCGGTGCGTGCTCGTTCCAACCCTGGGCGAAAAAGTCGCCAAGCGGCGCCTCGACCGAGGGGGTCTCCTCACCGTCCCACCACATCCGCAGGACGATCTTCCGCCAGCTCGCCTTGTCCGTGGTGATCCAGATATGCTGCACGACCCCCGGCCCTTCCACGTCCGCCAGCACTGCCCGCTCGTGCGGCCCGAGCAGGATGCACGGCGAAATTTTCCATCCGTGGCCGAGGTGACGTGCCGGCCCGGCTCCGGGGCCTGAATTGGCCCGTCCGCCCGCCCCCTTGGCGCCGGTGGGATTTTCCGCACTGATCGAGCGCGTTGCACCGCTCCGCAGCAGCGGCAGGGAATGCATTCCGAAGCTTGTGCTCAGGGCAAACTGGTCCGTGGGCATGACAGGAGACCGCCTCCTTGGGGTGTTGTCACGATCCTGAGGGGCGGCGAAGAGCCCGGCGCAGCAGAAAAAGGGCATCCGGGGCCCCACAGGCCGGCGCGCCCGGCAATTGTCCCGCTTGCGCCGCTGCCCGGCCGCGGTCCAATGGCGGAATCTTATCACTGGAGGAATTTTCCATGTCAGGACTGTTCAGGCTCTTGCCCGCTGCCGCGATGGCGGCGCTGCTGACCTTGTGGGGTGCAGGCGAAGCGCCCGGCTGGCGGACGGTCCCGCTGGCCGAGTCCCGTGCGGTGGGGGAGGAGCCCCGCTCCGTTGCCTCGCTCGACGAAATCGCCCGGGAGGCCGCCCTCTCCGCCGTCGAGGAGGTCGGCGAGGGGAAGGTGGCCCCGGAGGAAATCTGGTTTACCATCCTCGACGCCCGCGACCCGCGCGACCCCCGCATTGGCCACTACCAGGGCGACGCGCTTGTCTATCCGGCAAGCGTCGTCAAGATGTGCTACATGGTCGCCGCCTACGATCAGGTGGCCACCGGCCAGCTCAGGATGACGCCTGACCTGCTGTCCGACATCCGCGTCATGATGGACGTCTCCAGCAACACCGCCACCTCGCGCATCTTCGACCTGCTGTGCAACACAGGCTTCGGACCTGAACTGGAAGGCGAGGCGCTCGAGTCCTTCGAGTGGAAGAAGTACACCGTCCACCGTTACATGCAGGCGCTGGGGCTGGAGGAGCTTTTCGCGGTCAACAAGACCTACGCGGCCGGCGTGCCGCTCTACGGGCGTGAGTTCGTATTCCTCGGCGAGCGCGTCGCCGACAACTACGAGTACTCCAACAAGATGAGCACAAACGCCACCTCCCGCCTGCTCTACATGATCTGGCGCAGGGCGCTGGTCAGCCCCGAGGCCAGCGAGGAGATGCTCGAACACATGCTCCGTGGCAACGGGCGGGGCGGGAGCCGCTTCCTCGGCCTCCTCCCGGAGAGCGCCACACTTTACTCCAAGCCCGGCGGTACGCCTACTTGCCGGCACGACGCAGGGATCATCGAGTTGGCGGACGGCGGGGCTATCATCGTCAGCGCCTTCTCCTTCGTGCGCACCGATGACACCTATCCGCCGGTGATCCAGGCAGCCACGGAGAAGGCTCTGGAGGTGCTTCTCGACCAACCCGGCGAACTCGACCTCGCCACGGCCGACCCCGACCGCACCCTCCACCCCGAGGACGATGAGGAAGACCCTGAGGAGGACGACGAAGAAGATGAGGACGACGTCGAATAATCCTCCCGGGCGGAGAGCACGGTACCCCGGCCCCTGCGGTATCCGGCCGGGGTACATGCATCCGCGCTCCAAACTGGTGCTTGCACCGCCGCCCTCAGCCTGCCACAACCAACGCATTCCAAGGGGGGAGGTTCATCGCATGCGCGGTCTTTTGAGGGTTCTTGGTGCCATCACTCTGGCGGGTGGGCTGGTTGCAGCCGGCCCGGCGGAGATCACCTTCGACTCGTCCTTCGAGTCGGGCAACGCACGGGACTTCACGCAGGTCAACGACACCACCTGGTCCTTCCGTCTCAACACGGACACAAACTCCACCAACAGCGCCTGGTACTACTTCGAGGTCAACGGCGCCGAGGGGGAAACGCTCACCTTCCGGCTTCTCGAGACCAACAACACCAACGTGCCTCATCACTGGAGCACAGCCCACCCGGTTGCCTCCTCCGATGGCGGTGAAACCTGGGAACACGTGGACGGGCCGACGAGCCATTCCAACAACGTGTTCAGTTTCACCCACACGCTCGAAAGCGACAGCGAGCGCTTTGCCTTCCACTACCCTTACACCTGGACCATGGCACAGGAAAGGATGGACGAGTGGGTGGACAGCCCCTACGTCGAGCACTCCATCATCGGCCAGAGCGTCGAGGGCAGACCCATCCGCTTTCTGCAGGTCACCGACGGGGACACGGGCGCACCGGGTGAGAAAATCGGCATCTGGATCATTGCCCGGCAGCACGCCGCCGAGGTCACCAGCTCCTACAGCACGGAGGCTCTCATGGACTTCGTGCTCTCCGAAGAGGAGGAGGCGAGGGCCATCCGCGCCAACACCGTGCTCAATGTCGTGCCCATGGTGAACCCCGACGGCGTCGTGTGGGGGAACTACCGGCGGAATCGCACCGGCAGGGACCTCAACCGCATGTGGGATGGCTCCGCCACGCTGGCCATCGCGCCGGAAGTCGTGGCCGTCCAGGAGGCCATCGCGGAGTGGGTGGACGAAGGCCACTCCTACGACATGTTCCTGGACATCCACAGCCACTCCGGCGCCCTGCCGCACTTCGCCTTCCACTCCGCCTCCGGGGTGCAGCCGCCCCTCTACCACGATCCGCCGAACTATCATGCCCATTCGCGGCAATGGCTGTCGCTCGTGAACGACCATGCCCCGTTCTTTCACCCCACACGCGGAGACACCTCGGGCACGAACCAGCAGCTTGCCTACCACAACCAGCGCGCCCAATACGGGGTGCTCGCATTCACCCCTGAGGGCACGTACAGCCGGCAGAACTACGGTCCAACACCCAGCGCTTTCCAGACACTCGTGCAGCACCGTCAGGTCGGCGTGGCGATGGCCAAGGCCATTGCGGAATTCTACGAACTCGAAGCCCCCGTGACCAGGTTTGATGCCTGGTTTGTTCATTGAGCCTTACCGGCACCGCCGGCAAATTCTGAGGAGGATTCTTCCCGCCATGAGGTTTTCCCACCACCAGCATTTCCTGCCATTGGCCCTGGCGGCGGGCCTGATGCCGGCCATTGCCAGCGCCCAAGTCACCTTCGATTCGTCCTTCGAGTCGGGAAACGGCCACAACTTCACCCAGGTCAATGCCACGACCTACTCCTTCAATCTGGAGCCCGACACCAACTCTTCCGACAACCAGTGGTTCTATTTTGAGGTCAACGGCGCCGAAGGCGAGACACTCACCTTCCGCCTGCTGGACACCGGCAGCACCAACGTGACCGGCCATTGGAACACCGCCCGTCCCATCGTCTCCTCCGACGGAGGCGACACCTGGGACCACGTGGACGGCCCCATGAGTCACTCCGGCGGCGTGTTCAGCTTCACCCACACCCTCGCCACCGACAGTGAGCGCTTCGCCTTCCATCACCCCTACACCTGGACCATGCTTCAGCCCAAACTCACCGAATGGCAGGCAAGCCCCTACGCCGACCACGCCATCATTGGTGAAAGCATCCAGGGGCGGCCCATCCACTTCTTCCAGATCAGCGACGGGGACATCGGCGACCCGGGCGAAAAACTCGGCATCTGGTTCATCGCGCGCCTTCACTCCGCGGAAGTCACCGCCTCCTACACGATGGAAGCGTTCATGGACTTCATCCTCTCCGAGGACGAGGAGGCGCGCGCGTTGCGGGCCAACGCCGTCATCAATGTCGTACCTATGGTAAATCCTGACGGTGTCTATCTCGGGAACTACCGGAACAACGAGGCCGGCGTGAACCTCAACCGCGTGTGGGACGGATCGGCGAACCTGACCACCTCCCCCGAAGTTGTCGCCGTCGAAACGATGATTGAGGACTGGGTGGACGACGGCTTCTCCTACGACTTCTTCGCCGATCTGCACAGCACCTCCGGCGCCAACCCTCACTTCGCCTTCCACGCCAACTCCAGCCAGCAGCCGCCCCTCTACCACGATCCGGCGAGCTATCACGACGACTCACGCGCGTACCTTGCCATGGTCAACGACCACGCGCCGCACTTCAACCCAACCCACGGAGCCAGCGCCTCAACCAGTCAGCAACTCGCCTATCACCGCCAGCGCATCCACTACGGCGTGCTCGCCTTCACCCCCGAAGGCGCCTACAACCGCCAGAACTTCGGGCCCACACCTTCCGCCTGGATGACCCCGCAGCAGCATTTGGACGTTGGCGTGGCCATGGCCAAGGCCCTTGTCGATTATTTCGAACTCGAAGCACCCGAAACCGCGGTCGATGCGTGGCAGTTCTTCTGAGCCTGCCGCCTTGCTGCCTCCGCAGGGGGAGAGAATCATGCCCACGCCTGTTCGCACCCTGGCATTTTTCCTCCCCCTGCTTTTATCCGGCCCTCTATGTGGGAACGCCGTCTCCGCCGAACAGCCGCCGGAGACCCCCACGCCCCCGGCACCAGGGGAGTGGGAGCTTGTCTTCGAAGACACCTTCGAGGCAGATGGCCTCGACACGGAAAAGTGGACACACCGCAGCTCCTCACAGCGTGACCACCAACAGGGCAATCGTGGGCACAACGATCAACTCGAATGGAACCAGCCCGCCAACGCAGAAGTGCGCGGCGGCCGTTTGATCCTGACCGCCCGCCGCGAGAACCACACAAGCCCCTCCGGCCACGAGTACGAGTGGACCTCCGCCCTGCTGACCACCTCTCCCTCCTTCGCTTTCACCTACGGATACATCGAAGAGCGTGCAAAGCTCCCCACCGAACCGGGTTTCTGGCCGGCCTTCTGGACCTGGCAGCAGCCGGGCGGGCAAACCCAGCAGGAAATCGACGTGTACGAGTTCTGGAGCGGCTGGAACGCAGACCGGTTCCTGGCCACCACCCACCCTTGGGGCGGCGGCAAATGGATATACTACTCCGAGCACAACACCAGCCCCGGCGAATGGAACGTGTACGGAGCCGACATACGGCCCGATGGCGTCACCTTCTACCTGAACGGCGAGGCCGTTCACGAAACCCCGAATGCCCCCACCGAACCGATGAATCTGATCACCAACCTGGCTGTGGACGCGAACAACCCGCCGGCCAATAACGAGGCAGCAAAGGAAGTGGACCACGTCAGGGCCTGGAAGCGCACCGATGCGCTGATGCCGGCCCGGCCCACTCCCTGATTGACAAGTGGACCAGGATGCACCATGGGCGGGGAGGTTCGTCCCTGCTCAATGCTCCCCCCAAGAACACCACCGGGCTTCGCCCGCCAAATTCAAGAAGGACCCCGTGTCCATGCAATTCACCACCCCCACCTCTCTCCTCGCCCTGGCTCTCTCCGCCGGGCTGCTCTCCGCCACCGCCTCCGCAGAGGTCACCTTATACTCCGGCATGGTATCCGGCAACGGCACCGATTTTGAACAAGTGGACGAGGATACCTGGTCCTTCCGCATCGAAAGCGACACCAACGCCG
>SLMS01000030.1 GCA_007133495.1 Candidatus Sumerlaeota bacterium | reverse complement strand
CGATCATCGCAAACGGCAGCAGCACCGCCAGCAGCCCTGCCACGTCCGACAGCAGACGGCGCTCGGGCATAAGGCAAAGGAAGGCCATCGACCCGGAGAAGAGTGCCATCATCGGCCAGGGCCCGTACCCAAGCTTGCGAAACCACAGGTCCACGAAGGCGAGCACGGCGACCGCCCCCACAACCGCCGCGATGCCCAGCACGTAACCCAGCCAGCCTGGGGCCTCACTCCGCTCCATGGCCGCGGCTGTGTGGATTCGCTCCCGCCCGGCCGCGGCACGAAGCTCCCCGCCCGGCCAGGCGTCGGGCTCCGTCATGAGTCGCCGCGGGGCGCCGCCCGGTGGGTGGTCCGGCGCGTTGGCCTTCAGGAGCGTCCTGCGGGAGAGTTCGCCCGCCGCCTCGCTCTGCAACGGGTCGTGGCGGTCCCTGGCTATCGCCTGAAGCTCCCGCAAGAGGCGCTCGTTCTTCCAGGTGAAGGCGAGTTCCCCTGCAAGGACGATGGCCCCGAAACGGACGCGCCGGTCGTGCGCACAAAGCCCCCGGGAGACCTGCTCCTCCACTTCGGCCGGGTTGTAATCGCAGAGCAGGTACCGGCACATCTCGTTCGGCACCAGCCGGCCTCCGAGGATTCCGCGCACCGGCTCGCCCGTGAAGGGGAAGGCCAACAGGCGATGAAACACACTGTACGAACGTTCAAGGCAAAGCCGGCGGCAAACCGGCTCCAAGACAGGTTTCTCTCTCATCAGCCCCCTCCAATATCCCCATTACAGCGCCGCGGCCGGAACCAACCGGGCCACGATCCTCCATGCTTGAATTCACTATCGGGCACCCGCGCGCCGCCGTCAACTTACCCGCAAAAAAAGAAACAATACGTGGAAGGCGTTACTGGGCGGTCAGTGCCTCCCGGAGCGGCCGCTCCATTGCCTCCGCCATGCGCAGGAACCCAAGGTCCGTGGGGTGAATGCCGTCCACGGTGCCCTCCTCGCGGCCTCTGAGGAGTTCGGAACCCTCCACGTAATGGAGTGCCGGTTCGCCCTCCTCCACCAGCCGGGTGTATAGATCGTGCAGGGCGGCGTTGCGTGAGGTGGCCAGTTCGGGCTTGAGGTGCTCCACAAGAATCACGGGCACACCGGGGCGGAGTTCGCGAAGGCGGCGCACGAACCGCTCGAGGTTCTCCTCCACCAGTTCATCCGTCATGTTTGGCAGGCAGTCCAGCACATAGACGGCCGCGTCCAACTCCCCGAGGAGTTCGGCCATTACAGGTTCCATGCGGGCGGCGCCGGAGAAGCCAAGATTGATAACTTCGCGGTCGAGCCATCGCCGCAAAATCGCCGCGTGCGCCATGCCGGTGCGGGAGGCGCAGCCACCCTGCACGATGGACGTGCCATAGAAGACGATGGGCTTCCCCTCAGGGGCCGGCTGGCTGAAGCTGGCATCGGGAGCAATGCCGATTTCGAGCAGTGTCACGTTTTGATAGAGAGGGAGAAAAAGAAGGTACTCGCGTTCCTCACCGGATGCGTTGGAGGCGAGCAGTTGCTCGGTCGTTTCCGGATCCGGCCGGCCGACTCCGGCGAAAGTCCACTCTCCGTTCGCATTCCGCCTGTATAGATCAAGGCCACTCACCCCGGAAGCGGCCATGTGGTTCATGGCGCCACCGCCGGACCAGCGGGCGTGTATCTCCGGGGCGTCTGTATGAAACCGCACAGCAAGGCCGGCGGTGTTGTGGGAAAGCTGCCAGACAAGGTCGCTCACCTCTCCTTCAGCACGGGCGGGAAGACGCGTAAAGGGGCGGGCGGGTTCATGCCAGCCCTTTCCCTCAAGATGAAGCTCGGCCGCGTCGAGCCAACGAAGAGTGCTGCCGGCCGAAGGGTCCTCCTGGGCGGGGCCGGCGGGGAAACTCTCCGGGGCAAACCGGACACAACCCGGGGCGGCGAAAAAAGGAGCGGAGAGAAGAAGTGTGCAGAGCAGGCGCATGGAAGTAGCCCTTTCAGGGTTGGAGAGGAAGGCGTCTATCCGTTTGGAGGCTGTTCGAGCGGGGCGTTCCTGAGCAATTGATCAACCCGCTCGAATGTATAGCCACGCCCGGCAAGCTCGGCAACAAGGCTGTGCAGGCGGTGGTGGAACTTGTCGCGCCGGCCGGGTCCGGACCCAACGTGTGTGAGCAGGAGAAACCCGTTCAGCCCGTCATCGTGCTGCGACTCATAGTCGAGAATGCTGCGGTAGATCGTCTCGGAGGAGCGGTAATTCGGCGCGTCATCGGTCGTATAGTCGGCATTGGACAGGGTGCCCGGAGTGAAGTTGAACAACTGGATGTCCATTTCGAGAGACCAGCGGACGATGTCCTCGTTATACCATTCATAAGGAGGAATCCACCAGCGGATGGAGGTGCGCCGGACGCCGGCCGCTTCAAGATCGGCGAGGTTCTTTTCGAGGTCGCGGTGGAACTCCTCCCGGGTCACCAGCGTCTTTGACCGGTCGTCCCACGGACAGTAGAGCGGATGGCCGTCCGAATGCGGCCCCATGTAATGGCCCTCGCGCAGCAGGCGCGCGATGGACTTCTGGTGGGCCTCATTGCGCAGGTAATCTCCGGTGAAGAAGAACGAGCCGGGGGCGGCATGGTCCTTCAAGGCGTCGAGCACGGTTTCCGTGCCTTCGCCGAAGTCCCCGCCGGTGAATATGAGAGCGATCTTCTTCTCATTCCGCGGGGCACGGATGATGGCTCCGTGGTCCCATGTATAGTCACCGCTGTTGCTCATTCTGTCTATCCTTTCACGGCGCCGAAGGTCAGTCCGCGCACGATCTGTTTCTGGAATATGAAGAAAACAATAATCATCGGGACGGCGGACGCGGTGGCGCCAGCCATCACCAGGCCGTAGTCCTGCGTGTGCTGTTGCTGGAGGGATTGAAGGCCCACCTCGAGGGTGAAGAGGCCCTCGGAGCCCAGCACTACAAACGGCCAGAAGAAGTTCTTCCATGCCGCCGTAAACGTCAGAATCCCCCACGCGCCCAGCACGGGCTTGCAGAGCGGCAGAATGATCATCCACCAGGTCGTGAAGTCCCCGCAACCGTCTATACGCGCCGCCTCGTCCAGTTCACGCGGCATCCCGGCGATATACTGCCGCATGAGAAAAATCCCGACCGGCGCACAAAGTGCCGGCAGCATGACCGCCCAGTGCGTATCCAGAACGTCGATGCCGAGAGTGTTGCGGAAGCCGCTGGAAATGACGATGAAAAGCGGAATGATCAGCGCCTGGAACGGCAGAATGATCGATGCGATGAACACACCGAAAATAATTCCGCGGCCAGGGAACGTCAACCGGGCGAATACATAGCCGGCAAGGCAGCTCAGCATGAGCTGCACACCCGTGATGACGACCGAAATGTAGAGGCTGTTCCAGAACCACCGGAGGATGTTCGGTGCGTCGTCCCTCAGACGCAGGTAGTTCTCAAGCGAGAGGTGCGCCAGCGCAATCTCGGGAGGGCTCGTCTGGAGGTAAATGCGCGGCGTAAACGCGGACAGAAACATCCAGATCATCGGAAAAAGAAGAAGAAAGGCCAGTGGAAAAAGAAAAAGGTGCAGGGGGATCGAACGCCAGACCGCAGGAGAAATGAGTGGTGGCCGGGAGTATTGCTCCAACATTTCCTGCGGAGTGCGTTCGCGCTTGGGAAGCACGGCCTGACGGATTTTCCTGAGCGCCACCTCGATGGTATCGCCAACGACCACGAACACCGCTCCAATACCGTCGTTGATGCGCCCGATCACACGTTCAGCGAAACCGGGAGCGTAAGTCTCCTGCGAATCCTTGCCAAACAGGGCAAACTGCGTCCATGTAAAGATCATCACGATCCCAAGCAAAATCAACGAAAGCGCGCCCGCCAGCCCGTAACGGCCCTCCGTGAAGGCCAGCGAGTATATTTCATAGACTATCACCGTGGAGGCACCGGCCGGGCCGCCCTCGGTCAGGATAAACACCAACTCGAACACCTGAAACGACCCGATCGTATTGAGAACGATCAGGTACAGCGTGACGTGTTTGATGGCCGGAACCGTCACGTTCCACCATCGTACAAGCGGATTCGCGCCGTCCACCTTGGCCGCTTCGACAAGGTCCTCGGACACGCTCCCGAGCGCAGCAAGATAGATCAGTATATTCGCCCCCGGCCCGGCCGCCAGCGCCGCAAGAATCACCGACCATATCGCCCAGTTGGGATCGCCCGTCCAGTTGATGGGTCCGAGCCCGGCATAGCCCAGCACGTGGTTCAGCAGGCCGAAGTTCGGATCGTAAAGCCACTTCCAGATCATCGCGAATACGATCGCGGATGTTACCGACGGGAGAAAAAATGCCGCACGGTAGAACGTCTGGCCGCGCTTCCCCACCGAATGGATGAGCGTCGCAATCGCCAGCGACGCGAGCATGTTCAGCGGGACGAAACATATAGTAAACAGGAGCGTATTGTAGAACGACCGGTGAACCCGTTCCGCTACCAGGGCGCTGCCGAACAGGTCGCGGAAATTCTGAAAACCAACCCACGGGCTCGCCAGCAGCCCCTGTGCCATATCCACGCGCTTGAACGCGACCACAACTGCCAGCGCCATCGGAAGCCCGATGAACACGACGAACAGGACGAGCACCGGTGCGAGCATCGCATAGGCGGAAATCGCCTGCTTTCTTGCCTGTCTGGAAGTCACGCCGGTTTCCGCCCTCCACGGACTGTCATTGGCCCGGTTCCTCCCCGGCCTCTTCTCCATCGGGCCGTCCTGTGAGGGCATATTCCGCTGCATCGCGGCTGTGCCAATAATCGTCGAGAATCATCTGCGTCCGTTCGCCCATATTGGTGACGGCCTCGTCCACGCCCACGCGGCGCAGCAGCGCAAGCTGGAGTTGCTGTCCGATCACGTGGTCCATCTGCCGCCACACCGGATGGGCCGGAGGGCTGATCGCTCCGGGCAGGTAGTCGAGTATATTCTCGAACATCGGATGGTCTTCAAGTACGTGCAGTTTCGATATTCTGCTCGGCAGCAGGCCCGCCTCGCGGTTTATTTCCTGTCCCGCTTCGAGTGTAAGAAACCGCGCCAGCCGTGCCGCCGCCTCGGTCCGTTCCGGAGCATGAGGCCGGCGGAAAACCATATAGGACCCGATGCCGTAGGAGCCCATGATCTGCTCCTGCCCCGGCATCCTTGGGTAATGCGCCACTGCGACACGCACCGGCTCGGGCAGGTCTCCCAGCGGCCGGCCGGTTCGCCGCGCTTCTTCCTCAGCTTCGCGCAGCCGCTGGTTTTGCACAACGACCGCGTTGATGGCCCAGAGGCCCTGGCAGGTGGCGGCCAGCCGGCGGTCACGCCCGGTGAACGCCGTCCATGTCGTATCGTCGGTGATGCCACCAGCCCCGGGAAGGCTTACCTGGTACTCGAATTCCATATCGAGAAGCCGCTGAATGCCGCGGCGCGTGGCCTCGGAATTGACGAGCGACGTGCGGCCATCCTCGCTGATCAGCTCCATGCCCTCGCCAAACAAAAAGGGGTACGCCTCCCACTTCTCCCGCCCCGTATTGAACCCGATGCCATAAACGTCCGTCTGTCCGTCGCCCGTGCGGTCGAAAGTGAGCCGCTGCATTTTGTCTATGAATGTGTCCCAATCCCAGGTGCCATCCTCGGGAGGCGAGACACCGCGCTCCTCGAGAATATCAAGATTGAGGAGTATAATAAACCCCTCCTTGTACCACGGAAAGGCCCACGTTTCGTCCTCCCACTGCACGGCGTCCAGGACTTCGGGGTGGATATCCTCGCGCCAGGTCATTCCTCCCCCGCCGGGCATTTCCTCGTCGAGGTACCTGTCCAGCGGTTCAAGCAACCCGGCCTCGACGTACTTGAGCTGCAACGTTGCCCCGGCAAGGTCCGGCGGCCGGTTGGCGAACGCTGCAATGTCCAGCCGTTCGACCCCGCGGCCCCAACTGAGACGGGTGAAGGAAACGTGCACATCAGGGTTCTGCTCTTCGAACTCGGCGATTTTCTCCTCCAGCCATTCGCTGACGGCCGGCAGGCGCGGGAAGTCCCAGAACTCGACCAGAATTTTCCCCTCCGGTGCACGAGGGCCAAGGCACGCACTCAAAAGCGCCCCGGCGGACAGCGCCACCGCACCGAGGGCCCCTCCGGCCCACAGCCACCGCGGTGCAGTTTTCCGGTGCTTGGTTTGGCCGCTCATTACGACTCCTCCCCGGCTCCCAGCGTCTTGCGAAGCAAAGCAAACCTCCGCGAGACGGTAAAGCCCAACCGCCGATACACCCCGCGGGCGGCGCGCTCGCCCGTCCAGAGAACATACGCCGCGTGGTGGCCCTCGATCCGCATCTGGAGCAGCGTCCGCGCGAGCAGCACCGACCCCACGCCGCGGCCCTGATAGCCTTCCGCCACGCCGAAGGGGCCGAAGTGCTCCCCTTCGAACTTGCAGTATCCGATGGGGCGCTCGCCGTCGCGGGCAAGGAAGACGGACGCACGCGGCGCCTCCCCTGCCGCCACCTTCGCGAGCAACTGCCGAGCGTCCTCAACCCAGTCGCCCGGCATGTCCTCCCGCATGAAGTCCAGGAACGCCGTCAGGCGGTCCGGCGTTACGGGCTCCACAACGACGCCCTCGCCCGCCAGCGCCGCCTCGCGGTCGAGCACTTCGCCCGCGATTTCGAACTGGCCGATCGGCGCATCCATCGCTATCGCCTCGACGAACTCCTCGTACCCCCTCCCGAGGAGAAACGCCAGCGTGTCCGCGTAGCGCTCCTTGTCTATACCCGGCACGAAATAATTCGGCGGGTAGGGCGACAGCGTCACCTCGCGGCGATTCCGCGCCTGGAAGAACCTCTCCGCCGCGTCCAGCAGCATCTCCCGCGCGCCGGCCTCCCGTGCTTCGGGCCGCACGCCAAAGGCGGTGATGAAGCCGCGGTGCTCCATCAGGCCGATCTTCTCCAGCGGTCGCCGCAACACCAGACACAGCGCCAGCCCCACCACGCGCCCGGCCGGATCGACGGCAAGCTGGAGGCTTTCGCGCTCGCGGTTGGGGTCCAGCAGCACGCGCCGGACGAACTGCTCCGCCGTCAGCGCCTCCAGCGGCAACGCCTCGTTCCACGCGTCCACCACCGCCTCCAGGTCCCCGTCCCGGTACTCCCGGATCTCGTACATGCCCACTCCATCCTCTCCGGCCGGCGGGTTGCCCGCACACAACCGGGGTGTCTTTCCTCTCTTTCTTCCGAATGCGTACCGGGGGTTGAAACCGCGTGTCCATAGGCATCCCGCCGCCACCCCGATGCAAAAAAAGGTTCCACCCTGTCGATTTCCGTTGACGGGAGGGGGGACATGCCCCATGTCCTAGATGGCATAGGACAAACGACCATGATCTTCCACATCGACCCAAACTCACCCAAGCCCGTTTACCAACAGATCATCGACCAGGCGAAGTACGCCGTGGCCAGCGGCCGGCTCCAGACAGGAGACCGGCTCCCGACCATCCGCGAGGTGGCGGTCCAAACCCGCACCAACCGCAACACCGTGGCCCGTGCCTACGCGGAACTGGAACGGGAGGGCTTCCTCCACACTCGAACAGGCCAGGGGTCGTTCATCAGCGGAGAAGCCCCCGCCCACGGCCGTGAGCGCTCGCGCCGGATACTCGCCGAGCGAATGGACGAGTTGCTCGCCCTGGCCCACCAGTTCCGCCTCGACGGCGGCGAACTCGAGGGGTTGCTGCGCGAGCGCCTCGAACACGTCCGCCTCCCGGGCGGAGATGCCTCAGACCCGGCCCCGGGGCCGGAATCCAGCGAAGGGAGGAACAAGCCATCATGAGTACCGACTCCGTCATCACCACAACAAGCCTTGGGCGCCGCTTCCGGGGGCGCTGGGTCGTGCAGGACCTCGACCTGGAGGTCCCCAAGGGCTCCGTTTTCGGCTTTCTCGGGCTGAACGGCGCCGGAAAATCCACCACCATCCGCATGCTGATGGGACTGCTGGCCCGCCACCAGGGTGACGCCAGGGTGCTCGGGCTCGACCCCGGCCGCGAACCCGTGGAGATCAAACGCCGTGTGGGCTACGTGCCCGAGGCGCCGATCTTCTATGACTGGATGACCATCGGCCAGACGCTCGATTTCGCCGCCTGCTATCGCTCGAAGGAATGGGACCGGGCACGGGCCGATCACCTGTTGGCGCACTTCCGCCTGCCGCGCGATGCACGCATTAACGAACTCAGCAAGGGCATGAAGGCCAAGACGTCGCTGGTCCTCGCCATGGCGTTCAATCCGGAGCTGCTCGTGCTCGACGAGCCCACCTCCGGGCTCGATCCCATCGCCCGGCGCGAATTCATCGAGGGCATCCTTGCGGAGTACCAGGAATCCGGGCGCACGGTTTTCGTCTCCTCACACATCGTTTCAGAGCTGGCGGGGCTGGTGGACCACGTGGGCATCCTGCATGAAGGCCGGCTGCTGTTCGCCCAGACGGCGGAGGAGTTCCTCGCCGGTCTGCGCCGGGTACGGATGGACTTCGAAGGGCCCGCGCCCACGGATTTCCGTCTATCCGGACTGCTGACCAGCCGATCGAACGGACGCGACGCTGAAGCGGCCGTCCGCTCCGGCGACGAGAAGGCCATTGCCGCCGAGGTGGAGGCACTCGGCGCACGCGGCTTCACCATCGAGCCGCTGCCGCTTGAGGATGCCTTCATCGAGGTGGTCCGCGCCGCCGAAAGGGGGTCAGTGTGATGGCCGCCCTCCCGCGGGTTCGCCCCGCCATACCGCTTGCCGGGCCTCTGCGGGGACTTGTCGGCCGCGAGGTCCTGGCGGCCGGACCGGCCCTGACGGCCCTCCTGCTGCTGCACCTTTTGGTGGTTTTTCTACCCTCACTCTGGAGGGTGGCGTTCGGGACCTGGCTGCCACCCGATCCACAACTAGTCCTGAACTCGCTGACGGCGATCTTCGTGACGGCGTTCTTCCTTGTGGGCGTGCTCTGTGGCGCAGAGGAGGAGGAGAACGGCACGGCGATGTTCGTGCGTCAGTTGCCGGTGCACCCGCTTCGGGTGCTGGGCGAAAAGATAGCCGGCTCACTTCTGGCACTTATTATCTGGTTCGTTGCTGCGTGGATAGTGAGTGCCATTGTCCTCCTTGCCGTTCGCACCGGCGCCTCGCCGGGTGTGGTGGAAGGGCCGGTGCTGCTCTGGGGAGTGCTCTTCTTTACGTTCGGCCTCGCGGCGGGAACGTGGATACGCAGGGTCATTCCGGCGACGCTGATCGGCGGCACGATCGCCGTCGTTTACGGCTGGGCGGCGCTTGCGATGGGTGATTCGCCGACGCTCCGCCACGCCCTTCAGGAGAATGCGTTCTCCATGCCGATGCTGGCGGCCGGATGCGGCCTGGCGCTTGCGCTTGCAGCTTGGCGCGTCACGCACCCCGAGGGTTTCGAGACACGCAGCGCCGCACGCGACCTGCGGTGGAAGGAGTGGATCACACGCCGCTGGCTGACGGGCGGGCTGGCCCTCCTTCTACTGGCCGCGCCGTGGCCGGTCATCCGGTTGCTTGAAGCGATGTTTTTCCACGGCGTGGATCAGCTCACGGGTTCGTTGACGGTGCTCCTCTTCGCACTGCTTTTTGCCGTCGCTCTTGAATCCGCACTCCTCTGGCAAAGGGAGGAGGACGAGCGGACGCGTTGCTGGCTCTATGCGCTTCCCATTCCGAACAGCGCGATTCTGCGAGCGAAACTGGGCGCCCTCGCCAGCCGCGTGGGGATACTCTTCGCAGCCGCGCTGTTGTCCGCAGCTTTTCTCGCCGCTACCGTTCACACTGAGGCCGCGCCGGAGGCAGGGATCGTCCGCGTGTTCGGGATGACGGGTCTGCTCGTCCTGACCGGCCTGCCGGCGCTGATCCTTTTCACCGGGACAATCCGGCTCTACTCGCGCTCCCCCATCGTCACGATCATCGCCAGCGCCGTCTATATTCCCGTGGCGGGGCTCCTTTTCGCCGATCTTATTGTCAGAAGCTACGAAATCGGGTTCGGATTCCTTGAATCGGGGGCGCTCTGGCCATGGCTCCT